>JBIIYJ010000190.1:0-10348 GCA_044346855.1 Kiritimatiellia bacterium
TTCGCCCGGCGGACCGTGGAGATTTTCTGTGAACTGGGTTTCGATTTCATCTGGTGCTTCGACGACTTCGCCTTCAAGACCGGCCCCATGTTCAGTCCGGACATCCTCCGCGAGTTCATCATCCCCCGGATCAAGCCGGCGGCCGAGGCGATCGCCATCCCCTGGGTTTTCCATTCCGACGGCAACCTGTTCCCGGTTCTTGACGACCTGCTGGGCCTGGGCATGTCCGGCATTCATCCCATCGAGCCGGAGGCGATGAGCCTGGCCGAGGCCAAGCGCGTCCTGAAGGGCCGCGCCTGCGTCCTGGGCAACATCAGCGTGGACCTGCTGGCCTCCGGCACCCCGGACCAGGTGAAGGCCGCCGTTCGCGAGGCCGTGGCGGTGGGGGCCCCGGGCGGGGGCTATGTGCTGACAAGCGGGAACTGCATCCCGGCCTACGCGAAAATCGAGAATGTCCGTGCCCTGATCGATGCCGCCGCGGAAGCGCGGGGGTTGGCCCGATGACGCCCTCCGCCCTGGCGCCGTTCCGGTTTGCCGGACTCTGGCAGTGGAATCCCGTCTCCTGCGTGACGCCCCGGGGCTACGACGAGAAGCACATGGCGGCGCACAGCGGCTGGTTTTACGACCGGGCCGGCATGGTCCGCTATTTCGAGGCGCTCCGCGAAGCGGGGCTGAACACCTGGGTGCTGGCCAACACGCACCCGTTCCCGTTCATGGTGGACCTGGCGGAGTACCCCGAGGCGAGGGTGCTGCCGGATGACGAGCTGCGCCGCCGCCAGGACCATTACCACTGGCTTTTTGAAACCGCTCGCGCCACGGGCCTGCAGCCCGTCGTCCTGTTCCACACCTGCTATGTGCCGGATGCGTTCGCCGAGCGGCACGGCATCCGGCCCACCAACGCCAAAGCCTTTGTCCCGCCGCCGCTGGCCGTGGCCTACACCCGCCATTGCGTCCGCCTGCTGTGCGACACCTATCCCGAGCTGGCCGGCATCCACGGGGAGGCCAGCGAAAATGTGGCGGTTGACTGCCGCGCCTCCTTCGCCCGCGACGCCATCGTGGCGGGCATCCACGACAGCCGCCACCGCCCTTTGCTGTTTTTCAGGGGCTGGGTCTCGGATCCCGCCGCGATGAAGGCTAACGTGATGGACGCCTACGAAGGCGAGTGCCTCTTCACCGTCAAATACACCTGGGAGTTCCTGGTTCACCGCAAGCCCGACCCGGAATTCCTCCGCTGGGTGGAGACGTGCGGCGCAAATCATGTTGTTCCGGAATTCTGGATCAGCAACTACCAG
The DNA here is from genome assembly GCA_044346855.1 of Kiritimatiellia bacterium. GTDB lineage: Bacteria > Verrucomicrobiota > Kiritimatiellia > CAIKKV01 > CAIKKV01 > CAIKKV01. The sequence continues at coordinate 1,293 of JBIIYJ010000190.1, forward strand.
CCCTTCGGCTGCCACGACACCGCCCTGGCCGCCGGCATCCGGGATGAAATCCGACGCCTCGGCTGCCCCGGCTTCACCAGTCATCCCGTGGACCTCTACGGCGCCCCGTTCGTCCAGCCCGGAGAAACGCCGGTCCTTCAGGTCGAACGCGACCGGGACTGGTTCGCGACGCTCTCGGGCCATTGGGCCGATGGATCGGCCGAACGGGCCGCCCTGTTCGGCGTTCCCGCCCCCGTGCTGGATGGCGCCGTCCGGGCCGCCTGTCAGTCGTTCCAGCGGATCGGCTGTTTCCTGACCGGCAACAAGCAGAATTTCCTCCAGCCGCAGTGGCTGTGCGCCGTGGGGGGAACCCCTGAACGGCTGGCCGGGCTGCAGACCCTGTTCCATTGGAAAAACCTGCCCCGCCAGACCGAAGGCTTTGGCCGGTGGCTCACGCAACTGGAGGGGATTCCGGTGCGCTATCCCACGGAAACGGGGGAGGGTTTCGGACTGGAGAACCTGCTGGATGAACTGTATCGCCTCGCAGGTGACTGGCGGGACCTTCCCGAGAGCAGTCCGCGGAATCCGGCCTTGTATGCGGTTTGGCGGAGGGACGTCCTGGGGTTGCGGGGCATGGCGGGGGCGTGGGCGGCCCGGGGCACGGCCATGCGGGCCCTTTTCGCCGACCGGAACGACGTTGCGGTCATGGCGCTGGAGTTGAGCCTGGGCTGGGTCCGGCAGGTCCGGGAGCATTTCAAGGATGCGGACCGCTGCCGGTTGCTGGCGGGACGGTACACCCTTCTGCTGGGCTGGGACGACCTGGAGAAAGCCCTGGCGCGGGAACTGGCCGACTGCCGCGCCGGAAGCCTGGCGGATTATTATTTCTTTGGCCGGGCCGAGACCTATGATTGGGGAAGCCGTGATTTCGCGGAGCGGTCCGGCGCGGGGCCTGTGCCATGAGGAAAGGGGAGAACGGATGAAAGCCAGTCAGATCGCGTCTCGGGAAGTCGTTGATTACATTTTCGAAATCGCGCCCAATCCCTCCACCGCCTGGGAGAACGTCTACCTTTTCGGCGCCGCCGAGACGCCCGTGACGGGAATTGCCGTGGCCTGGTGGATCACGCTGGATATCCTGCAGGACATGGCGGCCCGCGGCCTGACGCTGGGTATCACCCACGAGCGCGTCATCTTCGAGATGCCGGAGCGTTTTGTCTGGGGGCTGCTGCCGAAGACGGAGGAGATCCAGGTCAACCGGCAGTTCAAGGAGATCACCGGCTCGCACGGGATCGCGATCCACCAGATGCATTCGAACATCGACAAGGCCGCCTGGGGCATGCCCCATGCGCTCTTTGCGCGCCTGGGTTGGGAGGGGCATGCCATCGATTGGTCGCGGGGCGTGCCGGTGGTGACGATGCCGCCCCGTACTTTGCGCGAGTTGATCGCCGAGGTGAAGGCGAAGCTCGGGCTGCCTTTCGTGCGGTTCGACGGCGACCCCGACCGGGTGGTTTCGCGCGTGGCCGTCCCCTGGGGAGGCTTGTGTCAGGGGTACGGCGGGCCGGTTTGTCCGTCGCCTTTGGGGTTCGATGTTGTGATGGGCGGGGACGTCATCGACGGCGTGGTGCGGCTGGCCCGCGCCCAGGGGTGGGCCGTCATCGATGCCATGCACCATGCCCTGGAAATGGACGCCATGCGGCTCCTGGCCGCGAAGCTCCAGGCCCGTTTCCCGGGGGTTGACGTGCGCTATTATGAAAACACCCCCCCCTGGAAGGTTCTCTGAGCGGCGCATTGCTGTTTTGTCGGGGTCGACAGATCCTAAATTTGGAGTGCGGCGGCTTGACGCCGCTTTCTGAGATGTGGCTGCCCTGCGCTCTTCGATAGGGCTGCCTGAGCGTGTCGGCTTGACGCGGCGCCTGGCCGTTGAGGTCGCTTCCAATCGATGCCAGCCAAAGCGGCGTCAAGCCGCCGCACTCCAAATCTGCCACGCACTAGACTGGCATAACCCGACTAAACTGCAATGCGCCCGTCCTCTGAACGCTTCCAACTTGCCAATAATCTCCGATCATGTGACTATGGATCATACTGTGGTATTTACGTTCACACGGGAGGCTTTTTCATGAGACTCATTTTCCGTCGTGAGGGCGGTGTTCCCGTTTTTACTAAAGCCAGGCGGTTGAGCCTTTTGCCAATCCTTCTCATGTTCGCGCTGGCGGCAGCGCAGGCCGCCGAAAAGCCCCTTCGGGGCGTCTGCTACGGGCCCTTCCGCAATGGGCAGAGCCCCGAAACAGGGGTCTATCCGACCCGGGCGCAACTCCGCGAGGACCTTCTGTTCGCCCAACGGGCCGCCTCCGCCGTCCGGATGTACGGCAACGAGCGGACGCTGAAGGGCATTCCGGTCATCTGCGCCGATCTTGGACTGGCCTGCTATCCCGCCGCTTACCTGGGCGGCAACGACGCCTCCGACGCCGAGCAGGTCCAGCGCTTGATCGCGATCGCCGCCCGGCGGGACGCCACGACGAAGGGCCTCATCGTCGGCAACGAAAGCCAGCTGTTCGGCCTGGTCTCGCAGGACAAGCTGGTCGCCTACCTGCGACAGGTCCGGGCGGCCACGGACATTCCCGTCTCCACCGCGGAGCCCTGGCATGTGTGGAAGGACCGGCCGGCTCTCGTTGCTGAGGTTGATTACATTCTCGTCCACTGCCATCCCTTCTGGGAAACCCCGCCTGTGCCGGTCGACCAGGCTGCCCGTTTCGTGGCCGACCGCGTCGAGGAAATCCGGGCCTTGTACCCCGGTCTTCCGGTGGTGGTGGGGGAAACCGGCTGGCCGTCCTCTGGCCCCGCTAACGGAGGCGCGGTGCCGGGCGAGGCTAACCAGGAAGCGTTCTGGCTGGCGTTCGACAGTCTGGCCCATTCCAACTCGATCAGCTATTTCGCCTTTGAGCTGTTCGACGAGGCTTGGAAGGGGGAGGGTGGAGTCGGCGCGCATTGGGGGCTTTGCTCGACTGCCCGACCGGCTGCGCCCAAGGACGCCCTGGAGGCGTTGATTCGCAGGAGGACCATTCCGGCTGAGAACGCCGTGTTGTCGGCTGGCAAGGCTCTGTCGTTCTGGTGGTGGGCCCCGCCGCCGGTCGCCCTGAGCGAACTTCGCGTCCAGCGTTACGATGCTGCGGCCGGCCGCTTCAAGGCCCATACCAGCCGGCTCGTGACCGTGACGACCCAGGGTTTCTGGAAAGCCCCGGCCTCCGCATTTCCAGCCGGCACCTACCGCTGGTCCGTCCGCAATTCAATTGGCGGCGCCTGGCAGCCCCGCTCCCCGTGGCGGACCTTCACTCGTGAAGATTAAGCCGCCGGACCGGTACGATCGATGATCGTGTTGTCCTTGAACTCCAGGATCCGGGTGGCAAGCGAGCCCACCAGCCGATGGTCGTGGGACACAAAGACGAGCGTGCCATCGGCCTTTGACAGGGCGAAGTTCAGCGCCTCGATCGATTCCAGGTCCAGGTGATTGGTGGGCTCGTCAAGGACCAGCACGTTGCCGCCTTCGAGCATCATCTTGGCCAGGATGAGCCGGGCCTTCTCGCCGCCGCTCAGGACCCGGATCTTCTTGAACACATCGTCCTTGCTGAACAGCATCCGCCCCATGAAGGAGCGTAGCTCCGTCTCCGTCTTGGCCTTGTCGAACTTGCCCAGCCAGTCGAGCGCCTGCATGTCGGGCTCGAGAATCTCCTCCGGATCCTGCGGGAACAGGGCGAACTGGACCGTCTCGCCGAAGGAGACCTTTCCCTTGTCAGGCGCCTGGAGCCCGCACAGGATTTTCAGGAGCGTGGTCTTGCCGACCCCGTTTTTCCCGATGATCGCGACCTTTTCGCCCGCCCCGATCTTGCACGAGAATTTCTTGAACAGGGGGGTGTCGTACGCCTTCGAGATGGACTCGACCTCGATCACCTTGTCGCCCAGCCGCTTCTTCGTGTTGAAGAGGATGTAGGGCGAGACGCGGGAGCTGGGCTTGACCTCGTTCAGTTCAATCTTCCCCAGCAGCTTCTGCCGGGAGGTGGCCTGCTTCGACTTGGAGGCGTTGGCGCTGAAGCGGCTGATAAAGGCCTTGAGGTCGTGGATCTGCTTCTCCATCTTCTCGTTCGCCTTGTCCCGCTGCTCCCGCGCCTCCAGGCTGGCGATCACGAAATCGTCGTAATTGCCGGTGAACATCCGGATCTCGTGGTAGTCCAGGTCGGCGATGTGGGTGCACACCTGGTTGAGGAAGAAGCGGTCATGCGAGATGACGATGACCGTGCCCTCGTAGCGCGAGAGCAGGTCCACCAGCCATTCGATGGACTCCATGTCCAGGTGATTGGTGGGCTCGTCGAGGAGAAGCACGTCGGGGTGGGCGAACAGGACCTGGGCCAGCAGGACCCGGAGCTTGAAGCCGCCCTGGAGCGTCCGCATTTCCTTCGAGAAAACGTCTTCCGTGAAACCCAGTCCGGCCAGCAGCTTGGCGGCGTCGGCTTCCATCGTGTAGCCGCCGGCCTGGCCGAAGTCGTGCTCGATCTCGCCGCAGCGGTCGTGCTCGGCGTCGGTCAGGTCGTCGCGGGCATAGAGCGATTCCCGCTCGCGGTGCAGCTCCCAGAGTGCCTTGTTGCCCATGTAGACGGCCTCGAGGATGGGCACTCCGTCGAATTCGGCGTGATCCTGCCGCAGGTAGCCCAGGGTGCAGTTGCGGCCGATGGTGACCTCGCCCGCGCTGGGGTCCATGATCCCGGCCAGGATCTTGACGAACGTCGACTTTCCGGAGCCGTTGGCCCCGACCAGGCCGTAGCAGTTTCCGGGGGTGAACTTGACGCTGACATCCTCGAAGAGAATGTCGGCTCCAAAGCGTTTGGTCAGCATCGAGGTCGCAATCACAAAAACATACTCCAATCAGCCGGTGGATGAATACAAAGGGCCGATAATGATAGGGCCAAGCGCCTCGAAAAGCAATTTTAATCGGTTGTTTTTCGATTTGGAGTGCGGCGGCTTGACGCCGCTTTCCAAGGCCCCGGCTTGACGGGGCCTCACGGCGCGGATGGCGTCAAGCACCTGTCCCGGCAGGTCGGGCGAACGGCGCGGCGAGAAAGCGGCGTCAAGCCGCTGCACTCCAAAAAAAGGCAGGGCGTCAGAACATACCGGGGGTGCAGGGGTGGCCACTCGCGGATGTTGGAGCCGTGTTTTTCTTCTCACACTTTCACGTGACGGCGCGGCGCGTTCAGCGTAAGATCGGGGGATCATTTTTCAAACGGCTGCCAGGAGGAACCGCATGCAACCGAACATTCTCTTCATCATGAGCGACGACCATGCCGCCCATGCGATCAGCGCCTACGGCAGCCGCATCAACAAGACCCCCCAGATCGACCGGCTCGCGAAGGACGGGGTGCGGCTGGCCAACTGCTTCTGCACCAACTCCCTCTGCACCCCGAGCCGCGCCACGATCCTCACCAGCCAGTACGGTCACCTCACCGGGGTCCGCGAGTGGCAGCCGCTCGACAACCGGCGCCCCGTCCAGCTCCAGAAATGCCTCAAGGCGGCCGGCTACAACACGGCCATCTTCGGCAAATGGCATCTCGGGCACGGCGTGACCGACTGCGTGGACCAGGTGAACAACGGCAAGCCCGGCGCGGTGCCGGCCGACCCCGCGGGCTTCGACGACTGGGCGCTCCTGCCCGGCCACGGCCGCTACCACGATCCGGACCTTGTGACTCCGTCCGGGATCGAGGCCACGAAGGGATACGTCAGCGACATCATCACCGACCGGGCCCTGGCCTGGCTCGCCGGCCGCCGCGCCCCGCAGCAGCCCTTTTTCCTCTGCGTGCATCACAAGGCGCCGCACCGGCGCTGGGAGCCGGGGGAGGCCTACAAGCACCTTTACGAGAACGAGGAGATCCCGCTTCCCGAGACGTTCGACGACGATTACGCCGGCCGCCCGGCCGCCGAGGCGGCCCGTATGCGGATCATGGGCGATCTCGCCGAATCCGACGTCAAGGCCGTCCCGCCGCCCGGGCTGGCCGGAGCGGCGCTGAAGAACTGGAACTACCAGCGGTACATCAAGGATTACCTGCGCTGCGTCGCCAGCGTGGATGCGTCGGTGGGTCGCCTGCTCGACTATCTCGACAAGACCGGCCAGGCCGCGAACACGATCGTGATCTACACCAGCGACCAGGGCTTTTTCCTCGGCGATCACGGGTGGTACGACAAGCGCTTCATCTACGAGCACTCCGTGCGCATGCCGTTCCTGATGCGGTATCCCGCCGAGCTCCAGGCCGGATCCGTGCGCGAGGGACTGCTCACCAACCTCGATTTCGCGCCGACGCTGCTCGACTTCGCCGGCGTGCCGGCGCCCGCGGGGATGCAGGGCGTCTCCGGCCGCGCCATGCTCCGCGGGAAGCAGCCGGCCGACTGGCAGACGACGTTCTATTATCGGTACTGGGACCACGGCGGCCACAACGTCTGCGCCCACTACGGCCTGCGCACCCCGACTCACAAGCTGGTCTATTTCCATCCGGCGGCGGTGTCCTGGGGCGGGGTCAAGAACGGCCCGCCGCACCTCTCCCCGTATTGGGAAATGTTCGACCTCGTGAACGACCCCAACGAGCTGCGCAACATTTACGGCGACCCGGCCCAGGCCGCCGTCCAGGCGCGGCTGCACGCCGAGCTGGACCGCCTCCAGGCGAAATACGGCGATGCGCCCCTGCACGCGCCGGCAACCAGGTAGGAGCGCATGCCGTGACCCTGACATCCCGCGAACGCGTCACCCGCTGCCTGACTTTTCAGCGGCCCGATCGCATCCCGCGCGACCTCTGGACGCTGCCCTGGTTCGGCTCCCGGTATCCGGAGGAGCTGGCCGCCCTCCGGAAGCGCTTTCCGGGCGATTTCGGCTATCCCCGCCACGTTTACGCCCCTTCCTCGCGCGTCCGCGGGGAGATGTTCGCGCAAGGAACCTATGTGGACGACTGGGGCTGCCGGTTCCATAACATCCAGCCCGGCGTCCACGGGGAGGTTCGCGAGCCGGTTTTGCCCGACCTGGCCGACTGGCGGCAGGTCAAGCCCCCTTACGAGACTCTGCCCGCGAGCGCGTCGGCGGCTCGGGAGACGGTCCGACGGGACTGCGGCGACTCGACCGCCTTCCTGCTGGCCGGCTGCTGCCCGCGCCCCTGGGAGCGGCATCAGTTCCTTCGCGGCTCGGAAAACGCCATGCTGGATGTCATGGACCCGGGGCCCGACACGCTGGGCCTTCTGAAGGTCATTCACGACTTCTATCTGCGCGAGGTGGAATTCTGGGCCTCCACGGAGGTGGATGCGATTCGCTTCATGGACGACTGGGGATCGCAGCTCCAGCTGCTGATTCCGCCGCCCGTGTGGCGCGCGCTGTTCAAGCCGATGTACAAGGCCTATTGCGACCTGGCGCACGCCCGGGGCAAGTTCGCGTTCATGCACAGCGACGGCCACATCGCCGAGATCATGGACGACCTGGTCGAGATCGGGGTGGACGCGGTCAACTCGCAGCTGTTCTGCATGGACATGGGCGATCTGGCCAGGCGGGTGAAGGGGAAGATCACGTTCTGGGGCGAGATCGACCGGCAGCACGTCCTGACGTCCCCCGATCCCCGGGTGGCGCGCGAGGCGGTGCGGCGGGTGGCCGGCCATTTTTACGATCCGCGCGGCGGTGTCATCGCCCAGTTCGAGGCGGGGCCCGGCACCCGGCCGGAGGCGGCCGAGGCGATTTTCGACGAGTGGGAAAAAGTGGGCGCTGAATCCGGACCGGGTTGAGCGACAGGAAGGAGCGGGACAGGGTATGGCGATCATCCGTTGGGGCATTCTCGGTTGCGGGAACGTGACCGAAGTCAAGAGCGGGCCGGCGTTTTCCAAGGTTCCCGGCAGCCGCCTCGAGGCGGTCATGCGGCGGGATGCGAAGCTGGCCGAGGATTATGCGAAACGCCACGGCGTCCCGAAATGGTACGACGACGCGGACGCCCTGATCGCGGATCCGGCCGTGGACGCGGTGTATGTGGCCACGCCCGTGGGGTCGCACCTGGAACTGGCGCTCAAGGTCTGCGCGGCCGGCAAGCCGTGCTACGTCGAGAAGCCGATGACCCGCAACACCGCCGAGGCGGAGGCGATGGTGGCGGCGTTCAAGGCCGCCAAGCTGCCGCTGTTCGTGGCTTATTATCGTCGCGGCCTTCCCCGGTTCCTCAAGGTGCGGGAGCTGGTTTCGTCCGGCGCCATCGGCAAGCTGACCGGGCTGTACTACCGCGCCGCCTCGCCCGCCCACACGCGGACGGGCGATCTGCCCTGGCGGGTGAAGGCGGAGCTGTCGGGCGGCGGACTTTTCATGGATATCGGCTGCCACACGCTGGATATCCTCGACTATATTGCCGGCCCGCTGCAGGACGTGACCGGGACGGCCGTGAATGCGGCGTCGCCGGCGTATCGGGTCGAGGACGGCGTGACCATGCAGTTCCGGCTGGAGTCGGGCGGGCTGGGGACGGCGAGCTGGAATTTCGCCTCGGCGCAGTATGACGAGACGATCGTGTTTTCGGGAACGGAGGGGCGGATCACGCTTTCCACGTTCGGCCAGGAGCCGATCAAGCTGGAGAAGGGGAAAGAGGTCGAGCTTTTCGACATCCTGAATCCGGCGCACGTCCAGCAGCCGCTGATCGAGACCATCGTCAACCAGTTGCTGGGGAAGGGGATTTGTCCCAGCACGGGCGAGACGGCGCTCCGCACCACGCGCGTGCTGGATCGCGTCCTGGAAGGCTATTACGGCGGCCGCGGCGACGATTTCTGGAACCGCCCGCAGACGTGGCCGGGCTGAGCGTGTGCATTGCCGTTTTCGTTGGGGTTCCGCCTGTCTGACGGCGAAGCCGATTTGGAGTGCGGCGGCTTGACGCCGCTTTGGTTGGGCCCAGCTCGACAGGACATCAAACGGGTAGGCGCCGCGTCAAGCCGACAAGCAAAAACAGGCCTGTTCGACAGGCTCAGGGCGGGTCCTGCAGCAGAAAGCGGCGTCAAGCCGCCGCACTCCAAATTAAATACCTGCCGACCTCGACGAA
>JBIIYJ010000191.1:0-10330 GCA_044346855.1 Kiritimatiellia bacterium
TATCCTCCGCCTTGTCCCAGCGCCCCGTCAGGATGCCCTGCAGCAGCGGCATGTAGACCAGGATGCCGAGACCGTGCCGGACGCAGGCCGGGATCATCTCGTATTCGGGGGCGCGGAACACCAGGTTGTAGCCGATCTGGTTGGAGCACGCCTCCCCGGCGTCCATCCACTCGTCCAAATCGTTTGAACCGAAATTAGAAACACCGATGGCGCGGAGCTTGCCCTCCTTGCGGAGCTTGACGAGCTCCGCGGCGGTGTCGGAAAATTTCACGTCGCGCGCCGGCCAGTGGATCTGGAACAGGTCGATCCGGTCGGTCCGCAGGCGGCGCAGGCTGTCCTCGCAGGACTTCCGGACATCGGCCGGCGCGCAGTGGGACGAAAAAACCTTGGAGGCGATCAGCGCCCGGTCGCGGTCCTTGCCCAGCGCCTTGCCCAGCGCCTTCTCGGACTCCCCGTCCGCATACATCTCGGCCGTGTCGAACAGGGTGATGCCGGCGTCCAGCGCCACTTTCACGGTCCGCTCCGGATCCCCGCCCCGGCCCCAGTACGCGTCGTCCGCCAACTGCCAGGCGCCCATGGCCAGCACCGACACCTCAAACCCGTTTTTGCCCAATTTTCGCGTTTTCAAACCTATGCCCCTTTCAGTAAAACCTGCGGCGGCTTGACGCCGGCTGCCCGGACGTAGCGTGAGCCGCCGGCCGTCCTCACAGGCGGCCCGTCAAGCCGGGCCGTCGGAAAGCGGCGTCAAGCCGCCGCACTCCAAAATCAAGGCGGGGACGCCGGGCCGGGCGCCCGTCAAACGGCGTCCGGAGGCGGATTCAATTTGGAAGCCCGGCGGGTGCCGGAATACAGCTCGAACTCCAGCAAACGACACTCGATCTCGCTGTTGAAAAAGGGAATCTTGCGCCGCGTGCGAAGCCCCACGCGCTTGCCAAGATCCGGGCTTCCGGTGAACACGAATCCGATATAACCCTGCCCGCGCTTCTTGAAGAAATCACCGATCCCGTGGTACAGGTATTCGAGATCCGTCTCCCCGTCAAGCCGCTCCCCGTAAGGAGGATTCAGGACCACCACGCCGCCCGCCTCGGGCATGGGCGTCTCGGAAAAATCCATGACCCCGAACTCGATGCCGTCCGCTACGCCGGCGTTGGCGGCATTCCGCTGCGCCGCCTCCACCGCCTCCGGGTCGAGATCGTTGGCGTAAACGACCGGCTCCGCGGGCCAGGGCAGGATCGCCTTTTCCGCCTCGCGGCGCAGCGCCTCCCAGGCCTCCCGGGGAAACCCCAGGATGTGCATGAAGCCGAAGTTGTCCCGCAGCAGGCCGGGCGCGCGGTTCGACGCCAGCAGCGCGGCCTCGATGGCCAGCGTGCCGCTGCCGCACATGGGATTGACGAACGCCCCCTTGCGGTCCCAGCCGGTCGCCAGGATCACCGCCGCCGCCAGGGTCTCCTGCATCGGCGCCTTCATCGGCTCCTTGCGGTAACCGCGGCGGGACAGGCTGTCGCCCGAGGTATCCAGGTAAAGCCGGGCCTCGTTGTCGCGCCAGTACAGGAAAACCACGGTGCGGCCCGTGTCGCTCCCCGAATCGGGACGCCGGCCGAAGACCTTCTGGAGCCGGTCCACGATGGCATCCTTGATCGTCAGCCCCGCGAAACGGGTGTCCCGGATGGAGGGCGTCCGGCAGAAGCTGTTGACGCACACGTAGCCATCCGGAGCGATCCATCTCTCCCACGGCAGCTCCGTCACCAGCGCGTAAAGCCGCTTGGGCTCCAGCACGTTGAAAACGGCGATCTCCCACAGCACCCGCAGGGCGGTGCGCAACTGGAGATTCAACCGAAGGGCGTCCGGCAGCGTGCCTCTGGTCTCCACGCCGCCGGCGCTTTCCTCGGTCACCGGAAAGCCCAGCGCCTCCGTCTCGAGGCGGAGGAAAGGAGCGATGCCCTTGCCGCAGGTGATGCGAAGGGGCCGGGGTTCATCGCTCCAGGAGTCCGTGCTCAGGCGAGCTTGGCCTTCTTCAGGCTCGTGATGGCCACGAGAGCGCTGTCCAGCTCGGGCCCGGGGCAGATGTCCTGCTCCACGATGACCCACTTGGCGCCGACTTCCTTGCCGACCTTGAAGATGGCCTTCAGGTCCATGATGCCGGTCCCGACCTCGGTGAACGCGCAAGTCAGGGGGTGCATGTCCTTCAGGTGGATCTGCGGCACGCGGCCGGGATACTGGGCGATGTAGGCCACGGGATCGGGGCCGCCCTTGCGGATCCAATACGTGTCCAGCTCGCCCTGGACCTCGACGGGGTCGGTCTTCTGGAACAGCATGTCCTCGGCGTAGATGCCGTCGAACTTGATGAACTCCTGGGCGTGATTGTGGTACGTGAAGACGCAGCCATTGGCTTTCGCCGTCGCGCCGCACTTGCGGTACGTCTCAATGGCCCCGGGCCAGTCCTTCTCGACCTGTCCCGCGCCACTAGTGGTCAGGTACGGGCAGTTCAGGGCCTTGGCATAGGCGTAGGCCTTGCTCTCGGGGTTCGTGATGGAGTCGGGCCCGACATGCTGGCCGCAGCACTTCAGCCCGGTTTCCTTCAGGAAAGCCGCCAGCTCCGCCGGCTCCAGGTTGCCGTAGTTGCCCGCGAATTCGACGCCCTTGAATCCCATCTCGGCCAGCTGCTTGAGAACGCCCTTGAAGTCCTTGGCCGCCGCCTGCCGGACCGTGTACAACTGGATGCCCACCGGAATCTTGCTCATATCGCTCCTTTGATTAAATCGCAATCCACTATTAGTAGCGAAATAGGACCTTTTCCGCAATGCTATTTGCGCTACCCGAGAATGCGCCGGATATCGTTGGCCCGCTCGATCAGGCGGTTCAGCTCCGCCCCGTCGCCACGGGCGATGGCCTCGCGCAGGGCCGTGAGATGGTCGCGGTACGCGTCCAGCGCTTCCAGCACATGGTCGGAGTTGTTCAGGAAAATGGGCGACCACATGGGCGCGCCGCTCTTGGCCAGCCGGGCGGTCGAGGCGAAGCCGCCTCCCGCCAGGTTGAAGATCTGGCTCTCGTCGCGCTCCTTGTCCAGCACGGTCAGCGCCAGCGCATAGGAGACCACGTGCGACAGGTGCGACACATACGCCGTATGCAGGTCATGCCGGGCGGCGTCCATGTGCACCAGCCGCATGCCCAGCACGCCGTACATGGCCTCCACCCGCGCCACGGCGTCCGGGGCGCTCTTGTCCGTGTCGCATAGAATGCCGGTCTTACCCCGGAACAGCCCGGGAAGCGCCGCTAGAGGGCCGGAGTACTCCGTGCCCGCCATCGGATGGCTGCCCACGAACCGGGCCCGGTTGCGGTGGCCTTCCACGCACGCCATCAGGGTGCGCTTCGTCGAGCACATGTCCGTCACCACCTGGCGGTCCGTCACCCGATCCAGGATCCGGGGCAAAAGCTCCAAGGCCGCATCCACCGGGACGGCCACGATGATCAGGTCCGAGCCGTCGACCGTGTCCTCCAGCGACGCCATGCGGTCCGCGAGCCCGAGCCGCAGCGCCTGCTCCGCCGTCTCCTGCCGGCGCGCCACGCCGGTCACCTCGTCGACAAAGCCGCCGCGCTTCAGGTCCATGGCCGCGGAGCCGCCGATCAAGCCGATACCGATGATGCCCAGGCGCATATCACATCACCCCATGAGTTTGACGAGATGGAAATTCCGCTTGCCGGTGCGCAGCACGATGATGCGGTCCTCGATCAGGTCGCCCGCCCCGACCGTCTCCTCGGGCTTCTCCACGCGGCGCCCGTTCAGGTACAGGCCCCCGCTGGCGATGAGCCGCCGCGCCTCGCCCTTGCTCTTGAAAAGGCCCGCCTCCACGGCCAGGTCCACCACCAGGGCGCCCCGGGTCGCCTCGCGGGCCCGCTCGGTGCTGGGCACGTTCGCGAAGATGGCCATCAGCTCGTCGGCGCTCAGCCCCGTCAGCTCGCCTCCAAACAGCACCCGGCTCGCCTCCTCGGCGATGCGCAGGCCGCGCGGCCCGTGCACGCAGCGGGTCATCTCCTCGGCCAGCTTGCGGTGGGGAACCCGGGCTTCCGGGTTCTTTTCAAGCTCGCTGGCCAGCTCCTCGATTTCCGGCAGCGGCAGGAACGTGAAGATCTTGAGGAACCGGATCACGTCCGCATCGGCCGTGCGGATGAAGAACTGGTAGAAGTCGTAGTAGGAAGTGCGCTTGGCATCCAGATAGATGGCGTTCCCCTCGGACTTGCCGAACTTCGCCCCGGAGCTGTCGCAGATGATCGGGAACGTGAGGCCGAACGACTCCTCGCCGCTGCGCTTGCGGACCAGGTCGGTGCCCGCCGTGATGTTACCCCACTGGTCGGAGCCGCCGATCTGGATGCGGACGCCGTGCGCCTGGTAGAGATGCAGGAAATCGTAGGCCTGGATGAGCTGGTAGCTGAACTCCGTGTAGCTCATGCCGGTCTCGCTGTCCATGCGCTTGCGCACCGACTCGCGGGCCATCATGGCGTTCACGCGGAAATGCTTGCCGACCTCGCGCAGGAAGTCGATGTAGGAGAACTTGGAAATCCAGTCCTGGTTGTTCACGATGATCGCCGGTGCCGTCGGATGGTCGAAATCCAGGAACCGCGACAGGTTCTCCTTGATGCCGACGAGGTTCTGCTCGACCTGTTCGGGGGTCAGCAGGTTGCGCTCGGCCGATTTGCCGCTCGGATCGCCGATCATGCCCGTGGCGCCGCCCACCAGGGCCACCGGCTTGTGGCCGCACCGCTGGAAATGGGCCAGGCCCATGATCGTCACGAAATTGCCGACCTGCAGGCTGCTGCTGGTCGGATCGAACCCGGCATAGACGGTGGCCGGCTTCTCGCAAAACTTGGGCAGGTCCTGGCTTGTCATATCGTCAAACAAGCCGCGGCTGCGCAGCACATCCACCACGTTGGCCATGCTCCCCATCCTCCCTTGAAAAGCCCAAGGCGTCCGGCTTGGACCGGACGCCTTGGACGGAATCACATCATGCCGGCGAAAGGCTTACTCGCCCTTCTTGCCCGGCTTCCATTCGTCGCTGAGGTTGAAGGCCTCGTCGAAAGCCCCGGCCAGTCCGCCCAGGTCCTCCGCCGCCTTCAGGCCCTGCAGCATGTCCTCGCTGACGTGGAAGTCCTCGTCCGCCAGAACCGCCGCCTTGATGCTCAGCCCGATCTTGCGCTCCACGGCGTCGATCCGCACGATGCGGGCTTCGACTTCCTGGCCGGCGCGAAGGACGTCCTTGACCTTCTCCACGCGCTGGTCGCTGATCTGCGAGATGTGCACGAGGCCGTCGATGCCTTCCTCGATCTGCACGAAGGCGCCGAACGACGCGAGCTTGGTGACCGTGCCCTTGATCTTCTGGCCCACTTTGTAGCGGGTCGAGATCGAGGCCCACGGATCCTCGGCGGCCTGCTTGAAGCCCAGGCTGATGCGCTGCTGCTCGGGATTGACCTCGAGCACCACGGCGTCAACCTCGTCGCCCTTCTTGAAGATCTCGGAGGGGTGGTTGATCTTGCGCGTCCACGACATGTCGGACACGTGGATCATGCCGTCGATCCCGTCGGTCAGCTCCACGAAGGCGCCGTACGACGTGAAGTTGCGGATCTTGCCGTGCACGCGGCTGCCGATGGGGTAGCGCTCGCGGACGCCGTCCCAGGGATTCTCCTCGGTCTGCCGGATGCCCAGGGCGATCTTCTTGTCCTCGGGATTGACGCTGAGCACCACGACGTCCACTTCCTGGCCATTGGCCAGCAGGTCGGAGGCGCGGGTGACGCGCTTGGTCCAGGACATTTCGGAAACGTGGACCAGGCCTTCGACGCCGGGCTCGAGCTCCACGAAGGCGCCGTAGGGCGCCACGTTGACCACGCGGCCGCGCAGGCGGCTTCCCGTGGGGAACTTCTTCTCGATGTCCGTCCAGGGGTTCTGCGTCTTCTGCTTGAGGCCCAGGGAGACGTGGCCCTTCTCGTGGTTGATGTCGAGAATGACGACTTCGATCTCCTGGCCAACCGAAACCATTTCGCGGGGGTTGCTGATGCGGCCCCAGCTCATGTCGGTGATGTGCAGCAGGCCGTCCAGACCGTCCAGGTCCACGAAGGCGCCGAACTCGGTGATGTTCTTGACCACGCCGTGGCGCAGCTGGCCCACCATGATCTCGGCCAGCAGCTCGCGCTTCTTCTCGTTCCGGCGCTCCTCGAGGAGCTCGCGGCGGGACAGCACGATGTTGCGGCGGTCGGAGTTGATCTTGAGAATCTTGAACTCGAGCTTCTGCCCGAGGTAAATGTCGAGATCGTGCACGGGCGTGAGGTCCGCCTGCGAGCCGGGAAGGAACGCGTCCACCCCGTCCACATCGACGATCAGACCGCCCTTGACGCGGCTGACCACGGTGCCCATGATCGTGCCGCCTTCCTTGCAGGTCTGCAGGACGTTGTCCCAGCGCAGCTTCTGCACGGCCTTTTCGCGGCTGAGCATGACCATGCCCTCTTCGTTCTCGATGCCTTCCAGAAGGACGTCGAGTTCGTCGCCGGGCTTGATGTCATCGCTCTTCTTGAATTCCGCTGCCGGAATGATTCCTTCGGACTTGTAGCCGATGTCCACCAGGACTTCGTTCGGCCTCACTTCGAGAATCTTGCCCCGGACAATCGACCCTTCGACGAAATTCTTCATCGTTTCGTCATACATGGCCGACAAGGTGGCCCTTTCGTCCCCGGCAATAGTGGCAGGTTTAACGGTTGTCTTTTTCGCCATACGGTTGCAATGCGCCTGTTTTACTCCGGTTCCGCCACCCGGCGGACCGGCTTGAGCCCGGTTCCTCGGCACCGGAAATGCCGGCACAACCTCACCCGAGGCCGCGCGAACGATTAATATGACCAAATACCCACCCCCAGGACAAGCAAAAAGAACAGGGATTTTCAACCCCTCCCGAAGCCTCGCGACCGCGATGGCGAGACCCTCTTCCCGACACCCCAGTAACTTTGTGTTGCAAAGTAATTTGCGATATGCCAATATTGGGCTGTAGCAAGGAGAAGAACCCATGATCGCAAGCCACATCCATGACGCCCTCGGGCAGATTGACCGGATGCGGGACCTGATTTTGGAGCGGCGCCGCTTCCGGGGGTTCTCCGGCACGGCGCGAATGCTCGGAGGCGCCCTCGCCCTCGCCGCCGCACTGGTTCTTGACCGCGCGGACCTTCTCACCCCCGGCCGCCAGCTCGCGGGCTGGGCCGTCGTCCTCGCTGCCGCCCTGCTCCTGAATTTCGGCGGCCTGGCCCTCTGGTTCCTCCGGCGCCGGCGGTTCTCCGACCACCCCCTCGCGGATCTGCGCCCCGCGTTGGATGTGACGCCCGCGCTGGCGGTCGGCGCCGCCCTCAGCCTGGCGCTGGTGCTCCGTGGCCAGCATGACCTGCTGTTCGGCACCTGGATGAGCCTCTACGGCCTGGCCCACATGGGCTACCGCCACTCCCTCCCCGGCGGCATCATCGCCGTGGGACTCTTCTACCAGGTCGCCGGGGTCGCCTGCCTGCTCATCCCGGATCTCTCGTTCCTGAATCCCTGGCCCATGGGGCTCGTCTTCTTCGCCGGCGAAACGATCGCCGGCTGGCTTTTACGGTCCGGTCCGGCCGGAGAACCCGCGATACAAAATCCCATCACCGACGAGGAGCCCGCCCATGAATCCGCCACCTGACCCCGATGTCGGCGCCCTGGAGCGCATTTTCCACGAGCCCAGCCGCATGGCCATCCTCTCCGCGCTGTGCGCGGCAAGCGAGCCCCTCGCGTTCACGGAGCTCAAGAACCTCACCGCCCTGACCGACGGCAACCTCAGCCGCCATCTCAAGGCGCTCGAGGAGGACGGCGTGATCCGGATCCGCAAAACCTTCGTCGGCGCCAAGCCCCGCACGACCGTGGCGCTGACCGACAAAGGTCTGAAGCGCTTTGAAGACTACCTAAGCGCCCTCTCGGACGTCCTGAAGAAAGCGAAACAGGCCGTGGCGGCGGATCGCCGGACCGCCCCGTCCATGCCCGCCATGGGCTCGAAGTCGCCGGCATAACCCGTCCGGCGAACACTGTTAACGCAGGAAAGGAGCACCCCATGAAGGATCCACTGTTCAAGGCCGCCCTGATGCGCCGCGTCAACGCGGCCGTCGCAATCGGAATCGCCGCCTGGTTTTTCCTTCTGCCCTTCGCCTTCCTTGTCTGGGATCTCGCCGATCCTGCGCTGCGCAGCCCTACCGGCATCCCCCGGGCCGCCTGGCGCGCACACAAGCGTCTGACCCCGCGCTACGAGCAGTGGGCCCGCGAACGCATGGCTTCCGGCAA
Source organism: Kiritimatiellia bacterium (assembly GCA_044346855.1). Lineage (GTDB taxonomy): Bacteria > Verrucomicrobiota > Kiritimatiellia > CAIKKV01 > CAIKKV01 > CAIKKV01. Next base: position 8,327 of record JBIIYJ010000191.1, read on the forward strand.
GGCGGCGCAGGTTGACTTGTACGATGTCCCCGCCACGGAATGGGCCATGTTCGGCTCCGTGTTCTACCTGGCGGCCACCGAGAATCTCCAGCGCGAATGGGAGCGCCAGCCCGGTCGCCCCCTCGGTTCCGCGCCCGCCGTCTTTGCCCGGGGGGCCATCGAGGCGGCTGCCGACCTCGTCCTCGATCCCGTTCACCACACCTGGGTTCAAACCCACTGGGGCCCCGGCTACCTGCACACGAAAAACGTGTTTTTCCGCGCCATGCTGATCCAGGCCATGACGGCGCGCGAAAACCTGCTCCACGACGGGAAAAACCTGGACCTGTTACGGGACCAGGTCGAAACGCTGTCCGCCGAGCTCGACGCCTCCCCCCACGGCCTCCTGGAGGACTATCCCCAGGAGTGCTACCCCATCGACGTGTTCGCGGCCGTGGCCATTATCCGGCGGGCCGACGCCCTGCTCGGCACCGATCACCGGCCCTTTGCCGAGCGCGAACGGCGCGCCTTCCAGGGGGCTTTGGCGGATTCAAGCGGGTTGCCCGTCTATTTCGCCTATGCCCGGAGCGGAACGAGCGACGAAGTGTCGCGAGGAATCGGGAATTCCTACGTCTGCATCTATTGCCCGGAGCTGTATCCCGACTGGGCGGCAGACTGGTACGACCGTTATGTGAAGGACTTCTGGCAGCAGCGTATCGGAGCCTCCGGCTTCCGGGAATATGCCCGCCACATCCCCGGCCGGAACTGGTTTTACGATGTGGACGCCGGCCCCGTGATCGCCGGCTTCGGACCGGGCGCCAATGCCTTCGGGGTCGCAGCCGCACGGGCGAATGGCCGGTTCGACCACGCGTGGACCCTCTCCTCGCAGGTCCTCTGCGCCGCCTGGCCGCTGGCCAACGGCGCCTGGCTGGGCGCGCGGATCCTGTCAAGCGGCGTCCACGCCCCCTACCTGGGCGAGGCCAACCTGCTCTTCCTCCTCACCACGATGCCGCGCGCGGACATGCCGATTCGAACCGGTGGTTCGATGCCGCCTTTTGTCTACGTATACCTGATGGTCTACCTCGGTCTCGGACTCGCCTTCCTGAGCGCGGGCGTCAAGGCTTTGAAATCCGCGGTTTCGCAAGGGCTCCCGCCCCTGTTCGCCGCGCAGTTTGCGCTCTGGGCCCTCCTGATGGCCGGCTGCCTGCTCGGGTTTGCCTTCCGTCAAACAGGCATCGGGATCATGCTCCTGCTGGCCGCGCAATTCCTGCCACGGGGGCGAGTCCGCCATGTGGATTAAGCTTATTTCGCCGGAGTTTTCCCGAAGACCCATGGATTCCGCCTGGAAAACGCAGATGTCCCCTCCCCTGGGCCTCCTGACGGTGGGCGCGCTTACCCCGCCCGAGCACCGTGTGACCCTCGCCGATGAAAATGTCGAACGCGTCCAGCATGGGGACAAACCCGACGTGGCGGCCTTTTCAGTCACGGCCGACACCTTTCCCCGTGCGTCCGCACTGGCACGGCTCTACCGGGCCCGCGGCGTCAAGGTGGTCATGGGTGGAATTCACCCCACAGCCTGTCCGGAGGAATGCCTCGGGGAAGCGGATGCGGTGGTCGTGGGCGAAGCCGAAGGAAGTTGGGCCCGTTTGTTACAGGACCATGCCACCGGAAGGCTGGGCCGAATTTACCGCCCGCAAGGACCGGTTGACATGGCCGCCGTTCCCATTCCCCGTTGGGACCTTCTCCGCGCCAACCGTTACCTCTTCACAAACACCCTGACCATCGGACGGGGCTGTCCCTGGCGGTGCGAGTTCTGCTACAACAGCTCGCCGAATATCCAGGCCCGGTACAGGACCAAGGAGTTGGGACAAATCCGCAATGAAATTCAATCGCTCAACGGCCGCCATGTCATGTTCATCGACGACAATTTCATCGGCGATCCCGGGTTCGCCAGGCGGCTGACCGCCATGCTCGGCCGGATGGGGCTGACCTGGCACGCGGCGGTCTCCGCGGACGTCGGGCGTCACG
>JBIIYJ010000505.1:0-2911 GCA_044346855.1 Kiritimatiellia bacterium
GTCAGCCCGGTCCAGGCAGTCGAAGCCCTTGTCCCAGGAAATGCGCCTGCCGGCGTCGGTGGCGACGGTCACAACCAGCAGGGGCCGGTCGTTTTTGAGCGCCCACCAGTCGTTCCAGCGCCGGGCTATTTCCGGAAAGGCTGGAAGGAATTCGAGGGGTTGCGCCTGGATCCGGTCCAGGGCCGCCAGCCAGTCCGGCCGGTGCGCGTCGATGGTTTGAAGGGGAGCAGTCATGCGTGCGGTGCCTTAATGGTTTCTTCAGGGTTTCTCCGCCAGCGCGTTCCGGGACTCCTCGAGGGTCGGTCGGGGATGGTCGCAGCGCCAGCTGTGTGCTTTCTCGTGAACGAACAGGGCGACGCTCGACAGCCGGGGAAAGCAGGTCCTGAGGGCGCGGTCGACGAGGGCGTCGGCCTTGACCGGATCAAACGGCGCGGCATCCCGGTTCGTCAGGTAGAGCCGTTTCCGGTTCGCCCGCTCGAACAACCGCAGCGGGGCTTCGTAAAAAGGGACAAGCAGGATGTGCGTGTCGTCGTTCAGCACGGCCGCGGCCCGGTAGAACTGGAGGCCGTCGGGGGAGGCCTGGATGATGGGCGAGAGGGTCGGGTCCGCGTCGTCCAGCCCCCGTTCGATGCGCTCCGCGTCGGCCGGCCGCCACGGCCCATACAGCCGCTCCAGCACAAAGCCCAGCAGGACGCGCTTGAGCTCCAGCCGCCGGTCCAGGCAGGCGGGGTCGTTGTACCTGTTGTCGAATGTCTGCGGATCCGCCGTCATGTCGAAGAGGACGTTTTCCGCCTCGTGGCACATGTCGAAGACCAGCTTCCAGCCGTCGCGGGTCACCATGCGATTCCAGTAGTCCTCGCAAAACACGGGGCGGTGCGGGTCGAGGGGGCGGCCGGAAAGGAGCGAGGCGGACAGGTCGCGGCCCTCGACGCGATCCGGCGCCGGAATCCCGGCCTGCGCGCACAGGGTGGGCATCAGGTCCACCAGTTCTACCGGTTCTTGAACGATGCGGTTTCGGTCCGCCTTGAAGAGAGCGGGCGCGGGGCGGATGATCAGCGGGACGCGGGTGACGGCTTCGGAGGTGAGCCCGCGCCCCTTGTCGTAAAGGCCGTGCCAGCCGGCCTCGTCGCCGTGATCGGCGGTGAAGACGATCGTGGTGTTGTCAATCGCGCCCGACGATTCGAGGGCGGCCATGACCCGGCCGATCTCGGCGTCGAGCCATTCGATGCAGGTGAAATAGGTGGCGAGGGTGAATTTGAAATCCGCTTCGCCCATCAGGGCGACGGAGGCGTTCCGGGTGAAGTCGTGGAACCAGGAGGGCGGCAGGCGCGTCATCTGCTCCGCCGTGGGCAGCGGTTGGAGCGGGACGGCGTCGGGCCGGATGCGCGAAAACCAGGGCTCGGGCAGCGTGGTGGGCGAATGGGGCCGGTCGTAGGTGAGCCAGGCGAAGAACGGCCGGTCGTCCGCCGCGGCGTCGCGCAGGAAATCCAGGCAGCGGTCCGTGGTCCAGGTTTCCAGGCTGTGCGCCAGCGGGACTTCGGACCGGCAGCTGCGCTTGCGCGCCCAGTTCATCTCCGGTTTCGCCGACGCGGGGTTGCCGGAATTTTCCCCGAACGGGTTGTGGCCGTGGATCTGGTCGGTGGGCCAAGGTACGCCGTGTTTTTCGCAATAGGCCTTGTAGTGGTTGCCGGCCGGGCGGGCCAGGTCCAGGTCCTCGGGCATCGTGGGGGCGCAGGCGTCGAAATCCCACTGTTCCTGGCCGATGCAGAGTACGTGCAGCTTGCCGAAGGCGCCGGTCCGGTAGCCCGCCCGTTTCAGTTCGCCCTGGAGCCACGGCGTGCGCGCGTCGCACAGCCCGGAAAAGCCGTATTGCCGGAGGGTCGAGGTATACTGGCCGCTGAGCATGCTCACCCGGGACGGCATGCAGATGGGGTTGTTCGCCGTGGCGTTCCGGTACAGGACGCCCTCGCGGGCCAGCCGGTCAAGGTTGGGCGTGCGAACAACGGGGTGGCCCAGGAGGCTGAGGCACGAGGCGTGCATCTGGTCGACCTGGATCAGGAGGATGTTGGGCGTGCGGGGCATGGGTTACGGTGTTTTCCGGCGTTCGGCGAAGTAGGGGGGGACGGAAAGGTCCATTTTGTTCAGCCTGGCCTGCGTCTCCTTGACGCGGGCCAGGGCATTGCTGGAGCCGACCATGAAGACCCCGGCGCGCCACGGTTCGACCTTGAACGTGAACACGCCGTCGGTGGCGGGTTCGATCACCGTTTCGCGAAGCATATCCCACGCCTCCGCGTTTTTCAACAGCGGCTTCTTCAGGTGGGCGGGATCGATGGCGACCTCGTAGGCGGCGTCGGTCGCGTCATGGTTGACGACCACGACCATCAGGGTGCCGTCCGCATCCAGACGCGGAAGCACTTCCAGATTGCAGGGCATCCGGCCGTCCCGGGTGAGGGTCACCAGACGGCGGACGCCCGCCTTGTCCGCCGCCCGCGTCAGGACGTTGACGTAGGGACGGAATTTCTCATAGTCGTCGGTCACGCCGGTGACGAACGGGTTGACCGGTTCCGTTCCCCGCGACATGTCCAGGCGCGGGAAGAGGGCGTGGATGCTGGCGCCGGGACGGTCGCCGATCCAGACGGTCCGCTCGGTCTCCACGCCGCAGACCTTGTCGCCATACCAGGCGATCGGCTTGCCGGCCACGACATCGGCCGTGCAGATTTCGCCATAAACGGTCACGGGCGGGGGGTCATTTTCGCCATACCGGATGGCCGGGGGTTTGCGCATGTCCAGCACGCTTTGCGGAATCCCGCCGCGCGCGGTGGCGGGCATTCCGGTCAGGGAGTTGTTGAGCCGGGCCCACGCCTCCTCGTCGGCCACCCATTTCCCGCTCTCGTTTTTCCAGAGCTTGGAT
>JBIIYJ010000506.1:0-2907 GCA_044346855.1 Kiritimatiellia bacterium
AGATGAGGGGGGCTGGCGCATGGCCCCTCATCCCTCCCCCTCATCCCTCCCACTCATCGCATATGCCAACCCCTATTGTCGTTATCGTTGTCGCGATTGCGATGTATCCGCTATCAGCTATCAGCTATTTTCTGCGCCACGCCAGTCGCACGAAAGAGAGATTACGGTAAAGATTACGGTAAAGACGATCGATCTGGCGATGGAAAGGCCAAGCGCCCGATGGGGGCACCTACAACTCTCCGCGAAACACCAACTCTCCGTCTTCGAGCGCAATGGTGCCAAATCCGCCGCCCGACTGTGCCGTAACAAAAAAAACAACATGCCCCTGTTCGATAAGCTTGCGAACCTCGTCTTCATTGATGTCACCCGGTTGCATGGGCTCCAGGTTGCTCTTCGGAATCGACACCAGCAGGATCGCAGCGGGAAGATCGGTGGTTTTTCCCCTGGGTAGGCCCGTCCTGGCATCCCAAATCGAATTCCGACCCAAATACGCCAGGATATGCGTAGAAGCAGGCCTTTTCGTCTGCGGGTTATTCCGAGCAAAGCGCGTCCAATCCCCAAGGGGAATACTATCGACGAGATCGCGGTTGTGTTGGCTGTTCCAGGGCTGGGAGAGATCCAATTGACTCGCCCACTCAATGCCTAGCTGAGGCAGAATCAAGGCCCTCCAACTGTGGATCGGCGTCCCCGAGCTGTCCCGCAGACAGAGCGGAGGAAGCGTTCCGTGCAGGTCTTCGTAAATCTGAAGCGCTAGCCTCATCTGAGCCAGGCGCCCCATAGCCGAGGCCTGCCTCCCTCTTGTATACGCTTGCCTGATTGTCATCACCATGCCAACCGGGACCATGCCAAGCACGACAATCAAAAAACCGTTAACGATCAGCCGTACTCTGGCTGGGATGGCGCGCGCCATCGTCCCCGGGCGTGAACTCTCCCGCTGACGGAGCCCTCGGTTTTCCCGGACCAACCAGGCGATTCCAATCAGTGGCGCCACGAAAATCACTATCGCGATGAGCAGTTCAATCTCTTCGGGAAGCACCATGGCCAGATGCAAATTCGTGTCCGACGCCATGGAAGTCGCCCCGCCACAGGCGATCGCCACCAACAACGTGAGCAGTGTGATTGGTTTCTTCAATGCGATAAGATGAGTGATGAACTTCTATTCGATAATAATCCTGAAACCCTGCATCCTGAAATACAAGACGGATTTATTCTGTACCTTAAAAGTGTATATCGTTACCCCCTGCCTGATGATAGTCAACTTCCAACTCTCCGCGCTCTCTGCGATGGAAGTTGGTCCAGGCCAGTCGCACGAAAGACCGATGAGAGGGAGAGATGAGGGGGAGAGATGAGGGGGGGCATGGCGCATGGCACCGCTCGCGTCTCTTCATGGCGCCAGATGTAGCGGTGCTTGCCGCCGCCCGCCCTGCCCGGCCAATTGCCAGCGCGGGCTTCGCAAGCGAAGCCCCTACATCGCCTCGCGCATGGCGCCTGCCTACCCGAACACCTGCTCCTGCTTCCTGCCACCCGCCGTCCGGCGCAACACCGCCCACTCGCCCCGCCGGTCCATTCCCTCCGCCTTCAGCAGCCGGTGCTCGAAGGCGAACGCCACGCGATCCTCGGTGCCGTCCGCGAACCGGATCCGGGCCGCCAGCACGTTGGGCAGGCTCTTCAACCGCTCCACCACGGCCGGCGCGTCGCCCTTCTTCCGGGGAATCATCAGGCTCATGAACCGGCCGTTGTAGCCGCTGACCCTGGCAAACAGCCGCGGCCGCGCGTGGACCGGCCCATGCACCATGTCAGACGGCCGGGCGAACTGCCGGCACATGCCCGCCTTCAGGGCCGCCACGCGGGCGGTCATCTCCTCGGGCACGCCGTTATAGGCCCACGACCCCGTACCGACCTCATCCGCGCCCATCTCGACCGTGTGGGGCCTCGGATATTCCTCCGGCGCCGGCAGCATCATATGCACATCCAGCTTGTTGCCGTGCCGCCAGCCGGTGACCGTGGCGCCGCCGGGCCGGGTCTCGATGGTGTTTTCGGGACACACCTGCATCTGCCACACATACTCCGCCCAATCGTCGCAGGCGTTCAGGTCATCCACGACCAGGGCGTAGGGATGGGCTCCCTTGACCACCAGCAGGTGGCGCCGGGCCCAGTAGATGTTGTACTGGTGCGAGGTGTCCACGGCCGCATAATCCGCCAGGGCGCCGGGCTCGCAGGCGATCAGGCGGGCGGGGTACTTGGTCGCCGTCCAATCCTGCTGCGGCCGCCCCGGCTTGCCGTTCACCAGCACCACGCTGTGCTGGGCCTGGTCGATGTTGTAGCGCCCCGTGTCGATGCTGAAATACTCGCCCTGCGCGGAGAGCGAGAAATGGCCGCCGCTGGCGTGGGCATGCCCCTGCGCAGAGGTGGAGCGCTGGGAGCCGTCGAACACCACGAACAGGGCGTCCTTGTCCCACCCGCTGCGGAAGCTGACAATCCCGCGCCGCCGGTCGCAGAAGGCCGTCGGCACGCGCGGCAGGGCCGGGGGGCGCCCCTTGTCCAGCTGGTCCAGCGCCAGCAGCGAGCGCAGCGTGGTCGGAACCTGCTCCCCGGGCGCCAGCGGCACCTCGCTATAGAACCGGCCGTTGGCGTTCTCGGGCTTGATGATGGCGTGCGTATACGACAGCGTGCGCAGCAGCCAGACGAGGGAGGGATCCTTCGTGCGCGCCGCCAGCCGCGCCAGGGTCAGCTCGCGCTGGCCGAAGTCGTCGCCATGGTCGCCCGTGTTGGAGAGATGACCCCCCCAGGGCTGCACGAAATGCAGCAGCGCCCGGCCCGACCGGGCGAACACGGGGCAGGCCGTGTAGACGTCGAACAGCCCGGCGCGGTGCAGCATCTCGCCATACTCGACCAGGCGGGCCATGA
>JBIIYJ010000192.1:0-10318 GCA_044346855.1 Kiritimatiellia bacterium
GGACGGAAGAGTCTGGAAAAAACGCGCCTGCTGATCCAACATTTACAGGCCATTCGCATCACGTGGCCGACGGCTTCCGTTTTCGGAAGCCTCCGCCCGAAAGGAACGCCATGCCCGGTCAATCGCTGAACAACGTCAACATCCAGTCGATCCAGCTGCTGCCCACCCCGCGGGAGATCCGCCAGCAGTTCCCCCACACCGCGGCCACCCGCCGCACGGTGACCTCCGCGCGCGAGACGGTGGAGCACATCCTCGACCGCGAGGACCCCCGCCTGCTGGCCGTGGTGGGCCCCTGCTCCATCCACGACCTGGACGCGGCCATGGAATACGCCGGCCGGCTCCAGGCGCTGTCCGCCCGGATCCAGGACAGCCTCTTCATCATCATGCGCGTCTACTTCGAAAAGCCGCGCACCACGGTCGGGTGGAAGGGCTTCATCAACGACCCGCAGATGGACGACACCTTCCGGATGGACGAGGGGCTGCGCCGGGCGCGGCGGTTCCTGCTCAACCTGGCGGAGATGGGGCTGCCGGCCGCCTCCGAGGCGCTGGACCCCATCACGCCGCAGTACCTCGGCGACCTGATCTCCTGGACGGCCATCGGCGCGCGCACGGCCGAATCGCAGACCCACCGCGAGCTGGCCAGCGGGCTCTCCATGCCCGTGGGCTTCAAGAACAGCGTCGAGGGCGGCGTCACCTCCGCCATCAACGCCATCAAGGCCGCGCTCCAGCCGCACCACTTCCTGGGCATCACGGAGCTGGGCCGCCCGGCCGTGTTCGGCGCCAACGGCAACCCCTATCCCCACCTGGTGCTGCGGGGCGGCCTGAAGCCCAACTACACCCCCGACCAGATCGAGGCCGCCGAAAACGCCCTCAAGGCCGCGGGGCTTCCGGTGCGCATCATCGTCGACTGCAGCCACGGCAACTCGAACAAGGACCCGGGCAAGCAGGCCGAGGTGCTGGCCAACGTGACGGAGCAGATCGAGAACGGCAACGGCTCGATCGTGGGGATCATGCTGGAAAGCAACCTGGAATGGGGCAGCCAGCCGATGACCGAGAACCTGTCCCAGCTGAAGTACGGCGTCTCCATCACCGACGCCTGCATCGACTGGCCGACCACGGAATCGCTGCTGCTCGAACTGCACGACCGCCACCGCCGCGTGATGGACCGGAAGAAATAACCATGAACGACTTCTCGGATTACGCCTTTCCCGACGACCGGGGCCACTTCGGCCCCTACGGCGGGCGCTATGTCGGCGAAACCCTCATGCCGGCCCTGATCGAGCTCGAGCAGGCCCGGCGCGAGGCCATGGCCGACCCCGCCTTCCTGAAGCTTTTCAGGGACATGCTCCGCCGGTACGTGGGGCGCCCCACCCCGCTCGACTTCGCCTCGCGGCTGACCATCGACACGGGGGGCGCGCGCCTGTACCTGAAACGGGAAGACCTCGCCCACTCCGGCGCGCACAAGATCAACAACACCGTCGGCCAGGGGCTGCTGGCGCAGCGGATGGGCAAGACGCGGCTGATCGCGGAGACGGGGGCGGGCCAGCACGGCGTGGCCACGGCCACGGTGGCCGCGCGCTTCGGCATGGCGTGCCGCATCTACATGGGCGCGGAGGACATCAAGCGCCAGGCGCCCAACGTGCTGCGCATGAAGCTGCTGGGCGCGGAGGTCTTTCCCGTCACCAGCGGCACGGCCACGCTCAAGGACGCGATGAACGAGGCCATGCGGGCCTGGATCGGGGAGGTCCGCGACACCTTTTACGTGATCGGCACGGTGGCCGGGCCGCATCCCTACCCGCGGCTGGTGCGGGATTTCCAGCGGGTGATCGGCGACGAGGCCCGGGCCCAGTTCCTCGAGGAGACGGGGCGCCTGCCCGACCTGCTGGCCGCCTGCGTGGGCGGCGGCAGCAACGCCATGGGCCTGTTCTACCCGTTCCTGAAGGACCCGGAGGTGGAAATGCTGGGCGTCGAGGCCGCCGGCGACGGGCTCGAGACCGGCCGCCACGCCGCGACCCTGTGCAAGGGCCGCCCCGGCGTGCTGCACGGCGCGAAGTCGTATTTGCTGCAGGACGCGGACGGCCAGGTGGCGGAGGCCCACTCGGTTTCCGCCGGGCTGGACTATCCGGGCGTGGGGCCCGAGCATGCGCTGCTGAAGGATCTGGGGCGCGTGCGCTACACGGCCGTGACCGACCGCCAGGCGCTGCAGGCCTTCCGGAAGCTGGCGCGGATGGAAGGCATCATCCCGGCGCTGGAAAGCTCGCACGCGCTGGCCGCGGCCATCGAGGAGGCCCGTCGGCGGCCCTCCGTGCACGCCATCTGCGTGTGCCTCTCGGGGCGGGGCGACAAGGATCTTGACCATGCCATGCGCAGCATGGAACGACTCGGGGAAGGGCTGTCATGAGCGAGCGTCTGGACCGCGTTTTTGCCGACCTGAAGAAGACGAACCGCAAGGCCCTGGTGGGCTACCTGACGGCGGGCGATCCCGATTTCGACGCCAGCCTCGCGGTCCTGGAGGCCGCGTGCAAGGCCGGCGTGGACGTGCTGGAGCTGGGCGTTCCCTTTTCCGATCCGACCTCCGACGGCCCCGTCATCCAGGCCGCCGCGCTGCGCGCGCTCAAGGCCGGCATGACCGTCGAGCGGGCGCTGGCGCTGACGCGCGAGCTGCGGCGGCGGACGGACACGCCGATCGTCCTGTTCAGCTACTACAACCCGCTGCTCAACTTCGGTCCCGAGCGGCTCGGGCGCGAGGCCCGGGCGGCGGGCGCCGACGGCTTCCTGGTGGTGGACCTGCCGCCCGAGGAGTCGGACGAATTCACCCGCCTGCTCGGAGGCGGCCTGCCGCTGATCCGGCTGATCGCGCCGACCACGCCGGCCGCGCGCATCAAGACGATCGCGGAGGGGGCGGGCGGTTTCCTGTACGCCATCACCCGCACGGGCGTGACGGGAACGGGGGGCCTGGAGCCGGAGTCGATCGGCCGGGAAATGGCGGCGATCCGCCAGGCGGCCGGGAGCCTTCCCGTCTGCCTCGGCTTCGGCATCCGCACGCCGGCGGACGTCAGGACGCTGGCCCCGATGGCCGACGGCCTCGTGGTGGGCAGCGCGCTGGTGAAGCTCGTGGAGGAAAACGCGGGCAAGCCGGAACTGCCGGCTATTGTGGCCAAATTCGTACGGGAATTGAAACAAGCCATGTAGCCGGTGAAGAGAGGGTTCGGGGTTCGGGGTTCGGGTTTCAGGGTTCAGGGTTCAGGGTTCAGTGAAGTAGCGATCAGTGGTCCGCTATCAGCTATCAGCTATCAGCTATCAATGGTCCGCTATCAGCTATCAGCTATTCCTGACCACGACTGCGATTACGAACCGATCACCGGTTACTGATCACCGATCACTGATCACTGATTACTGATCACTTCTTCCCCCCGCCCCATTACCGGGCGAATTGCCATTCGAGGGGGTGCGGTTCTTGATCATGCCGGCATGCTTGTCGAAACAGTCGGGACAGACGCCATGGGTGAAGGTGACTTCCGACTTGCGGGCCACGTATTCCTCGATCTGCTCCCAGGCCTCGTGCATCAGCCGCACCCGCTTGCAGTAGGAACACACCGTCATCATGCCCCGGATCACCCGCTTCTGCTGCTCATAGGTATGTCCGACAGTCACGATAGCCGTGATGATGACGCCCGCGGTCAGGAGGAACGCCCGGAACATGTTGGGCTTCGAGTCCAGATCCTCCCCCCAGATCAGGGCGGTCAGGTTCACCGTTTCGTTCACCCAGATGAACGCGATCAGCAACAGGAACCCCATGAACTGCCAGAACGCGATGTACGCAAAGCCTTTTTGAGTCGCCACCGGCTCGCGATTGTTAAAACTCATATCAATCTCCCCAATCAGCCCGCCAACAAGCCGATTCTAATTTTCTAAAAATCCATGTTTGATTATGATATTATTGCGGCCTGTAGTCAAATCGATTCCTGACATTTTTTCTTCGGCCGCGGCGGGCCGAAGCCGGAAGCCGATTTGGAGTGCGGCGGCTTGACGCCGCTGTGGCTGGCACCGAGTGGACGCGACATCAACGGCTGGGCGCCGCGTCAAGCCGACACCCTCAGGCAGACCTCTCGAAGCGCGCAGGTCCACCGCATGCAGAAAGCGGCGTCAAGCCGCCGCACTCCAAATTGCCAACCCCGGAACCCCCAAAAACCGCGTTTTCCGCCCAATTTTATTGACGGAACAAGGCACATGCTTTAATTTGTACTATTTAAGGATGGAGGCGGCGAAATCATGCGTTGTCCGCGATGCGCCTTTCAGGAGGACAAGGTTATCGACAGCCGCACGGCCCGTAACGGGGACGCGATTCGGCGTCGCCGTGAATGCATCCAGTGCGGCCATCGGTTTACAACGTACGAAGAGGTCGTCAAGCCCCGCCTGCGGATCATCAAGCAGGACGGGCGGCACGAGGATCTCGACCGCGCCAAGCTGGGGAACGGGGTGAGGCGGGCGTGCGAAAAACGCCCGGTGAGCCTGGAGCAGATCGAGACCCTGGTGGACTCCATCATCGCCGAGCTCGAGAGCGAGTACGAGCGGGAGGTGCCCTCCTCCGCGGTCGGCCGCAAGGTCATGGAAAAGCTGAAAGACCTGGACGAGGTGGCCTATGTCCGCTTCGCCTCGGTTTACCGCCAGTTCACCGATGTGGGCCAGTTCCTGACGGCCATCAAATCCCTTACGCCCAAGGATGCCAAGGATGATCTGGGAAGCACGACCCGCGACCCCTCAAAAGACGCTCGCTGACGCGATCCTCGCGCTGTGCGCCTCCGCGGGGGTGCTCGAGAGCGGGGGGGAGCTGAAGGACATGGCGGCAGGCGTGGCCTGCCGGGCCGAGGAGTTGGCTGTTCCGCCCGTGCGGCGGGGCGACCTGTCCCGCCTGACGGCGCGGGCGCTCGGCTCGCTGGGCCGCCCCGAGGCGGCCCGCCGCGTGCTGGTCATGGGCTCCGGGCTGGTGCGCTCCACCCGCTGGCTCGCCGCCCAGCCCGTTCCCGTCTGGACCCTGGACCTGCCCCGCCTGCTGCGGCGCGAGAGCGACCAGCTGGAGCTGGCCCTGTACCCCGCCCTGGCCTCGATCCTGGACGCCATGGCCGGCCTGTGGGACGGCGCCTCCGGCTCGGGCCGGCTGGGGCTTCGCGGGCCGGGCGCCGCGGCCCGGCTCGTGCTGGGCCCGGCCGCCCGCGGGGAGCGCCGCCTGGCCTTCCGCCGCGAGCTGCGCGGCTTCTGCGAAACGCGGCTCGAGGCGATCGGCGCCGGCCGCGGCTGGACCGACCGGCCCGACGTGCTCTTTATCGATCCGCTAACCCCCTAACCCGGCAACGCCATGGACACGGACCCCTCCCAACCCGGTCAGACCCGCCGCCAGTTCCTGAAAGGACTGCTGCTGGGGCCCCTGCTGCTGGCCGCCCGGCCCGCCCTGGCCGCGCGCCGCCCCCGGGAGCTCAGCCTCTCCTTCCTCTCCTCCTCCGTCATCCTCGTCCGGCGCTCGGCCTGGGCGAACGTCAGCCCCATTTCCTCGAAGCTGAAAACGGCCGCCTTCTTCCGCCGCATCACGATCCATCACTCCGGCGCCCTGATCCTGCGGGACACCGCGCGCAGCAGCGTGATCGGCGAGCTGAACGGCGTGCTCGCGGCGCACCGGCGCATCCGCTACGGCGACATCGGCTACCATTTCGTCATCGACTACGCCGGCCGCGTCTGGGAGGGCCGCTCGCTCTCCTACGAAGGCGCCCACGTCTCCAGCGAGAACGAGGGGAACATCGGCGTCATGCTTCTGGGCAACTTCGAGCGGCAGAAGCCCAGCCAGCCCCAGCTCGAAACCCTGGCCCGGGTCTCGGCCCTGCTGCGGCGCCACTTCGACATCTCCGCCCGCCGGGTCTACGGTCACCGCGACATCGGCGCCAGCGCCTGCCCGGGCCGCTACCTGTACCCCCACGTCGTCGCCCTCAAGTCGTCCTCCAAATCAACCTCCATCGCCTGAAGAAGGGTCCCCCATGATCACCGAAAGCCGCATCCGGTCCGAATTGCAGCACCCCCTCGACACCACCGACCTGCCCCTGAAAGGGGAACGCCACCAGGGCAAGGTGCGCGACAGCTACACCCAGGGCGACCGGCGCATCCTGGTCACCTCGGACCGCGTCTCCGCCTTCGACTGCGTGCTGGGCACCATTCCCTTCAAGGGGCAGGTGCTGAACCAGATCGCCGCCTTCTGGTTCGAGAAGACGAAGGACCTCGCCCCCAACCACGTGCTGGACCTCCCCGACCCCAACGTCATGGTCGTCAAGGAATGCAGCCAGCTCCCGCTCGAGTTCGTCGTCCGCGGCTACATCACCGGCGTCACCAAAACCTCGGCCTGGTACAACTACGAGCGCGGCGTGCGCAACCTGTGCGGCAACCCCCTGCCCGAGGGCCTTCGCAAGGACCAGCGGCTCGAGCGCCCCATCCTCACCCCCACGACCAAGCACGAGGAGCACGACCGCAACATCTCCCGCGACGAGGCGATCAAGGAAGGGCTGATCAAGCCCGCCCTCTTCGACGAGGCCGCCGACCTGTGCTTCCGGCTCTTCAAGCGCGGCCAGGAGTTCGCCGCCACGCGCGGGCTGATCCTGGTGGACACGAAGTACGAGCTGGGCATGCGCGACGGCAAGCTGACCGTCTCGGACGAGATCCACACCCCCGACTCCTCGCGCTACTGGTTCGCCGACACCTACGAGGCGCTCTTCAAGGCCGGGCAGGACCAGCGCAAGCTGGACAAGGAATACGTCCGGGAATGGCTGGCAGCCCAGGGCTTCCGCGGCGACGGGAAGCCGCCGGCCCTGACCGACGAGGTCCGCCTCGAAGCCGCCCGGCGCTACATCCTGGCGTACGAGACCGTGACCGGCCTGCCCTTCACGGTGACCGACGAACCCGTGGCCCTGCGCATGGTGCGGAACCTGAAGGCCAAGGGCTACCTGGCCTAGCTCATGGAAAGCGTCACGTTCCTCCAGGATCTGGCCTTCGTCCTGCTGGCGGCCGGCCTGGCCGCCTTTTCCTGCCACCGGATCGGCCTGCCGCCCGTCATCGGCTACATCCTGGCCGGCCTGCTGCTGGGGCCCCACACCCCGCCCTTCTCGCTGATCCACAACCAGGCCACGATCCGGCTCCTGGCCGACCTGGGACTGATCTTCCTGATGTTCTCGCTGGGGCTGGAATTCAACCTGCGGCGGCTCCGGCGGGTCGGGGCCCCGGCGGGCGTCTCGGCGGTGATGGACGTGACGGCCATGGTCTGCCTGGGCTACCTGCTCGGGCGCGGCCTCGGCTGGAGCGGGGTCGAAAGCCTCTTCCTCGGCTGCATGATCTGCGACTCCTCCACCACGATCCTGGCGAAAACGCTCCAGGACATGGGCCGCCTGCGCGACCGCTTCGCCGGCCTCATCATCGGCATCACCGTGATCGAGGACCTGATCGCCGTGGCCCTGATCGCCGTGCTCACCGGCCTGGCGATGACCGGAACCGTCCAGGCCGACCAGGTGGCCTCCAAGCTCTGGGAGCTTCTCCTGTTCCTGATGGCGGTGATCGTGGGGGGGCTGCTCACGATCCCGCGGCTGCTGAACTACCTGCTGCGGTTCGACAACGACGAGCTGCTGGTGGTGGCCCTGCTGGGAATCTGCTTCGGCGTCACGCTGATCGGGGTGAAACTGGAGCTGAGCCTGGCGCTGGGCGCCGTGCTGGTCGGGGCGGTCGCCTCGGAGTCCGACGCGATCGGGCGGCTGGGGCGGCTGACCGAGCCGCTGCGCCACGTCTTCAGCGCGGTCTTTTTCGTGGCCGTTGGGCTGATGCTCGATCCGGCCATGCTGGCGCGCTACTGGGCGCCCATCCTGGCCGTCACCGCCCTGGTCATCGGGGGGAAATTCATCATGAACACCGGCGGCGCGCTCCTGACGGGCCAGGACATGCCCACCGCCATCCGGATGGGGGCGGGCCTGGCCCAGATCGGGGAGTTCGCCCTGATCATCTGCTCCCTGGGCGTCTCGCTGGGCGCCGTGACGCAGGAGTCGTTCTACCCGGTGGGCGTTTCGGTGGCCCTGCTGACGACCCTGATCAGCCCCTTCCTCCTGCGCGGGGCCGACCGCCTGGCCCGGCAGATGGAGCGGGACCGGGCCTGGAAGCGCTGGACCCACCCGTTCCGGCTCTACGGCCAGCTGGTGGAACGGGTGACGCACCAGAAGTCCGACACCGCGGTGCGCCGGGCCGTGCGCCGCTCGATCTGGATCATGATCATCAACACGGTCCTGTCCGCGGGGGCCCTCGCCTTCGCGGCCTACCTCTCCCGGCGCACCTTCGCCTGGCCGCCGTTCCTGGTCCGTCACCCCGAGCTGCTGCCGGCCGCCCTCTGGCTGGCCGCCATGGTCGCCTGCCTGCCCCTCACGGTGGCCACGCTGCGCAAGCTGCAGGCGCTGGGGATGATCCTGGCCGAGGTGGCGCTGCCGATCGAATCCGCCTCGCCCTGGGCGCGCAGCCTGCGCGGCTTCCTGGCCAACGCGATCCTCGCGGCCGGCTCCGCAGCCCTGGCCCTGCTCACCTTCCTGCTCAGCTACACCATGCTGCCGTCCGGCTGGCTCCTGCTGCTTCTCGCGGCCGGCACCGCCGTCATCGCCCTGTGGCGCTGGCCCCGGCTGGTGAAGGTTTACGCCCAGGCCCAGGCGGCCCTGAAACAGGCGCTGACGGATGAAGGAAAGTCCGACGACGAGGCCGCCCCCGCCCATGTCGAGGTGACGGTCCTGTCGACCGCCCTGCCGCCCGACGCCGCCATCGCCGGCCAGGCGCTCCGGGACATCCGCCTGCGCTCCCGCACCGGCGCCACCGTGGTGGCCATCCAGCGCGAGGGGCGGACCCTCACCAACCCGGGCCCGGACGAGGTGCTCCAGCCCGGCGACCGCATCTTCCTGCTGGGCGACGCCTCCCAGATCCGCAAGGTGCTGGCGCTCGTGAAGGAAGCGCGGAAATAAATCATGAGGGGACGGAACTACGAAACACACCAAAGTCGCGAAAGCCGGATCTATTTTCGCGCCTTCCGCGTGTTTCGTAGTTAAAACCATCCCGGTCGTATCATCAGATTATTGAAGACGATGCCGATCCGTTGGCGCGCTTCGCGCCCCCTCTTTGCTTCTTTTATCCGTGAGATCGGTGTGATCCGTGGTGACTCTTCACCTGCCCACCAGGCAATCCGGGCCGGAGCCGATCAGGTCGGGGCGCCCGGCCTCCTTCAGCGCCTCGCGGGCCTTGTCCCTGAATTCGGGAAGATGGCAGAGCAGCAGCGCGCGCTGGAGCAGCTTCTCGCGGTCCGACCGCGCCGTGTAGACGGCCTCGCCGGTCATCGGGTCCGCGCCCGTGTAGAACATCGCCGCGGAGAGCGTGAGCGGGGCGGGATAGTAATCCTGCACCTGCTCGGGCTTCACCCCCGACCGCTTCAGCGCGATCGCCAGCTCCACCATGTCGGCCAGGGTGCAGCCGGGATGGCCGCTGATGAAATACTCCACCACCTCCAGCCGCTGCCCCGCCCGCGCCGACGCGCGCCGGAACCGGGCCATGAAGTCGCGGTAGACGGCCGCGCCCGGCTTGCCCATCCGGCGAAGGACGCCCTCCGAGACGTGCTCGGGGGCGATCTTCAGGCGGCCGCAGACGTGGTGCGCCGCCAGCTCGTCCAGGTAGGCGTCCCCGCCGCCGTGCAGGGCCAGGTCGAACCGCACCCCGCTCGTCACGAACACGTGCTTCACGCCGGGAACGCGCCCCGCCGCCTTCAGCAGCGCGATGAGCGGGGCATGGTCGTCCTTCAGGTTCGCGCACGCTTCCGGGTACAGGCACCGGCCCTGCCGGCCGCAGCCCCCCTCGCCCCGCCCGCAGCCCGTGCCCCACATGTTGGCCGAGGGCCCGCCCAGGTCGCTCACCGTGCCGTGGAAGTCCGGGTCCGCCGCCAGCCGGCGGATCGACTCCAGTATCCCCGCCTGGCTCCGCGAGCTGATGCTCCGGCCCTGGTGCATGGCGATGGCGCAGAAGCGGCACTCGCCGTAGCAGCCGCGGTGGGTCGTCACCGAATCGCGGATCATGTCGTAGGCCGGGATCCGCTTCCCCTTGTAAACCGGATGCGGCCGGTTGGTGAAGGGCAGCGCATACAGCAGATCCATCTCCGCCGTCGTCAGCGGCGGCGCCGGCGGCGTTCCCGCCACCAGGCGGCCCGCGTGCGACTGCACCAGCACGCGCCCGCGGTGGGGGTCCGTGTGCGTGTAGATCAGCTTGGTCATCTCGG
>JBIIYJ010000507.1:0-2906 GCA_044346855.1 Kiritimatiellia bacterium
GGGCGGCATGGCCTGGGGGGACGGGGGAGCCGCCTTGACCGGAGCGGCGGCGGGCGCCGGCGCGGGCGCAGGAGCCGGCAGAGGGGGCTGGGCAGGCGGGGGCGCGGGGGCGGGAGAAGGCGCGGTCGCGGGCTGGGCGGAAGGCGCCGCGATCGCGGACGGATGCAGCAATTCCGTGATGCGCCTTCGCAGGGTCAGAAGCTCTTTCGACTGTTCATCTCGGAGCTCATCCATTTCCCTGCGGATGGAGTAGAGCAGGTTCAATATCCAGACGGGGAGCCCGACGAGGATGAACAGCACGAGGATGACGGCAAAGAAGGCCAGGAATTCCCAGTCATGCATGTAAGCCTCCCTGAGTTGATGCATTCTGCTCGAAGATCGGGACCGGGTCAAGTGCGGCGTAACCCTGTATTTCACTTGACCCGGAGGGTGGGGAATCGCGATAATGAAACATCACGCAGGAGCGTCATGAACACTGTACCCGAGAACAACAATCCCGATACCGAATCCGACATCTGGAATGCGATCTCCGCTTTCGAGCGCATCCTGGAGGTGATGCCTGACGACCGCACCTCGCTCGACACCCTGGTTCATGCCTACACGCAACTGGGCGACCAGGCCCGCGCGCGGGATTACCTGATCCGGCTGGCCAAGGTGGTGGCGGACGAGAATGACGTGGACGCGGCTGGCTCCGTTCTCGAGCAGATGACGCCGTTCGAGGCCGATCCGGTTATCCAGCAATTGTCCGATCGCCTGCGGGCCATGGTGGAGCGGGACGGCAAGCCCCTTCCTGTCAAGTCCGAGCCGGTCGCACAGGTCACCGTCAAGCCTCTGCTGTCCCACAAGATCAACATCACCGAGGAGATGTCGCTGGCGTGGGACCTGCTTCAGGCCGGCGAGTTGACGCAGGAGCAGTATGCCGAGGTGGTGCAGGATCTGACCAACATTTCATCCAACAAGAAGGACCAGGGCTGCATTTCAGTTCTGCACGTGATTGAAACGCGGGGGTTCGGCAACATTGATCGGATCCTGGTCTTTGCCTCCGGAAAGGGGGACCTGCCGATCATCAGCCTGTCAGGTTTCGAGTTCAGCGACGAAGCGGTCCTGCTGCTGCCGGTGGAGGCCATGAGCCGCCAGGGGGTGCTGCCGTTCGATCTGCTCGGCCCCGACGCCCTGGTGGTGCTCCAGAATCCCTATGATCTGGACTTGCGCAAGCAGGTGGAGCTGAGCCTGGGGCGGCGCTGCCATTTCTTCCTGGCTTCGCCGCATGAATTCCTGGCCTCGATCGCGCGGGTCCAGAAGCGGAAGGCCGAGCTGGCCAAGCCTAAATGAGTTAGCGGGCGGTTTCGCCCACGCGGAGCAGGCGCTCTTCATGCTTGTATTGGAGCAGGGCGCCATCCTTGTTCACGCTGAGCAGCTTGACATCCTCGATCGATTCCCCGGGGGCCACGACGCGACTGTTGATCAGGGCTGCTGCCGTGCCGCCCAGCTTGACCATACCCGTGACCTTGATCGCCGGCCAGATGACCGGTTCAGAGGAAATGGGGCCCGCGTCGGTTTTGCTGACTGTCGTCGGCGTGAAAAGGGCGGGTTGCGGATCGTCCCGCACGACGGGAAGGGCGAGCGTCTCGGAAGCCGTTGGAACAGCTTCCGGCGGAAGCACGGAAGTCTCGTTGGTGTCGGCCTGGACGGCTGCGGCGGCCACGGCAACGGCGGGTCCGTTGGACGCAAGCAAGGCGCCAGCATGGGCCGTCATCGAGGTTTCGTTCGTCGGTTGCGCGGCCGCAGCGGTCCCGGAAGGCAGAGCCGCGGCGGAGTCGCCGGACAGTTTGGAAAACAGCAGCGGCCAGGCCCAGTAGAGGCCCGCGGCCAGCAGCAGCACCATGATGGCAAGGGTCGCGACCAGGAGGGTCTGATTCCGCTTGTCCCCTTCCGGATCATCCCGGTGGATCACATATTCCGTCGCTTCAGGAGCGATCTTGTCGGCCGTGGGCGGCGGCGGGATGGGCGGCGGCGGCGGCGCGCTTGCCGCAGCCGGCGGGGCGCCCGTTACCGCCGGCTGGTTCATCATGCGCAGCGGGATCTTGGGCATGGGGATGGCGGGGGTCGGGGAGGCGCTTTCCGGCTTCCCCTGGCCGGGCGGAACCGGCGGGGGCGTAACGCCCGCCTTCTTGTTCATCTCTTCCTGCTGACGCTTCAGCGCGTCTTGAATCAGGCTCATGGTGTTCCCTCCAATTGCTTGACGGCCATCGCGACACAGGCGGCGTCAATCCGCTTCCGCCCCAAAACATAACCCGCCAGCATGGCGTGGTCGCCCAGGGCGTTGATGAGGCGGGGTACCCCGCCTGATGCCTTGAAAATGAGCTCGATGGCCCCGGCGTCGAATCCGACCGACTCGTCCGCTCCCGCCGTCCTGAGCCGGTGACCGATGTAGGCGGCCGCGTCCTCCACGTCCAGCGGGTGCAGGTGGAACCGCACCAGGATCCGCTGCCGGAGTTGCCGGAGCTGCGGCCGGCTGAGCACCTCGCGCAGTTCCGGTTGGCCGGAGAGCACGATCTGGAGCAGCTTGTGCTGGTCCGTTTCGAGGTTGGACAGCAGGCGAATCTGCTCCAGCAGTTCGAAGGACAGGTTCTGGGCCTCGTCGATGATCAGCGCCACGTTGATGCCGTTGCGGTTCTGCTCCAGCAGGTAGGCGTTCAACTGGTTGGTGTAGGCCAGCTTGTCGCGCCCCGTCGGCGTCAGCCCGAAATCCTGCAGAATCGCACGCAGAAGCTGAGTTTCGGTCAGGAACGGATTCAACACCAGCGCCGTGCGGACCGTGTCGCCAAGATGACTTAAAACGGCGCGGCACAAGGTCGTTTTGCCCGACCCGACTTCGCCCGTCAGCTCGATGAACCCCTTGCGCG
>JBIIYJ010000193.1:0-10306 GCA_044346855.1 Kiritimatiellia bacterium
TGTTCGCCTCCTTCCGCGAGCGGTTCGGCTACGACCTGTTCCCGAACCTGTGCCGCCTCTTCGGCAATCCCCTGGACGACGAGTCCCTGCGCGCCCGCATCGACTACCGCCAGTGGATCATGGAGCGCTTCCTCGGCGGGTTCGTGAACCCCTACCGCGCGTGGTGCGACCGCAACAACCTGCACCTCGTGGGTCACTTCTCCCCCGAGGACGACCCCATCCAGGAGACGGCGTGCCTCCCGAGCTGCATGGCGATCATGAAGGCCATGTCGTTCCCCGGCTGCGATGTCATCGTGCCGGCGGTGGGCGACGAGGCCTCCCCGACGCTGAACCTGGGCAGCCTCCGGGTCGGCTCCATCCGCAGCCAGTCCGGCCGCCGCTACAGCGCCAGCGAGTCCCAGGGGCTGGGCGACTGGATCATCACCTCCCGCCAGACCCGGCAGATTTACGCCTGGCAGAAGATGCTGGGCGTGGACCGCTTCTTCACGCACGGGTTCTGGAACACGATGGACGGGATCACCAACCTCGAGGCGCCGCCGGACTACGGCCCCAACTCGAGCATTTTCCGGGGCACGGGCGCGGTCAACGCGTGGCTTGAACAGCTGGACGCCGTCATGGACGGGGGCGTGGAGGAAGCGCCGGTGGCCGTGCTGGACAACGTGACGGCCTTCTGGATGTGGGGGCAGGGGATGGAGACGAAGCCCCTGGTGCCCATGCGCCGCTCGCTCTGGAACACGATCCTGCGCTGCCTGCAGGCGCAGGTCGGCATCCACTCGCTGGACGGGGCGGACGCGGCCGCCGGCGAAACGGGGCCGCAGGGGATCACCTTCGGCCGGCGCACCTACCGGACCATCCTGGTGCCGGCCGGCGGGATCATGCCGGGCGCGGTTTTCCGGCGCCTGCAGGAGGCGGCCGTTTCCGGAACCCGGGTGATCTGGTTCGGGGGCGGGCCCACGAAGCTGGTCGAGCCCGCCGGCGCCCTGGTCCAGGCTCCCTTCCCGGAAGGGGAGGTCCGCCGCGAGCGCGAGCCCACGGCCGCCTGGTGCCGGGAGAACCTGCCGGCCCAGGCCGTGGTGCGCGGGACCCAGGCGCGGGAGTGCTATGTCCGCCGCTTCAAGGCGGAGGACGGGACCGAGCGGCTGTTCGCCGTGAACATCGCGAAGGAGGACCGGGTGTTCGTCCTCGCGGACGACGACGGGCGGGCGTGGAACCCGGATCCGGCGCTGGCCGACGGGGAGGCCGACCGCGTCAAGGGCGCCACGCGCTGGAGCGTGCCGGGCTACGGGTGCGGCCTGTTCAGTCAGGGGCCCGCCGCGCCCCGCGCCAGGCGCGTCACGGTTTCGCGGGCCGCGGGGACGGGCGCCGTCTTCGCGCGCGCGGGGCTGAACGCGTTCCGGCTGGACCGCTGCCGCATCACCCTCAAGGGGCGGCCTCCGCAGGACCGTCCGTATCCGCAGCCGTTCTGGCAGCGGTTCAATGAATTCACGGCCACCGAGATGTTCGACAACTTCGCCGGCGAGATGCCGGTGGAGAGCACGGTGGCGGAGTCCGATCTCCGCTACGCGTTCGCCGTCGAGTCGGGGCTTGCGGTGAAAGCCGAGCTGGTGCTGGACCCGCGCTGCGCGCGCGGCGCCTTCCGGGTCTTCTGCAACGGCCGGGCCGTTTCGGAGCCCCTGGCGTTCCCGCGGCCGGCGACCGGCGCGCTCCGCCTTCCCCTGGCCCTGCGCAAGGGCCGGAACGCCGTGGAGTTCCGTTTCGATATCAGGAACGCCATGGAGGGGCTGCTCTGCACGGTCTGGCTCGAGGGCGCGTTCGGCGTGCGGGCGGCCAAGGGCGTTGCCCGCGTGGAGGCGGAGAGCGCCCGCGTGTCGCCCAAGGGCTGGCTGGACATGGGGCTGGCCCACTACATGGGCGACGGGACCTACCGCTGGACCGAGACGCTCACGGAGGCGGAGCTCGCGGCGGGGGACTGGTCGCTGGAGCTGGACGAGGTGATGGACAGCGCGCAGCTGAGCGTGAACGGGGCGGACCAGGGCACGCGCGCCTGGGGCCCGTGGCGCTGGCCGCTGGCCGGCCTGGCGGCGGGGGAGAACACCTTTGAGCTGACCGTCAGCTCCACCGCCGGCAACCGGGTGCAGCTCCTGTATCCCGCCCAGCCGCAGGGCTGGCTCGGGAAGGGCCGGCTGGTCCGGAGAGGATGACGCAACGCGAAACGGAACGCGGGACGGAACGCGAAGCTGGAAGGGAGTAAGATTACGATTAGGATTAAGATTAAGATTAGGATTAAGATTAGGAATGCGCTCATGGCAATTCTCCTCGGGGCGGGAGGGTGGGCTCGGGCGGCCGCGCCGGACCCGGTTTTCGATCTGGCGGCTATCAAGGCGCCGCCGCTGGAGGGGCGGGTGACCGCCTCGTCGGAGACCAACGGCCTCGTGACCGAAGAGGTGCGCTTCTTCTCCGAGCAGGACGGCACGAACCGGGTCGAGATTTTCGCCCTGCTCTGCTATCCCAAGGGGGCCCGGGGGCTGCCCGCGGTCATCTGGAACCAGAGCGGCATGGCGAAGGCGTCGGATTACTTCCCCCGCCTCATTGCCCGGCGCGGCTATGTGGGGATGTGCATCGACTTCCCCCAGGCCGGCTACCGATCGAGCGGCGGCTATGCCATCAATTCGGGGCTGACGCTGACGGCAGACCCCCGGCAGGCGCCCATCGCCCACGGCGTGGTGGCTCTCGTGCGCACCGTCTCCTACCTGCAATCGCGCCCCGAGGCAGACCCGGAGCGGATCGGCATGTGCGGCAGCTCGTGGGGCGGCTTCTTCACCACCCTGGCCATGGGGGTGGACGACCGGCTCAGGGCCGGCTCCAGCATGTTCGGCTGCGGCTGCCTGCAGGACGGCAACACCTGGTTTTTCAACCAGGGCAATCCGCCGTCCGAGGCCGAGCTCGAGCGGTGGGGGCGGACCCTCGACCCCGCGTTCCGGCTGGCCGGCCTGACGCGGCCCATGGCCTGGTTCTCGGGCTGCAACGACCACTTCTACTGGATGGGGCCGCTGCTGGCCTCGTATGCGCGGCCCGCCGGCCCCAAGCACCTTGCGCTTGTCCCTAATTTCGATCACGGGCTGCCGCCCGAGCAGGACGACCAGGTGTTCGGCTGGCTGGACGTGCACCTGAAGGGGGCGCCGCCGTTCATCAAGGCTGACAATCCCCGCGTGGCGGTCGAGGCGGGGCGGAGGGTGTTCCGGTGGGACTGGTCCTCGGCGGCCCGGCGGGCGGAGCGGGCGGAGATCGCCTATAGCTACGGCAAGCCCGGCAACTGGAAGACCCGGTACTGGGTGACGGCCCCCGCGGCGCTCGGCTCGAACGGCGTCTGCGAGGCGGCGCTGCCGGCGGTGGATTATCCGATGATGGTGTTCGGGACGGTTTTCGAGACGAACGGCTACCGGTCCAGCACGGCGGCGATCGGGGTTCCCGGGCTGGCTGGCGGGGCGCCCCTGGGCGCGGACGCCTACAACGGCTGCGGCATGTGGGGCGGCTTCGAGGAGGCGCAGGTCGTCTGGCTGAGGATGATGGGGTTGATGTCGCCCGTGGTGACCAACGATGCGCATTCCGGCGCGCAGGCCATCGTGGCGGGCAAGGCGCTCCGGATGGCGACGTCGGTTTATTATGCCGCCGGCGAGCCGCACCGGTTTTCCGTGCGGGCGAAATCCGCCGCCCCGTCGAGCCTGACGGTCACGCTGAACGGGGTGTTTGACGGCCAGGCCCGGGCGTGGACGAACGCGATCGTGACGGGGCCCGGCTGGAGCGAACTTGTGATCCTGCTGACGCCGCCGGACTGCAAGGCTCCGAACCTGGGCGTGACCTTCGAGCCCGGCCCCGCCCCGGTCACGCTGGACGACGTGCAGCTGGTTGTGGATCGGCCTTGACAGGCGGTCCCAATACAGGCACCGTAGTCAAATGCCCGCTGGGTGTGTGAGCCGAAGGGGAGGGGTGCGGAATGAAGATGAACCGACGGGAATGGGTGCGCCGGCAGGCGGATCCCCGGTTTGCCGTATTCGAAACGGTGTCTTATTCCCGCTCCACGGGCGGCGACATGATCCGCTTCCGCTGGGGCGAGGAGGCCGACGATATTTTCGGCTCTCTCTCTTTGGCCTATTCGACCGATCACGGCCGCACCTGGGAGGAGGGGGCCGAGTGGCCGGCTGGCGAAAAGCGGCCGGAGGGCGTCCACCGGGAGTACTGGATGCCCCCCGTGACGGTGGGCGGCCGGCTTCTGCTGCTGGGCGCCTCGGGCGTTTTCCGGAACGATCACGCGCTGGACGGCATGACGCAATACGTCCCGCGGTACCGGGTCTCGGACGACGGGGGGCGGACCTGGGCCGTGGACGAGCCCGTCATCCAGGCCGGCCCCGGCCTGGATGCGGCGCATCCGTTTCCCGACGTGTGGGTCGGCCGCAACTCGGTCATGCCCGCGAACGTGCCGATCGTGCTGAAGGACGGCCGTGTCCTGGTCCCGTGCAATGTGACGGTGCTGGATCCGGAGGGGCGCTATTTCTGTCCGCCCGGCGCCTACACCTACACCGCCGCCGGCGTGCTGGAGGGGCGGTGGCAGGCGGACGGCCGGCTGGCGTGGAAGCTGGCGGAGCCGGTGCGGATCAAGCCGGAGCAGTCCCTGCGCGGCGCCATCGAGCCGACCCTGGCCGAGATGCCCGACGGCCGGATCCTCATGGTCCTGCGGGCCAACGCGGGGTCCGTCGACCCGAACTCCGGCTTCAAGTGGTTCAGCCTGTCGGGGGATCATGGCCGGACCTGGAGCCGCCCGTGGCCCTGGACCTTTTCGGACGGCACCCCGTTCTTCTCGCCCAGCAGCATCTCCCTTCTGACGCGGCATTCCTCCGGCGACTGGTTCTGGATCGGGAACATCTGCCCCGATTCCCCGAGCGGCAACTCCCCCCGGTACCCGCTGGTGATCGGGCGGGTCGATCCGCTGACGCTGCGGCTCGAGATGGAGTCCCTGGACGTCATCGACACCCGGCAGGAGGGGGATACGGAGCGGCTGCAGCTGTCGAACTTCGCGCTTTACGAGGACCGGCAGACCGGGGACATGGTCCTGCGGCTCACTCGCCGCGACGGCGGTGAAAGCGGCGGAGCCGAGCCGATCCAGGCGTCGGTGATGGCCTATACGTTCGATCTTTAGGCAGGGGCAAGGAGCCGCATGACGATTTTCCGCCGCGATTTTCCCGCGTGGGCGTTTCTTCCCGGGCTGCTGCTGCTGGCCGGCATGGCCGCGCTGTTCTGGGGGCTGCCCTACGCCATGCTGGACGGGGACGGGGCCGTTTTCGGGGTGATGGGCAACGACCTGCTGACCCGCGGCTACTGGCCCACCCTGGTTTACGGGCAGAACTATCTCCTGTCGCCAACGCCCTATGCCTACGCCCTGGGGCGGCTGCTGGCGCCCTCCTTTCCGCCGGCGCTGGCGCTGGCGGTGGCCGGCTCGCTTTTTTCCCTGGGGGGGATGGGGCTGATCCTGGCCGCGCTGTGCCGGGCGCAGCGGCGGGCCGGGGGCGGCCAGTTCTGGCCCGTCCTGGCGGCGGTCCTGCTGATGGCCGGCAACGTGGTTTTCGTGACCGACCACGCCCGCAACTCGGGGGTGGAACTCTCCCTGTTCATCATCGGGCTCCTGCTGTGGGCCGGCAGCCGGCTGGAGTCCCGGTCGCGCCCCGCCGACTGGGCGCTGCTGGGGGCGGCCGCGGGCTTCGCCCTCATCTCGCGACTCCAGATGGTGTTCTACGCCCTGCCGCTCCTGGGCCTCCTGCTTCTGCGCCTGTTCCTGAAAAAGGGACTCAGGCCGGCGGCCGCGGCCGCCGGATGGGCGGCGGCGGGCGCGCTGGCGGGCTACGCGCCCATGCTGGCGCATCGGCTCGGGCGGGGGGCCGACTGGCCTTTCCCTTTCGAGCTGCCGCTGACGCTCGGGACGGGCGATGAGATTGCGCGGTCGTGGCGCCTGACGGTGGAGAGCATCCTGCCCTCGCTCTTCGGCGTGCGGTCCGAGATGGCGTGGAAGCCGCTCCGGTATGTCGCCTGGGCCGTGGCCGTGCTGCCGGCGTATGGCTGGACCTGCTGGAAGCGGCCGGCGAAGACGTCGATGCTCGATCACGCCCTGGTGCTCGGGTCGCTGGCCGTCCTCTCGGCCCTGGTCCTGGTGCCTTCCCTGTCGCGCGACGGGGAGCAGCGCCGCTACGCCCTGACCGTGTTCGTGGCGGGAGTCTGGCTGTGCGCCCGCTTCTGGCCGGCCCCGGGCTGGCGGAACGCCGCCGTCACCGCCCTGGCGGCGGGGCTGCTGGCCGCCTCCGTTCCCCGGTGGTGCGGCCGGCTGGAGCGCTCCATCCAGACTGACCGGCAGCTTCGCGAAACGCGCGCGCGGCTGGTGCCGGAACTGGAGGCCCAGAAGGCCGCGATCCTGGCGAATTACTGGGATGCGTCGCTGCTGCAATTCCTGGCGGACGGGCGGCTGGCGGTGGAGTCGTTTCCCTGGGGCGTGGTGCGCACCTACGGGTGGGTGACGCCCGAAGCGTTCCGCCGGCGCACCCTCTGGCTGGCGGTCCAGGGGCGGGAGCGGGAACTGGCCGGGTATCTGCGGGTCGAGGCGGGCGAGGAAGCCTTCGCGGGCCGGACGCGGATTCCGCTCCGAAACCGGTTCCAGGGCAAGGCGGTCGAGGCCTGGGAGTTCCAGGACCAGGAGCTTGGGTTGCGCCTGATGGAGCGATTGCATCCCCTCTATTTCCGCACACAGTATCCGCCGGGGTCTTGAAGAATAGCGAATAGCTAATAGCGAATAGCGGAACAGAATAGCTAATAGCGAATAGGGGAACGCTCGGCGGACGGCACGGTTACCACGGTCAGGGCGCAGGTGTCCAGGGTTTTCGCCGAACCCGTCAGGTTGCGGGTGCCGTGCCAGGTCACGTAGACCTTGTCGCCCGCGGGGCTGACCGCGCAACCGAACGAGCCGCGCGGACGGAAGCCCGCGGCCTTCTCGCACCAGGGACCCAGGAAGGCGATGACCTTCGGCCGCCGCCGCGCGACGTCGTATTGCACCAGCGGGGCCCCGTCGTTTTCAGCCCCGCCGTGGGCGCCGGGGACATAGTAGAGATAGCGGCCGGACGGATCGGCGTCGATGGACGTGACATAGGTTTGCGAGGCGACGGCCGCCACGCCGATCTTTTCGGCCTTCTCGGTCTTGACGTTGAACCGCCAGATCAGCGGGCCTTGTTCAGGGTTGGAGATGGTGTAGATGAAGCCGTCCCCGGTCTCCCGGGTGGCGCTCCGAAGGCCGGGCACCCCTTCCTGGGCGGGGTCGCCGCCAAAGGCGCCCCCGGTTGGCGGGGCCAGCCCGACTTTGCCTGCCAGAATCTCCGGGGCCTTTTCGGGCGTCAGCGGGTCGTAGCGGTACAGGCAGCCGGATTTGTGGCCGATGTAGTAGACCCGGCCCGTGGATTGTGAAAACATGAAGTATTTGTAGCACCCGTCGCCCGCCTGGGCGTACAGCCGTTTACGGGCGTTGAGATCGTAGGCGAAGAAGCCGATAACATTGGAATTGTCGGCCGCCGTGGTGCCGCCGTAGAAGATCATGCGTTGCGCATCCACGACGGTCGCGAAGATCGTCGACAGACCCCCCGGGCCGCGGGCCACGATTTCGGACTGGCCGGTCGCCGGGTTCACGCGGAGGATCCAGTCGCCTTCATAATGATTTTTCGGGGTCGTCACGCTCGTGGAGCCGCGCGCGGTGGCGAAATAAAGCCAGCCGTCGCTGCCCTTGTCCAGGCGGCCGTGGATTTTCCCCGGGTTGTAATGGTTGGTCGGCAGGTTCAGCAGCTTGTTCACGTCGCAGATCATGCGGAGCGTTTTCGAGGCGTCGTCCCAGGCGTAGACCATGCAGCGGCCGTCGAGCCCCTTGTGGTTGCCGATCGACGAATAGTAGGCTCCGGTCGCGGCCAGGCCGTCGCCCCAATTGGACCAGAAATCGGGCTTGTCCTGGCCGGGATAGAATGCGAAGTCGACGCTCGGCGCGGTTTGGGCGACGGCCACCCCGTCGCGCAGTTTGACGCTTGGCGGAACGGCCAGCAGGTTCGAGTCGCCGCCGCTGACAACGGGAACCCCGCCCGGCAGGAGAGGGGGGTAGACAAGCCCTTCGCCGGGCTTGGGGGCGGCCAGGATGAGGGGGGACACGAGAAGCATGGAAGCCTGGAGAAGGCAAATGAAGGGGCGGCGATGGTGCATGAAATGATTTAAAACCGTTGGCCGCAAAGCTGCAACCTCATTCTGACCGCTTCATGAAAAAGATGGCGTATGCGACGACTGGTGTAGGGGCGGTGCTTGCGCCGCCCGCCGATGTGCGGTGGCCTTGCCGTCATGCGTGCAGGGCGGGCTCCGGCGAGCGGAGCCCCTACATGACTTGCCGGGAGGGTTCAATATGAAGGTTTGATTCGCCTGTGCCATCCCGATATAGTTATAGACCCTATGAATCTCACCGGCCTTCAATCCCAGGATTACGAATATCTCGACGCGGGGCGCGGAGCCCGCCTTGAGCGGTTCGGCCCCTACATCCTCAACCGGCCCTCGCCCCAGGCCCTCTGGGAGCCCGAGCGGCCCGACGAATGGGCCAAGGCCTCAGGTGTTTATGTCCGTTCCAGTTCCGGCGGGGGCGAGTGGGATTTCAAGACGCGCCTGCCCGACACCTGGCCCGTGGCCTACGGGCCCTGCACGTTCTCCGTGAAGCCGACCGGTTTCGGGCACGTCGGCCTCTTTCCCGAGCACTCGTGCCACTGGGACTGGGTGCGCGCCCAGATCCGCGAGGCCGGGGAGTCCTGCCGCATCCTGCACCTGTTCGCCTACACGGGGGCCATGAGCCTGGTGGCGGCCGAGGCCGGGGCCCAGGTCTGTCACGTGGACGCGGTGGAGGACATCAACCGCTGGGCCCGGCGCAACGCCGAGGCCAGCGGGCTGGCCGACCGCCCGGTCCGCTGGATCACGGACGACGCGCTCAAGTTCGCCGCCCGCGAAGTGCGGCGCAAGCGGGTTTACGAGGGCGTGATCATCGACCCGCCGACCTACGGCAAGGGGCCGGGGGGCGAGCGCTGGTTCCTCGAGGACCAGATCGGGCTCCTGCTGGAGCAGCTGAAGGCCCTGATGGCCGAGCGGCCCCGCTTCATCCTCTTCACCTGCCACACCCCCGGCTTCACGGCCCCGCTGCTGGAGAACCTGCTGCGCGCCTGGCCGGAGTCGTTCGGCGGCACGCTGGAAAGCGGCCACATGATTTTGTCCAACCCGTCCTGCCGGTGCGTGCTGCCGGTGGGCGTCTTCGCCCGGTGGAAAGCTTAAAGAGGAACAGTCCCATGACCCGCAAGCTGATTTTGAAACCCGGCCGCGACGTGCCCGTCCAGCGGGGCCATCCCTGGATTTTCTCCGGCGCCATCGCCCGGGAGGACGGTGAGTCCGGCCTCGACGAGGCTGACGTGCTGAGCAGCCGCGGTGTTTTCCTTGGGCGGGCCACGGTGCAGGAGGCCTCCGACATCCGCGCGCGGGTGTTCGACACGCATCCCGACGCGGCGCTGGACCCGG
This sequence comes from Kiritimatiellia bacterium, assembly GCA_044346855.1. GTDB lineage: Bacteria > Verrucomicrobiota > Kiritimatiellia > CAIKKV01 > CAIKKV01 > CAIKKV01. The sequence goes on from JBIIYJ010000193.1 coordinate 9,616, forward strand.
CGGGCCTGCTGGCCCGGATCCGGACCGCCCGGGAGCGGCGCGAGGCCTGGCTGGGCCCGCAGGAGGAGCCGGCGGGGATGCGCGTGGTGTTTTCCGAGAGCGACGGCCTGCCGGGCCTGATCGTGGACCGGTACGGCGAGACGCTGGTGGTCCAGTTCCTGACGGGGCCCATGACCCGGCGGCGGGACGCGGTGCTGGCGGCCCTCGAGGCGGTGTGGAAGCCGGCGACGGTCTGGGAGCGGTCCGACGCCGAGGCCCTGAAGCACGAGAAGCTGGAGAACCGGACCGGGCTGGTCAGCGGCCAGGCGCCGGAGGGGCCGATCGAATTCCGGGAGAACGGCCTGCGTTTCCTGTCCGACCTGGAGCATGGCCACAAGACGGGCTTCTACCTGGACCAGCGGGCGGCGCGGGCCTCCCTGGCGGGCTGGGTGAAGCGCAGCGGGGCCAAGCGGGTCCTGGACGTCTTCGCCTACACGGGCGCGTTCGGGTTGTGCGCGAAGCAGGCGGGCGCGGAGCGGGTGGTGGCCGTGGATTCCTCGGCCCGGGCCCGGGAGACGGCGCTGCGTCATTTTGAATTGAACGGGTTCAAGGAGAGCGGCGGCTTCGATTACCGCGTGGCCGACGCGTTCGAGACGCTGCGCGCGCTGAAGCAGGAGGGCGAGACGTTCGATGTCGTTATCGTCGATCCGCC
>JBIIYJ010000508.1:0-2895 GCA_044346855.1 Kiritimatiellia bacterium
CTTGGTAAGAGGTACGCAGTGAGCATGCCGAACAAATGGGCGGTATTGGCTCTGGTGTTGTGGGTGATTGTGCTCTCGGTAAGTATCGCCGCATTGCCGAGGACTCGATCGAGAGCCCCATCGCATGTATATGACGAACCTCTGGAAGCGGTCAGACTCGTCGCGCGGGCGCCCGGCATGTGGACTACGAGTGCACCCATGCTCCTGTGTGTTGCGCTTCCCCTGCGAGTGGATGTGGACGGGTTTGTCGCCGTGCAGCCCTATGTGTCTGCGATGATGTGGGCACTGCTTTTGGTCACTACATTGACAAGCGGAACACCTCGGGGAATGAAGCGGTTCTTGTTGGTGATTTCTGTCGAAACCGTGCTTATCCTTGTCACCTTCTCCACGATGGTCCCGATAGCGCCCTGACAGGCAGGGGTATTGTGGTCACTCATGAGGGGAAAGCAGTGATAGGCAAGAATAGCGAACTGCCTTCGAGGACCAGATCGAAGGGATCTCGCCCGGCCCCTCGACCAACGCGGCCCACAAGTACGTCGTGGTCGACGATTACTACCAGACGGACACCAACGCGATCCCCGGCTACGCGGATTTTAACATGCCCTTCCCCGAGTACGGTCCCGCCAACAAAACGATCTTCGTCCCCATCGTGGTGGAGTTCATCCCGCCATGTTCCGACCTTCCCGTCAACTGGAGCAACGTAAGCGCCCTGTGAACCCACATACCGCCGCCACCTGCGATATGCGATCCTCCTCACACTGGGGACAGGTAAACTGCTTCGAGCAGGGCAAGTAATTGCCGCATGTCTCTCGTTCGTTTCCGTCTTCCCCGCCGAGACGCTGCGTGGTACAAACGCCCACGTGCTGTGAGGGACGCGCGGTCCCGCGGTGGCGCGGGAACCGTGGGGTGCAACACTTGGTCTCATGAACGTCGGGCGGGGGTTCGGAGTTGATCTCAAGGGGGGGCGTGGAATGGCGATGCGCAAGTCTATATGGGGGGCGGCCTTCATCGCGGTCGTGGGGCTTGCGGGACTCGCGGTGTTCTTGCTCCTTCAGGGTGAGAAGAGCGGCGCCCCTGGCCACGAAGCATCGCCCACAATCCGCCCCGAGTCACAGCCGTCCGGCACGTCTTCGAACGTGTCCCAGCCGGCTTCGGTCAACAAGCCGATTGGCGGGGAGACGCCAGAGCCCCACTCGCGCGCCCTGATGCGCGAGATCCGGCGGCTGGCCCCGTCGCCGGCCGTGCGGCTCGTCGCGGGCGTGGACCCCGCCCCGGGCGGCTACAAGGAGCGGGCGGGCGGGCTCAAGGCGCTGACCCGCGGCCTCGCGACGAACGACGTGGCCGCCCTCCGGCTCTTCCTGGACGCGCGGTTCAAGGAGCAGGAGAAGGGCTCCGAACTTGGGCTGCTGGAGTTCGAGGGCCTGAAGAACGACGCCTTGTCCGTGCTGCTGGCTCAGGACAGGCCCCCCGAGGGGCTGGGGCGCCAGCTGGCCGCGATGTTCCGGGACGGGGAGCACGACGACGTCTGGCGCGACTATTGCGTCCAATACCTTGGCCCATACTACGACATCCGCTGGCCGGCCGGCTCGCAGGCCGGGAAGGATCCTGAGCGCGAGGAAGTCGAGGCGGCCTACTGGGAGGCGCTGAAGGAGACCGGCAAGACCTTCGCGGGCACCGCGCTTCTTGGAATCGAGCGGCTTTCCAGGACCCGCCCGGAGATGGGCAGGACCAACGTCGCCGACGTCGCGGTGTCGCTGGCGACCAACGAGGCCTGCATCGAAGCGAACCGCATCACGGCCTTCAGGGTGGCGGCCCTCATGGGGAAGAAGGAGGTGCTGCCGTCGGCCCGGGTGGCTTCGCAGACCGGCGAGACGGGGCCGCTGCGCATGGCGGCGATAGCCACGATCGGCGACCTTGGCGACGCCTCCGACCGCGAGCTGCTGGAGTCCCTTGCGGCGAGCAAGGAGGAGCGGATACGGCGGATCGCCAAGGCTGCACTTGCCCGCTTGGACGCGGCCAAATGAGCGCACGGGGGGCGAAAGGGATGAGGAGGCGTTCGGTCGGGCTTCCGGGGCTCCTGGCGGCGGCGGTCCTGTGCGCCGCCTCGGCCCGCGGTGCGCCGAGGATCGCCTGCCGGGAGGCCGTCTGCGACTTCGGCTCGGCCTCCAACACCGGCCGGATCGAGCGCACGTTCGTGATCCGCAACGAAGGCGACGCGGAGCTGAAGATTGGCGAACTGCGGGCCTGCTGCGGATCGAGCATGAGGATGGACGCCAAGACCATCGCCCCCGGCAGCAACGCCGTGGCCTCGGTAACCTTCTCGCTGGGCGGCCGCCAGGGGCAGCAGCGGAAGGCCTTCTACATCGCATCCAACGACCCCGCCCAGCCCTACTTCCAGCTGCTCCTGGTGGGGACGGCCCTGGGCGGCGGCCCGGAACCCGCGCCGGCGGCCGCGCCCCAGCCACAAGTCGCGGAAGGCCCCTTCCACGTGATCCCGTCCGAGATCCTGCTCTCGAAGCCGGCCGCCGACCCGAAGCCCGTGGCCCGCTACGTGGTCGTCCGCTCCCGGGATGGCCAGCCCTTCAAGATCCTCGCGACTCGGGCCCCCGCGCCGGGGATGGGGATCGCCGTTAGCCCGCTGCCCTCCGGTGGCTTCCGCCTGGCCCTCACCGGCATCCTTCCCTCCAGGGCGCTGGACGGCGCCAGCCTCGTCGTGACGACCGACCGCGACGCCGCCAGGGAAATCCCCGTCCCCTTCCGCGTCGTGGCCGCGGAACGGAACGCAACAGGACGGGCTGCATCCGGGGAAGGTTTGCCACAGCAGCGCGATGTTCCTGAACGAACAGGGGAAGAGGGCAGATGACATGACGAAGCGAATGGCTCGATGTTCAGGGG
>JBIIYJ010000509.1:0-2890 GCA_044346855.1 Kiritimatiellia bacterium
CGGCCTATTATTACAGCTGCTTCGTTTCCAACGCGTATGGGTGGACGGCTTCGGCGGACGGTGTTGCGTCGTTCACCACCGTTCCGAGGGGCGTCTGGCACTGCTCCACCAACGGCCCGGCCTGGGGGGACGGCAGCAGCTGGGAGCTGGCGCTGACCAATATCCAGGCGGCGCTCACGTCCGCGAAAGACGGCGATGCCATCCGCCTGGCCGGGCAGGCGTTCACCCAGGCGGCGCCGCTGCTATGGGCGGGCCGGAGCGGACTCCGGCTGGAGGGCGGCTGGGAGGGAACGGGAAATCCAGGCAGCCGTGACTCCGCACGCTGGCCGACCGTGCTGCAGCGCCATCCCTCCTACGCGGTCCGGGTGATGCAGATCCAGGCGGCGACGAACGGCGTGCTCGACCAGGTGACCATCCGCAACGGCAGCGTCAACACCGTTCCCAGCCTGGGCGGCGGGCTGCTGGTCTACACGTCGTCGCTGGCGTTCGCGGACTGCGTCTTTTCGAACAACACGGCCGCTTCGTCGGTCGATTCCGGCGTGGCCCGCGGGGGCGGCCTGTACGCCCTGAACAGCAGTCTGTCCCTTTCCAACTGCCTGTTCATCGCCAACCTGGTCAACTCCTCGTCCAAGAACGGGCTCCTGACCGGCGGCGGCGCCTGCCTCCAGGGGGGGACCGGCACGTTCGAGCGGTGCGCGATCCGGCGGAACACGCTCAACGGCATCCAGGGCGACACGCGGTGGGGAAACAGCTGTTACGGCGGCGGGCTCTATGCCGACGGCGCGCTGGTTGTCCGCAACAGCCGGATCTCGGGCAACCACGCGAAGGTGGTCTCCGCCGACGCCGGCAAGGTGGACAAGGGGGGCGGCCTCTACGCCGCCGGCGCCGCGTCCCTGTTCAACACCCTGGTCGCGTTCAACGACGCCTCGCGCGACGCGGGCGCGTCCGATTCGGACGGCGCCTACCTGGCGCCGAACGCCCGGTCCGAGGTGCTGAACTGCACCTTCGTCGGCAACGACGGCGAGGGCCTGCGCACGGCGGGCGGGGCGGGGGCGGCCGTCAGCAATTCGATTTTCTGGATGAACGGGGACGACCTGGCCGGCTTCGGCACGAACAGCGCCGGCCTGCTGACCAACGTCTGGTTCTGCGACATCCAGAACGGGGACAACGCGGGCCTGCAGGGGTGCCGGTCCGACGACCCCGGGTATGCGCGCGGCCTTTTCCTGGCGGCCGACAGCCCGTGCCTGGACGCGGGCGGGGGGGACGCCGCGGACTGGGGCCTTGGCGGGAAGACGGTCCGCCTTGACGGCGCGGCTGACGCTGGCGCCGTGGACCTGGGCGTCCACGCCGACGCCGGCCCCGACCCCGCCCTGGCCGAGCTATACGTCTCGGAAAGCGGAAGCGATTCCAATGCCGGCACAACCCCGGAGCAGGCGTTCCGGACCGTCACGAAGGCGGTCGCCGCGGCCGGCGAGGGCAGCCGCATCCACGTGGGGCCGGGCGTGTATGGTAGCCTGGAGGACTATCCCCTGAATCTGGACAAGAGCGGGCTCTGGCTGCTCGGGGACGAGGGCGGGGGCACCATCCTCACGGCGCTGGGGGGCAACAAGCGGGTTATCACCGCGCAGGAGGCGGCGGACATCCGGCTCGAGCGCCTGTCGCTGACGGGCGGGGCGCTGTCCTCCACCACGGGCGGCGCGGGCGGCGGCCTGTACGCGGGCAATGTCCTGCTGGCCGTTTCGGACTGCCGGATCACCAACAACGCCGTCTATGTCACGCTGAACGAGTCGCAGACCGGGCCAATGGGTTGCGGCTTCTACGCCTATGCCGCTCGGGTGGCGATGAGCGGGTGCGAGATCGCGCGCAACCTCGGCACGAGCGACACGGGCGGGTACCGGTCCAACGTATACCGCGGCGGCGGCCTGGCGTTCTCCGGCGGGGAGGCGGTGATGGCGGACTGCGTGATCGCCAGCAACCGGCTGGTCTGCTACGGCTATTCCAGCATTGGCGACACGGCCCAGGGCGCGGGCATTCATCTCACGCTCGGCTCGCTCCGCCTGGAGCGCTGCCTCATGATGACCAACACGCTGTATTCCCGCGGCCTGGGCTGGCTCTACGGCGGCGGGGTCTATTCCGCCGGCAAGCTGGCCATGGTCAATTGCCTGGTCGCGGCCAACGACGCCACCTCCCTCGGCGGAGCCGCCTTCGGGGACGGCTTCTACGGGGGCGGGACGCTTGCGGCCACCAACGTCACCGTGGCCGGCAACCCGGGGCAGGGGGTTTATTATTCGGGCGCGACCCAGCGGTCCCTGGTCAATTCCATCGTCTGGGGGAATGGCGACGACCTGGCCGCTTTCGCGACCAATGCCGCCGGGGCGCTCACGGGGGTGCACTATTGCGATATCGAGGATGGGGACAACCAGGGCACCAACGGCTGCTTCAGCGTGGACCCCCTGTTCGCCGACGCCGTCTATTTCCATCCCGCGTCCCGCGCGGGCACGTATGAGGGGGGCTGGTTCTCCGGGGGAACGTGGGTGAAGAATGCGGTCCACAGCCCGGCGATCGACGCCGGGGACCCCGCGTCTGCCTGTGATGCCGAGCCGCTGCCGAACGGCCGGAAGGTCAACCTGGGCGCCTATGGCAACACGTCCGTTGCGTCGCTGAGCCTGACCCAGGGCACGTTTATTTTGATCCGTTGATGAAGCGGATGCGGTAGCGCCCTTCCTCCAGCACGTCCGGCCCCTCGAACGCCAGCCGCAGGCTACCTTCGTTGGCGGGTTTAACGGGCGTGGCGAGGATCGGGTTCTCCACCTTCAGCTCCAGGTGCGGCCGCTCCGCGGTGAGGCGCAATGCCCGGCTCTGCTCGGGAATGATCTCAATAGCCGACCCG
>JBIIYJ010000510.1:0-2887 GCA_044346855.1 Kiritimatiellia bacterium
GAAGGCCTCGCAAAAGTAAGTGGCACGGGTCTCCTGACCCGTGCGTCTGCGAAGGCCTCGCAAAAGTAAGTGGCACGGGTCTCCTGACCCGTGCGCCCGGCGAATCCACTCAACCCGTGCCACGCCGGGGGAGGGGCCGTGGGCCGGGCGGTGGAGGGGCGCACGGGTCAGGAGACCCGTGCCACGCCGGGGGGTGGGGAAGGCATGTAGCTTGTGTTTAGAATTTTGCAAAAGGAAGTGACACGGGTCTCCTGACCCGTGGCCTTGGCTGAAAGGCCGCGGCTGGGTATAGTTGGGTACCAGGGTAATGGGAAGGTATAGTCATGACCATCGGGACGCAGGACATCAAGCGGTCGCGGGATATTTTCGGGGCGGAGATCCAGTATTTCAGGCTGGAGCCCCGGTATTGGGAGCCCATCATCCAGCGGTTCAAGGACACGGGCCTCGAATGCGTGACCACCTACGTGCAGTGGGGAACGCACCTGGTGGGCGCGGCCGACAAACGCCATCCCGCCGGCGTGCTGGATTTCACGGGGAAGACCAACCCGCGGCTCAACCTGATGCGTTTCCTGGAACTGGTCGAGAAACACGGGCTCAATCTGAATTTCCGGTCCGGCCCGTTCTGCTGCAACGAGATGGCCTACGGCGGCTATCCGGCCGCCCTGGTCCTGGGCGACCCTGAGATGATGGTGTGGGACTGGCAGAACCGGACCACCCAGGGCTACTGGATCGGGCGCAAGGAAGGCTCCCAGCCGTCGTACCTGCATCCGGATTACCTGGCGCAAGTGGGGCACTGGTTCAACGAAGTCGACCCGATCATCCGGGCGCACCTGAAGAGTCGCGGCGGCTGCGTGACCATGCTGAACCTGGACAACGAGATCAGCTATATCGTCCGCGATAGCCTGCTGGATTCCGACTACAACCCCGTCAACGTGCGGCCGGGCGGCTTCTACCACCAGTTCCTGCTGGAGAAATACGGGTCGGCCGCGAAGCTGCCCTACGGCAGGCGCTTCCGGAGCATCGACGAGGTGCAGCCGCCCCGCGCCGTGCCGGCCAGCATCGGGGACGACCTGGCCTGGTACACGGACTGGCTGGAGTTCAAGACGTGGTGCATGTGCGGCTACATCCGCCGCCTGCGCGCCCTGCACGAGAAGAACGGCGTCCGGGATGTCACGTTCATGACCAACTTCAACCCGCACCTGCCCGAGGGCGTGCCCACCCGCATGCCGGCGTTCGAGGAGGCTGTGGGCAAGGGCGGGCTGGTGGGGTATGACTTCTACCGCGGCACGTTCATGAGCTATTCGGGCTACCACTCCATGGCCCGCGTCCTGAAGCTGATGAACGCCAGCCTGGGCTACACGTGGTCGGCCGAATTCATGGCCGGCACGTGGAACAAGGTGCTGCAGACGCGCGTGTCGGATGACCACATGCGCTTCATGGCCCGCGGCGCGCTGGCGCAGGGGTGCAAGGCCATCGACTGGTTCATGTTCCACGACCGCGACTGCTGGGGCGACTCCCCGGTCGGCTCGCACGGGCATCCCCGACCGTCCCTCCAGGTCCTGAAGGAGACCATGGGGCTGCTCTTCGGGAAGATCAAGGCGTGGGATTCGCTTGTTCCCCAAACCGACGTCGGCATCGTGTATGACCTGGTCCAGCACCAGCACACGGCGGTGGGCGATCCCATGCCGTGCGACGACAACAACCAGCATGTCGGCAAGCCGGAGATCGACGGCGTGCCGGCGGGGCGGGCCTCGCAGGAGTATTACGGCCTGTTCCGCCTGGTCGAGCAGGCCGGCTGCCAGCCGGGCGTGGTGGACATCCTGGCGAAGCCGGAAAGGGCGAAGGCGTTCCCCGTGCTGTTCATGCCGGGCTCGCCGGTGGTCGAGATGGCGGCCAGCCGGGCGCTGCGGGCGTATGTGAGCCGCGGCGGCGTCCTGGTGCTAAGCGGCGCCTGGCCCTCCCGTAACGAGCGGGGCGGGGCGGTCCGCTTCCTCGGGCTGGGCAAGCCGCGGGGAGGCAAGCCGGTTGTCGAGGTCAAGGTCGGCAAGGGCCGGCTGGTGTGGCATCGCGACTGGCTGGCGCAGGAGAAGGCGGAGGAGGAGAGTCTGGAAAGCCTGGCCGCGGTGAAGCGGCTCATCGGGCGATATGGGGGCGAGGCCGCGGTCCGGGTGGAGCCGGAAACGGAGGTCAGCTGGGTGGACTGGAGCGGCAAGGGCGGGCACATGGAGTACCGGCAGCCGCGGAATTTGGGATCGGCCGTCCTGCATCGAGGGGCCGGCGAGAGTATTCTGTTCGTGCTGAACCATTATCCGGAAGCAGCCCGGTTCCGCCTGGCGTTCGGGAATGGGCTCGCGCCCGCCCGGCTGGTCGATCTGGATACCGACGAGGTGGTGCCGGTGAAGAACGGCAAGGCCCTGGTGGATGTCGACCGCAAGGCGGCGGCGGTCTATCGGGTGGAATAACCTGGCTGATCGAAACGCCGCAACCGACTAGCCCTCGCTTGCCCTTCGCAGCGTATTCGCGTAGGCGGGCGCGCCCAGCTCGCTGGCGCGCGCTCTGGCGGCGCGCGATGGTTTCCTTAAAGTTCCCGTAAGAGAAGAGCTCACACGGAGGCATGATTTTCGGTGAATCGCCAACGCGGAAAACGAAAACCGGCCTGAAAATATATTGTCCTAACTTATTGTGCCGCAAGAGGATGCCTCCGAATCCAGCCGGCTGGACTGGGGGTCGTGCCACTTGTTGCAAAAGTAAGTGGCACGGGTCTCCTGACCCGTGCGTCTGGCGAACAAAGACCTTGCCAAAGTAAGTGGCACGGGTCTCCTGACCCGTGCGTCTGGCGAATCCACTCAACCCGTGCCACGCCGGGGGGTGGGGATGGGCAGGGCGG
>JBIIYJ010000511.1:0-2886 GCA_044346855.1 Kiritimatiellia bacterium
CCCGCCCCGCTCCATCTGCCGGATCAGCGGCCCCGTCTGATTGGGATAGGGCGTCCAGACGCTGCTGGTGGCGCAGCCGGAAAACAGCCAGGCCCCCGAAATCAGCAGGACGGTTAGGCACAAGCGCCGGAGCGGCGGGATCGAGTCCCGCCGGACCTGTCCTGCGCATGCGGTGGAAGGGAACCGGATCATATCACCGTTTGACGTGGTTGAGGGTATTCCTATTCATCTTGAACAGGATACCCCAAACCCAGCCCCGGTGGCACGCGTAATCAGTGAACAGTGATCGGTGATCAGTGGTCAGTAATCAGTTCAAGATTCAGGGTTCAGGGTTCAGGGTTCAGGGTTCAGGGTTCAGGGTTCAGGGTTCAGGGAAGAAGTAATCGGTAATCAGTGATCAGACCGATCACTGATTACTGATTACTGTTTTAAGGTAATCCGCGAAGCGCAAGGAGCCCCGTTTTTCGGTGGGAAGGTCGTGCGACGACATGAACACGATCAGCTCGCCCATCGCGTAATAGGCGGGCGACGCCAGCTTCACCAGGGGAAGGATGGCCCGGCACATCCAGATCGGGATGTGCACGATCCTCGGCTTCCGCCCGTAATGGGCGAAACAGGTGCGGCAGATGTCGTCCCAGCTCATATCCTCGGGCCCGCCGATCTCGACTACTGCATTCGATTTGACCGGCAGTTCGGCGGCCATGATCGTGGCCACGTCCCGGACGTCGACCGGCGTGAAGACGTTCTTCCCCGAACCGACCACCACCATCGGCCCCTTGCCGGCGGCGCGGCCCAGTTCAGCCAGGTCGGAGAAGAATCCGCCCGCCCGGAAGATGACCCACTCCATTTTGGACTGGCGCAGCTCCTTCTTGAAAAGATACTTGGCCTTGAGCAGGGGAACGCCATGCTGCTCGCCATGCTCGGCCCCGACGGGCGTGATGAAGCCGAACTTCTTGACGCCCCGCTTTTCCGCCTCCTTCAGCAGGTTGAGATTGCCGCGATAATCCACGTCCATGTGGGTCAGGTTGTTGCGCATCCGGGTGATGCCCAGGCAGGACACCACCATGTCCATCCCCTCGCAGACGCCTTCCAGCGTCTCCGGGCGGGTGACATCGCACTCGATGACCGTCAGGCAGGGATGGTGCAGCCCGGTGAATTCTTTCTTGCTGTAGCCCATGGCCGTGACTTTGTCGCCCCGGCCCAGAAAGCGGTCGATCAGCTGCCGGCCCAGGGGGCCGCCCGCGCCTCCGATGAATACATGCATCGCCGTCTCCTATTCCTTGAATTGAATGACCCACTCCGTGGAAGGCAGCTCCAGCTTGATTTCGTGGAAGTCGCCCTTCAGCTCGCCCTTCTGCTCCGCGGGTTTGCCGAGGCAGATGATCTTGAAGGCGCTGCACCGGTCCAGCCCCACCCCCTTCAGGAAGTCGTCGGTGTGGAGCATGGCGGAGACGACCCCCGTCAGCTTGCCGTCCGCCAGCACCGGATACCGCACGGCCACGAGGCGCGGCTGGATCAGGCTGCCGTGGCCCGGCTCGCTGAGCTGGGCGGCCGGCTTCTCGCGCATGAGCGCCCAGAAATAGTCCAGCTCCTTGACCTTCTTCAGGTCGAAGCCGACGGCCAGGAAGTCGCGCTTGTGGAAGACCGCCCGGATCACGAAGTTCGTGTCGATCAGCGAGGCCCCGAACAGCCCGGGCGTGTCGGCGACGAACGCCTTCATGTCGTCGCGATACGTTTTCGGGGTGGGATTCTTTTCCGCCACCTCGCGCAGCCCCTTCACGACCTTGCCGACGTAGTTGCTGACGGCAGCCGCCATGCGGGCTTCCGCCTCGTTTGCCCGACCGGCCTGCGGCGCCATCGCCGCCGCCACCGCCGCCGCCATGAACACGACCATTCCTTTTCTCATCTTGTTCCTCTTTTTTTATTTACTAGCTTTGTTTGACCAACTGATACATCGCAATGTAGCCGGCATGGCGGGTCATGAGCGTGGCCCCGCCGAACTTCGATTTCGCGAACGCCTCCTCCAGCCGGCCCTCGATGTTCTCGCGGATTTCCGCCTGCCTGAACAGGATGTAGCCGGACCAGACGCAGAGGGACCCGAACAGGTTGGTCGGGGTCGTGATATCCACCACGACGGCCTTCCCGCCGGGAACCAGCGTCCGCCAGATCTCGTCCAGCGCCTTGAGCTTGAGCCCGGCGTCGATATGGTGGAAGAACATCGTGGAGACGGCGTAGTCGAACGACCGGTCGTCGAACGGAAGGCGCTCCGCCAGGGCCGGGGCGAAGGCGATGTTGGGGAGGCCCGCCGCCTTGCTGCACGCCATGCGGATCATGGCGGCGGCCGCGTCCACGCCCACCGCGCAGGACTTGCGCTTGTCCGCCAGCTCGGCGGCCAGCTCGCGGGTGAGGGTGCCGGTTCCGCAGCCCACGTCCAGAACCCGCTCGTCCCCGCGCAAGCCCAGCAGGGCCAGCACTTCCCGGCGGCAGACGCGGTCCAGGCCGAACATCATCAGCGGCTCGAGCGTGTCGTAGACGCCGGCCACGTGGTCGAGCGTCCTGCCCGTGGTGAGGCTCGCGGGGTTGCCCGGCTCCAGCGGCCGGCAGCCGATTCCGCGTTCCATCAGCAGCGCCTTGCATTCCATTTCAACCGGCATGGCACAGGTCCCCCAGGTCCAGCACCCCGAAAATCGAGTTCGCCAGCGGCTCGAGCGCCGCCGGCTGGATGGACAGCCCCTCCCGGCTCATCCCGTCCAGTCCCGTGCGCAGCTGGGCCATGGCCAGGCGCGCGGCCGGCCCGGTCACCTGCGGCACCTCGAGGTAGATCCGATCCCCCGGCTCCGGCCGCCGCTCGTCGAGCTTCTGCGCGAAGGGGTCCCCGCTCCACTG
>JBIIYJ010000512.1:0-2878 GCA_044346855.1 Kiritimatiellia bacterium
GTCCCGTCGCGAAGCCCGAAGGGGCCAAAGATGGAAACCCGGTGGCATCATTTTCGAGGTAAGCACCCTGTGAACACGGTGGACGCGGCGAGGGCGAGGAAGAGCGGAGGATTTTTTATCGGCTCTGCCGGGCTCGCAACCAGGCTGCTGGCAGGAGTTCGTGAAGGCGGGAGGCCGGGTGGCTCATGAGTCGGTTATAGATATCGAGGAGATATTCATAGGGATTGGCACCTACGGCCTTGGCGCTTTGAAGCAAGGTCATGGCGATGGCGCAGGCTTTGCCGCCACGAGGCCCTCCAATGAACAAAAAGTTTTTCCGACAAAGCGCCAGGGGCCGGATGGCATTTTCGGCGGTATTATTGTCGATTTCAAGGCGACCGTCGGTCGTGTAGCGATAGAGCGCGTCGCGCTGATTGAGTGCATAGCCGACGGCTTTGGCCAGAAGCGACGAGGGGAGGATAGGGCGCTCGGTCACGATCTGGCCGATCCGCTCATAGATCCCATCGAGTGCGGGGATCGATTCGCTCTGTCGAACCTCCAACCGCCGCTCAGGTGTTTCGCCGCGGATGCGCGCCTCGATCGCATAGAGCGAGCGGATGCGCAGAAGGATGTCCGTGCAGGGTACGCGGGCCGAATCGAGCGCTTCGTCCCACTTTCGTCGGCAATGCGCCCAGCAGCCAACCTCCCTGATCCACTTCGAAAGCGTGAACAGGTGGTCGTAGCCGGAGTAGGCGTCGGCGTGGACGAAACCGGCATAGCCCGAGAGGATTTTGGCGGGACGATCCTTGCGTCGATCCTCGGTATAATCGAAGTACCGGTAAGGCGGACCGCACCCGCCCACGTAAACCCAGAGGCGGGCCGTCTTGGTCTTGCCGCGCCCCGGCGCCAGCATGTTCACGGGCGTGTCGTCGGTGAAGATCACCGGCCGCGCCAGGATATCTTCAAGAAACGCGGTATACAGCGGCTCGCAGGCCAGGATCGGATCGATCGCCCACGCGTTCAGCGTGGACTCCGGAACCTCGACGCCTTCGCGCCGGAAGATTCCTTGCTGCCGGTATAGCGGGCAGTGATCCACATATTTTTTTACCGCCACCAAGGCCAGCACGGTGGCGTCAGCCTTGCACTTCTCGATCAGGCAATCCGGCATGGGCTGCACATAGATCCCGGCCGCCTCGTTTTGCCGGTCTGGATGCACATAAACGGGCCGGATGAAGCGCCGCGCAAACCACGAGCCCGGCCGCCAGGCCAACTTCTCGGAGACTTCGTCGCGAAGCTTCACCAAGGGTTCGCCCGTCACCGGATCGCGCTTGCGCTCCTCGGGCAGGTCCAGCACTTCGTCAACCCGCTCAATGTTGGCGGGGATCATCAGCCGACCGTGAGGCCGCGCCTTGCGCCGTTCCGTGGCCTTGACCGAAACCATCGGCTCTTCGGCGGGCGCGGCGCTCTCGCCCTGCTTCATGACGTCATCCAGGAACAGTTGATCGGGATGGTACTTCTCGCTGCGCGGCCCGTACATCCGCCGCTTCTCCAGCGCAAGCTGCTGTCGCAACTCCTCCACCGTCCGACCGAGCACCTCAAGCTGACGCGCCAGATCCGCGATCTGTTCGTCCTTGTGCTTCAACTCGGCGATGGCCTGCTCCAGCATCACGGCTTAGCGGCCCCCTTCGTTATCGCCGCCGTCCACGACCTTCAGCGACCGGCGCACCCCGTCAGTCCGACGCTTATCGCCAACGTGGTTGCGGATGATCTGCTCGTTGATCTTGGATAGCTCCTTGAGCACCCGCTTGACCCGCTTGTGTTCGAGGTTCCATTCGCGAACCTGGTCCCACAGTTCCTTGGGCACGTAGAGCGCCACGCTTCGGCCCGCGACCTTCTTGCACAGGATCATGGCTTGGTGTTCGGCGGCTCCTTGGGCGCACGGACAGGTGGGGCTTCCGCACTTGCGCGGGACCATGGCGATCGACCCCTCGATCAGGGGGCCTGCCTGCTTCAACTGCCGCACCAGCACCGCCTGTTGCGCTTGCAGTTCCTGGGTGGATGTCGTTTTCATGTAATGAACTATAGGGTAATAGTTCATATAAGGCAACAAGAAAAGTACCTTTTTTAATCTTTTTCTTAAGCCGTGCGGTTCAGGGGTTCACCCACCCGGTAGCGCCGTTCCACCTTCAGCGGCGTAATGCCCTCCAGCAGCATGGCAAGCTCCGCGCTGGACAGTTCCACCGCCGCCCCCTCCCGGCCCGACGGCATCCGAAACGTTCCTTGTTCCAAGCGCTTGTACCACAGCGCCAGGCCGCCGGAATCCCAATACAGGATCTTCACCCGATCCTTCCGCTGGTTGAGGAAGATAAACAAGGCACCGGAGAACAGGCTCTCGGAGAAATGGGCATCCACCATCCCCGAGAGCCCCTCGAAGCCTTTGCGCATATCGGCCCGTCCGCGGAACAGAAACATCCGCGTGCCGCCCGTGACTGGAATCATGCCCCGCCTGCCCCGGCGGGGAGGCAGGCTAGGGCCTCCCTCAGGGTCTCGCGGTCGAACCCGCGTTGAAGCACGATGCTGATCCGATCGTCAATCCGGATGCTGACGCCTGTCGTGGGGATGTTGGCCGGACGGACCAGTTCGATGAATCCCGGCTGGTCGTTCGTTCCCGCATCCCGCACTCGGATCTGACGGCGCCATGCGTGAAATGAGCCTTCCTTTAATCCCTTCTGCTGGCAGAACGCCCGAACGCTCATACCGCTGCCCTCGGCCTCCACGATCGCGCCCCGCCAAAACTGCTCCTTCTCCGGATCCCGCTTCATGCCAATCTCCTGCCTTTACGTGCATGGCTCGCCCATGCGCTTAGTCAGGAGTATCGCACGGACGAAAGAGTCGCGGA
>JBIIYJ010000194.1:0-10237 GCA_044346855.1 Kiritimatiellia bacterium
GGGCATGTCGCGCCGGAAGTGTTTCTGGTACGGCCAGCTGTCGGCCATCGTCGAGCCCATCGGCGGCGTGATCGCCGCGGCCACGGTGATTGTGATGAAGCCGATTTTGCCCTACGCCCTTGCCTTTGCCGCCGGCGCCATGATCTACGTGGTGGTCGAGGAGCTGATCCCCGAGGCCCAGCGCAATGAGGACACCGACACCGCGACCATCGGCGCCATTTTGGGGTTTGCCCTGATGATGACACTGGACGTCGCCCTGGGTTGAACGGAAAGTTGATCGGCGGGAAGCCGATAGGCCGCGAAGGCACCGGGTACCAGAGATCCGTCCTCGCAGCTCGGCCGGATCACGGTACCCGGCTCGCCGGTCTGGACAGGATCGGCCTATAGGCTTCCCGCCGATCAACCTTCCTTCCCAGCTGGTTTTTAAGAGAAGGCCGCGAAGACACCGGGCGGAAAGTGAAGAAACTTGCAAGTGATGGCCCGTTAGGCTAGGTTTATCCGGTTTTTATCGGATCAACAAGCAGGAGAGATATGAAGAAATTGAAAGTCGGCGTGATCGGGTTGGGTGCCATCGGATCGGTCCACACGGACGCCTACAAGGCGAACGCCGCGGCGGCCGAGCTGACGGCCGTCTGCGACGTGGATGCGGCCCGGCTCGAGGAAAAGGGCAAGGCTCTGGGCGTGGCCGGCCGGTTCACGGATTACCGCGAACTGCTCAAGACCGACGTGGATGCCGTGAGCGTCTGCGTGGGCAACACCCTGCACAAAGACGTGGCCGTGGCCGCCTTCAAGGCCGGCAAGAGCGTGCTTCTCGAGAAGCCCATGGCCATGAACGCCAAGGAAGCCGCCCAGATCGTCGCGGCCGGCAAGGCCAGCGGCAAGGTTCTCCAGATCGGCATGGTCCGCCGCCAGGCGACCGAGGCCGCCGTCGTCCGCGAGCTCGTCGAGAAGGGCGAATTCGGGGACATCTACCACATGCGCTGCGTCCTGATCCGCCGGCGCGGCATCCCCGGCCTCGGCGGCTGGTTCACCACCAAGGCCCAGTCGGGCGGCGGCCCGCTCATCGACATCGGCGTGCACTGGTTCGACGCCGCCATGTACCTGAGCGGCCACTGGAACCCCACCTCCGTCAGCGCCATGACCTATGCCAAGTTCGGCAAGGACATGAAGAGCTACCGCTATGTCGGCATGTGGGCCGGCCCGCCCAAGTTCGACGGCGTGTGCGACACCGAGGATTACGCCGCCGGCTTTGTCCGGTTCGGGACCAAGGCGACCATGAACTTCGAGATCGCCTGGGCCTGCAACGCGGAAGAGTCGAGCTATATCGACATCCTGGGCACCAAGGCCGGGGTGCGGGTGTTCGACGGCAAGCCGCTCAAGATCCTGACGGAGCAGGGCGGCCGCATCGCGGACGTGAACCCTCTGTTTCCGGACCGCGGCAACGTGTTCCACAACCAGGCCAAGTGCTTCCTGGCCGCCTGCCGCGGGGAATGCCCGCCGTTCGCCACGGGCGAGCAGGGGCTGACGAACATGAAGCTCATCGACGCCGTCTACAAGTCGGCCGAAGTGGGCAAGGAAGTCGCGATCAAGTAACTCCGCGCTTTCGACCTGTCAGCCGCCCGGCCCGCGCCGGGCGGCTTTTTGTTTTCAGAGGTCGGCGCAGGGGATCCACTTGTTGAAGCTTTTCATGATGAGGAAGCTTTCGGTGGAGGCGATCCCGTCAACCCCGGCGAGCGTCCGGCTCAGGAACTGGATCAGGCCGCCCTTGGCCTCGACCCACACCTCGGCCATGATGTCATAGCGGCCGGCGGTGATGTGGACGGATTGGACCCCTTCGAGCCGGGAGATGGCTTCGGCGGTCCGGGTCAGCTCCCGCGAGGAGGCGATGGTGATGCCGAGCAGCAGGAGCTGCTTGGTGGGGGCGTCGTCCGGATGGATCAGCCCCGCCACGCGCAGCAGGCCCGCGTCCGTCAGCTTGCGGATGCGGTTGCGGACGGTCCCCTCGGAGACGTTCAGCAGGGTGGCGATCTCCTTGTTCGTGATCCGCCCGTCCCTGTTTAACGATGCGATGAGGCGGCGGTCCAGCGCGTCCGCCTTCACGGCCAAACCCCCAGCGGCATGCCGTGCGCCGCGGCCACGCCGGCATGGACCAGGCGGCCGCTGTGGCAGTTCAGCCCCGCCCGCAGCGCGGGATTGGAGGCGAGCGCCTTCTCGGCGCCCTGGTCCGCGAGGAGAAGCCCGTAGCGGATCGTGGCCGAGGCGAGGGCCAGAGTGGAGGTGCGGCTGACCGCGCCCGGCATGTTGGCGACGCAGTAGTGCACGATGCCGTCTTCAATGTAGACGGGGTTGGCATGGGTCGTGGGGCGGGTTGTTTCGAAGCAGCCACCCTGGTCGACGGCGATGTCCACGATCACCGCCCCCGGCTTCATCGTCCGCAGATGGTGCTTGCGGACGAGCTTGGGCGCGGCGGCGCCCGGGATCAGGACGGCGCCGATGACCAGGTCCGCTTCCCGGATTTCCAGTTCGATGTTATGGGGGGAGGCGTAGAGGGTCTGAACGCGGTTGCCGAACAGGTCGTCGAGTTCCGCGAGCCGGCGGGTCGAGATGTCGAGGATCGTCACCTCCGCGCCCATGCCCAGGGCGATCTTGCAGGCGTTCGTGCCCGACACCCCGCCGCCCAGGATCACGACCTTCCCCTTGTGGACACCCGGCACGCCTCCCAGCAGCACGCCGCGCCCTCCGTAGGTTTTCTCCAGATACTTGGCACCCTCCTGAACCGCGAGCCGGCCCGCGACCTGCGACATGGGCACCAGGAGGGGAAGCGAATGGTCCGGCTCCTGCACGGTTTCGTAGGCGATGCCGATGATTCCGGCGGCCAGCATGGCCTCCGTCAGACTCCGGTCCGCCGCCAGATGCAGGTAGGTGAAGAGAATCTGACCCGGCCGGAACAGGGCGTATTCGGAGGCCAGCGGCTCCTTGACCTTGACGATCATGTCGGCTTCACGAAAGAGTTTGACCTTGTCCGCTTCGATCTGGCAGCCCGCCACCGCATAATCGGCATCGGTAATGCCCGATCCGATTCCCGCCCCGGCTTCAACCGCGACCCGGTGCCCATGCTGCACGTACATCCGCGCCGTTTCCGGAGTCAACGCCACCCGGAACTCTTCCGTCTTGATTTCCTTGGGAAGACCGATGTTCATCAATATGCCTCCGAATAATGTATTTGAGAGGCATGATACTACGAATAGTATACCATGCAATAAATATATTGCTTTTAACGTATCGACGGAACGAATTGTTCCATATCCAGTTTTCCGGAGGCGGGGTCGAAGCGCATCAGGAAGGAACCGAGGATGTTCATGCCGAGCAAGCCGTCGATGCCGATGCCGGGAGGTTGGGGGAGCATGACGGCCTCCGTGTTCAACCGTTCGAAGGTGCCGAGGCGGAGGGAGTCGAGTTTCAGGACGGGCGCATGGAACTGGGTGCCGTCGGCCATGCCGATATAGGCGATCCTGTTGGTCGCGGTCATGCCCGCTCGGTCGGCCAAAGCCCGGCTGATCGTGGTGATTTCGGCGCCGGTATCGAGGATAAAGCGGCCTTCGGCCCGGCCGTTGATGAGAACGGGCACCAGGAAGGCGTTGCCTCGGCGCTGCGGTTGAATGGAGGCTTTGCGGAAGTCGGCCTGGGCCAGGGCAAGCCGGTCGCGGGCGCGGTCCAGGAATGGGGCCGATTGGGAGTCGGGAAACCACTCCGTCCCCGCGACGGCGAGGGCCTGGGAGCAGGCGTGAATGCCGGCCAGGTAATCCGCAACCGCGCGAAGGTCGGCGCCTGTGCCGGCCCGGGCCCTGAGTCCCTCGAGCGAACGAAGGCTGGAGGCAACCGCTTCCAGGCCGGCCGGCACATACTGCGGGTCCAGGTAACGCCTATCGCGCCATCCCTTTTCAAGCGTGCTGTTGCTCTGCGCCGGAGAGCGGATGAGGGAGGCGATCGAGGAGCGGGTTAGTGAAATAGAGCCGCCTGGAACGGTCAGTTCGATGGCGGTCTCCGATTCAGCGGCGATAATGCCTTCGAGCGTATGGCCGTTTTTCAGCCGGACCTCATCCGCTCCGGCTTCCAGGGCCAGCCCCAACAGGATCAGGCATCCGGCTTTGGTAATCTTCATGGCACATTAATAGTACCCCTTCGGCCGGATGCCGTCCATCCGGCATTTTGATTGAACCTTGGACGGGGGCGCATTGCAGCTTCGTCGGGATCGACAGATCTTAAATTTGGAGTGCGGCGGCTTGACGCCGCTTTCTGCGATGCGGCTGTCCCGCGCGCTTCGATAGGCCTGTCTGAGCGAGTCGGCTTGACGTGGCGCCCAGTCGTGTCGCGTCCGGTCGGTGCCAGCCAAAGCGGCGTCAAGCCGCCGCACTCCAAATAGGCTTCGCACTAGCCTGGCAAAAATCCCGACTAAACTGCAATGCGCCCGGGCAAAAAAAAACCGCCGCGGTTTCCCGGGGCGGTTTTCATGAATGACTATGGATCGTCCTATTCCGCCTTGGGGGCGGCCGGGGCGTCCTTCTTGCCTTCGCGCTTCCGGCCGTCACGGGGACCCTTGTTCCCGGACGCCATTTCTTCCTTGCTCAGCCCGCCGCTCTTGTCGGCGTCCAGCTTGGCGAAGATTTCCTCGGCATTCGGCATGGGCTTGGCCGCTTCGCCTTCCTTCGGCTTGCGGGCTTCATGCTTCTTGGCGACCATCACCTTGAATTCCTCAAGCGAGATCGTGCCGTTGCCGTCCGTGTCGATGGCTTCGAACATCTTGCCATCACGGGGCCCCTTGGGCGGTGCGCCCGCACCCTTCGCGGCGCCTTCTTCAGCCTGAGCCACCGCGAAACCCATGGTTCCCGCCACCAGCATCCCAAACGCAATACTCTGGATCTTCATGCGAACCTCCGATTGTCGGCTTTATTGCCGTTTTCAAAATAGCAAACGCACCACCTCTTGTCTTTATTGCATTATGCGTTTTTTTTACAAATTCGCTTGGACGTGAACATAAAGATCAGGTATGATAGAGACAGGTTTTTAAAAAATGAGAATGGGCTCATCATGAACACATCCAAATCCTATACGAAAAGCTCTCTGGTGGCCGAACTCGCGAAAGCGACCGGATTGAGCAAGGCTGCAATCGGCCGCGTTCTGGAGCAATTGACAAACGTTGCCTACCGTGAGGCGGCGACCGGGTTTGTCGTGCCTGGTTTGTGCAAGATCAAGGTTGTGAAGCGTAAGCCCTCGCGGCATCGCAACCCCATGACGGGCAAACTGATGCTGATCGGCGAGCGTTTGGCGGTCAAATTCGTTCCGTTGAAAAAGGCGAAGAGCGTCATCGTGCCCAACAAGGATGTCTCGGTTCAGATAATTGACGATTTGACGCCGCTCGAAATGACGTCCGCACCCGCGGTCGGAGCGCCTGCTGCCGCGGCAGCCGCCGTGACGGCTCCTCCTCCGGCCCAGGCTCCCGCGGCGGCGCCCGCGGGAACCGTCATTCCCGACAACGAGGAGGGGCAGATTGCGTTCCCCTGCCCGGAGTGCGGCAGCATGATCGCGGCACCCCCGTCGACCGCCGGGAAAACGGGGGAATGCCCCTTCTGCAAGGCAAGCCTGACCATTCCGCAGCGTCAGCAAGGGGCCAAGCCCGACAAGCAGGTGCTGTCGGACAAGCCGATCGTCAAGGAAAGCCCCACCGACTTCGTGGCGTTCATCTGCCGCGCCTGCGGCCAGGAGATCGAGGCGCCCGTAGACATGGTCGGCATGGCGGTGGATTGCCCCACCTGCGGAACGGGGCTGCACGTGCCGCTGGCCAACGCGCCCAAGGCAGCGCCGGCCAAACCGCAGGCGCCCGCGCCTGGGGGCAAGAAATCCGATGTTTCATCCATGACCATCCGCATCGATCTGTCCGACTTGCAATAAGGGTTGGAAAGGCGTACTATATTTCCGGTATCACGATAGGACTTCACGGTGCTTGAGAAATTCTTCAACTCATTGACAAAAAAGCCGGATGCGCCTGCCGCCTCGCCGGCGGCTGCGCCGGTTCCTGCCGCTACGGCCGTTCCCGCACCGCCGCCGGCCCGGATCGCGCCTCTTCAGCCCCAGGCGCAGGCCGTTGCGGCGCCCGCCGCGCCCGCCGCACCCGCCGCGCCCGCCGTGCGGCCTGTCCAGACGACCCTTTCGCCTGGAGGCGTTCCCGGCCGGATGTCGGTGCCGTCCGCCGAGCGACCGGCCATGCCTGTATCCAAACCCGCCGAGGTCGGAGGGGCCGGCCGGAACACCGATATTTCGCTCTACAAGAACCTCCTCTCCGGACTCTACGACGGCGTTCTCATTTTTGACGCAAAAGGCGCCGTGATAGGAAGCAATCAGCGGGCCGAGCAATACCTGGGCTATTCCTCCCAGGACCTGTGGGGGTTGCAGTGCGAGGAATTGATTGTCGGCATCAATGCCCGGCTTCTCTACAAGCTGCGGACCAATGCCGAGGCCGGCCGCTTCACCGTGGTGAACGGCAACTGCAAGCGCAAGGACGGCACCGTCTTTCCCGCTGAAATCGCCATCAGCCGCATTCATCTGCTCAACGACGGCGACTTCATTTTCAGCATCCACAACGTCGAACGGCGCGAAAAGGTCAGGGACCAGCGCGAGATGAGCCACGAGGCGATCCGGAGCGCGGGGGCGGGCATCGTGGTCTGCAATCAGGAAGGCGCCATCGAGTTCGCCAACCCCGCTTTCCTCAAGATCCTGAACATCGAGGACGAGCAGAACGTCCTGAAACGCCTGATCGCGGACTTCTGCAATTCCTACGAGACCGTGTTCGCCATGCTGCATGCCCCGTCCACGCAGGGCACCTGGATGGGTGTCATCAAGCTGAACACCTCCAAGGGCGGCACGTGCGATGTGATGGTCACCTCGGCCCTCAGCCAGGAACGGCGCGGCGCCGAAGCCCGCCTGGTGCTCACCATGACACCCATTCCGAAGAATATCGGCTAACGGTTCTTCCGACCTGTCGATAAAGCTGGCATTTGATCTGCTATATTGGTATTAATAAAGCTCCAATCGATTCTTTGGCAAAATATGGGTTAAATCCCGGAAAGCGCGGTTCATGTCTTTTTCTCTCTTCTCGTTTCATCCCACCATCGTCGCCAATCTGTCCGAGATGGGCTATTCTGTTCCCACGCCCATCCAGCGTGACGCCATCGGTCCCGTCCTATCCGGCCGGGACGTCATGGGTTTGGCCCAGACCGGCACGGGCAAGACGGCCGCCTACGCGCTGCCGATCCTCCAGAGGCTTCTCACGGGACCCCGCCGGCGCATTCGCGCCCTGGTCCTGGCGCCGACCCGCGAACTGGCCGAGCAGATCCTCGAGGTTTTCACCAAGCTGGGGCAGGGGACCGGGCTTCATTTCGCCGCCATCTATGGCGGCGCCAGCATGCGTCCGCAGCTAATCAACCTGCGCGCCGGCACCGAAGTCATCATAGCCTGTCCGGGCCGCCTGCTGGATCACATCTCCCGCGGGACCTGCAAGCTCGATTGCGTCGAGTCGGTGGTGCTGGATGAAGCCGACCGGATGTTCGACATGGGCTTCCTGCCGGACATCCGCCGCATCCTGGCCCGCCTCCCGGCCTCGCGCCAGACGCTGCTCTTCTCCGCCACCATGCCGCCGGACATCCGCCGCCTGGCCAACGAGAGCCTGCACAACCCGCTCACGATCCAGGTCGAGCACGCCCTTCCGCCCGCCACGGTGTCGCACGCCCTGTATCCGGTCGCCCAGGCGCTCAAGACGGAGCTGCTGCTCAAGCTGCTGACCCAGATCGACCGTGAGTCCGTGCTGGTCTTCACCCGCACCAAGCACCGGGCCGAGAAATTGGCCAGGACCCTGGCCGGGGCGGGTCATTCGACGACCTCGCTGCAGGGCAATCTCTCCCAGAACCGTCGCAAGGAGGCCATGGAAGGGTACCGCAAGGGCACCTACCACATCATGGTGGCCACGGACATCGCCTCGCGCGGGCTGGACGTCTCCTCCATTTCGCATGTGATCAACTTCGACGTGCCGGCGACCGTGGACGACTATATCCACCGCATCGGCCGCACGGGGCGCGCCGCCAAGACGGGCGACGCCTTCACGCTGGTGACCCGCGAGGACGAGGGTCTGGTGCGCGCCATCGAGCACCGGCTCCAGACCAAGCTGGTGCGCCGCACGCTGCCCGATTTCAATTACCACGGCGCGAACGCCCAGGGGGAAACGCCCCGCGTCCGCCCGAAGCCGGTCGAACCCCGGCTGGACGGCACGCCCCAGCGTCCGGGCTCGGCCCCGACCTTCAAGCGTTTCCCGCGCAAGGCGGGCAGTTTTGGCAAGCGCACGTTCGGGCGGTAAGCTCGGAAGGTTCAACCAATAGTTTCAGGTAGGGCGGCGAGTCCCTTCGCCGCCGTGATGGTGCGGCCTGGCCCAACGTCGGCCTCGGGAAGAGTCACCACGGATCACACCGATCTCACGGATAAAGTGGGGCGCGAAGCGCGCAATCCGGAAGAGAAGATTAACACGGTGGAACACGGCGAACGGCGGACACGGTGGAACACGGTTAAGAAAAGAATTGGCGGGGAAGCCCCGCGGCCCCCGAAAAAGAAATGGATTCGGGGGTATGGGGCTTCCCCACAAAGAAAATAATTCTTAAGAACTTTGCATCGCGATCCTGCCCAAAGGGAACCACTCGCGGATGTTGGAACCGTGTCTTCCGTTCGCCGTGTTCCACCGTGTTATTCTTTTCTTAAACATTCCCGCGGTCAGCGCCCGCGGCTACAGCAGAACAGCCACGGAAAAGCCATATGCATGCTGATCACTCTCTTCCTGAACCCCGAACCCCTGGTCACTGATCTGAGAACCGGCATGGCGAGCTCGCAGTAGCTCGCCCAAATTCCAGTCGCCAGCTATTTGGAGGGCGGAGCTACTGCGACGCCGCGTTCGCCTGCCTGATCCAGCTGGGCGCCGCTCCCAGCGGCTCGACTGATCACTGATCACCGATCACTGGCACACCGATCACGGGCAGTTGACATTACTCGGCGTCTGCGTCATGATGGGAACAATGTTCCTCAGCTCGCATTCAGGTATGCCGCCGAAACATGGATGAAAAGAAAACAGCCTTTTTCGCGTGCACTTCCGAAAGGGAGAGCGGATCCATGATGCTTATTTCCAGCTCATCAAGCGTTGCAAGCGCATCTGCAGTGGTTCAGGTGAACGATTTAACAGCCTTCCGCTACGAGCGTTACTATTCGGGTGTGGTAGCGGTTACGAACACGGCCTCAGCCCAGTACATTGAGGATAACGACGGAGCTGGCTGGGTCACGCGGGAAATCCGGCGGTTCATCTACGATGGCTGGAACCTGGTAGGCGAGACGAGGACGACGACCACGGGTGTCAGCACGAACTGGTACGTCTGGGGCCTGGACATGAGTGGGTCCATTCAGGTTGCCGGAGGGGTTGGCGGGCTGCTCTTTGTGAACTTCTGGGGAAATTCGCGCAACTACTTTGGCTATGATGGCAACGGCAATGTGTCCGACTTGGTGGCGGCGGGAGACGGATCGCTGAGGGCCCACTACGAGTATGACCCCTTCGGCAACACGATATTCGAGGAAGGAAGCATTGCGACGGTGAATCCCTTCCGTTTCTCTTCGAAGTATTGGGATGGGGATACGAAGCTGGCTTATTACGGGTATCGGTATTACGGGCCCGGGATCGGGCGTTGGGAAAGCAGGGATCCATTAGGAGATCCATCTTTTATAAAGCTGATTTTATCTGAGAGGGATGGAAAAAAATATTTCATTGATTCGATGGCTCCTTCTTATCTTTTTGTTCGAAACGCGAGCGCCAATTATGTTGATAAAAATGGTTTGCTTACTCCGCTTGTTGGTGGTTCCATTGTAGTAATAGGCGGAGGACTTATATGGGCTGGTTTCTGCCAGGCTCACGCGGCTGGCATTTTGCAAACAGTAAATGATACGCTTACAAGAGTTGGAAATGAAATCGACCCTTCATACGAACCTAATTCTGGAGAAGATAATGAAGGGAAACCCATAGATGCGATACAACGAATAGCGTTTTATCCCTCTGTGCGGGGACAATAAACGGCCCGAATAAGGAAAGCAAGGCTGGATTGTCCCCGCATGGGGGATAAAATGCCGTTGGACGGAGCCGCTTCAGGCAGCGCTATGG
>JBIIYJ010000195.1:0-10226 GCA_044346855.1 Kiritimatiellia bacterium
AGCCCGAAGGTAGCCGGCGCGCACCTCCTCGTCGGCCTGCATCTCCTTGAAATCGGCCGTCAGCGCCTCGTAGGCCTCCACGGCTTTCTTCCACTCGCCCTTGCCGGCATAACCCTGGGCCAGAAGTTTGCGGGCCTTCACATCCCACCCCAGGAAGCGCAGCTCCTCGGCCAGCTTTTCCAGAACCGGAACAGCCTCGGCGAACTGCTTTTTCGAGACGAGCTCCCCGGCCTTCACCAGGTCGGCCGGCTGGTCCATGACAACCTTCGTCCCCTTGGGGTACTCGACCCGCCCCGCCTGGGTCGTCAAATAGACCACGCCCTCGCGCGTCGCCCGCACCTCGGTGCCTTCCATCCTGCGGCCGTCGGGAAGGATAACGGCGGGCGTGGCGGACTGCAACTCCACAGCACTCGTCAAAATAGCCAGGAGGAAAACGAGGCGGATTTTCACTTGGCGCCTCCCATTGACAGTTTCATGATAGCTTCGGATCGCCATTTACGCACGTCTGCGGCTCCCTCGGCATTTGGAAATTCGGCCGTGAACTTGTCGCTGTTCTCAATGACATCTTCCCACTTTCCGGCGTCCAAAAAGAGTTTAACGCTCTCAAAAATGGCGGTTCGACAATGGGGGCGTATGACAGGGTCGTCGAGTTTACCAAGCAAGACGATTCGCTGGTACGAGGCCAGTGCGCCGTTGGCATCCCCAATTGCCTTTTGAAGGGAGGCCAGCTCAATGGTGGCCTGCGTGATCAATTTCTGGTCGCTGGCGCGCTCAAAGACATCGCGTAAAATGCCCATGGCCTCCTCCGGTTGGCTCTGCTCCTTGTAGGCATTGCCCAGCAGGAAGCGCGCTTCGAAAAAGAGAGCAGACTTCGGGTATTTGTCAACCAACTTCTTGAGGCTGTCAATCGCATCGCCGTACTTTTTCAACGCGGTCTGGGATTTCCCAAGCGCCAGCAGAGCCCTCTGTTCGTTGTCGCCCCGATTCGGCGTCGCAGCCTCGGCCGAGGCGCCCATCTTTTCAACCGCCTTGCGAAGGGCTAGGATAGCGGTATCGTTATCCCCCCGTTCCTGAAGCAAAAGACCGGCGCGTAAAAACTGCTCCATTGGATACTTCCCGGAATCACGGAGCATCTCATCCAGCACTTCACGGGCTTTTGCAGGCTGGCCGATTTCGATCAGGCTCCTGATCATGGCAAGCTTGGCGTTCTGGCCGGCGTCCGACTGGGGGTAGGCCTTGGCCAATTCATCGAACACGGAAGACGCCTCGGCTGATTTCCCATCGCCAAGCAAAATGGCGCCCATGCTGCTGAGCGCGGAGGGCGAAAGCTCGGACCCAGGGAATTCATCCACGAACTTGCGAAACAGGACTACAGCGTCCTGCCGCGCGGCCGAGCCCGCAGCACCGGTTTCGGCCATCATCGTCTTGCAGTGGGCCGTGAAGAACTTGGCCTGCTGGTGCACGTCCTCGTTCTTCCTCATGGCGTCGATCGAAATGCTGTACGGCCCGCCCTTGTTGTCAAGCCAACCCGTAAGTTCCTGGTAGTGGGCAAAGGCATTCGTGTAGTCGCCGGTTTGTCGGTAGGCGTCGGCCAGGCAGAGCTTGGCCTGCGCCTTCTCCGAACCCGCCTGGGCCTCCGCCAGATAGGCGGAAAAGCCCTCGATCGCTTTGGGAAAGTTACCGCTCAGGAAAAAGGCCCAGCCGATGCGGTTGACGGCAGGCAGAAAGCGCTGGGTCTTGGAATACCGCTGCGCCAGCCGCTTGTAATACTCAACCGCCCCCTCGTAATCCTGAACCTTCCAGCGCTGCTCGCCGAGCATGAACAGGATGTCGGGCGCCGAAACGTGATCCGGGAACGAGGCGAGGTATTGCTCATAGATGAACTGGTACATCTCCCGGTTCTGCGCCTCGAAGTAGACCCGGCCGACCCGGAGGAACCCCTGCGCCGCCACCGGATTGCTTGCGAACCGCTCCCCCATGTAAAACGCGGTGGCCTTGACCCCGTGACCGTTCTTCAACTGGACATCGCATTCCATCAGGTTGGCAAGGGCGCCGATCGCCTCCTCGCCCTCCGGCAGGTCGTTCACCGCTTTCAAGTATTGCTCGGCCGCCTTGGCATATTCCTTCCGGCTGAACAGGCTGTGCCCTTCCTTGATCACCACCTTGGCGATCTTCTCCTTGCCGCCCTTCTTCGCCTCGACGGTGATCTCTTTGCCCGTCAATTCCTTGAGCCGGTCCTTCAACTGGGTGACCTTCTCGCCCGAAACCGTGCTCCAGTCCGTTCCCGGATATCCGGCAAAGACATTGTAATACTCCGTCAGAGCCTTGACATACAGCCCGACCGCCTGGGAGGTCCTGACAGAGTCTTCAGCCAGGTACTCGAGCCCCCGCTGGATGTCGCGCAGCCCTGGGAACACCGGCCCGATGAGCAGGTCGGACTGGACAGTGGCGCCGGTCATCTTGTCATAGGCGGTCTGCCCGTCGATTATCTTCTGCACCCGATCCTTGAGCTTGTTCTTCCGCTCCGCGACGGGCGCCGTCCAGCCGTTGTTTTCAAGCTTGGAAAGCAGATCGGCATACTCCTGGATGGATTTCTGAAATCCTGTATAAGCCTCCTGCCGCTGCGAGGCGCTTCCCGGAAGGGTGATGGTCGTCTTGTTCTTCTTGGCCTGCTCCAGCATGTTGGCATCCCGCATGTTGACCCGCAGGAGCAGCTTCCAGAGCGCCTCGTATTCCGACGCCGCCCGCTCCAGGAACCGGAGCGCTTCCGCCTCGCGGATCTCGCGGCTGTTCGTCAGCAGGTCAGCGCGATCCTTGAAAATGGCCCCCAGCAGCGAACGGGCCCCGGCAAACGGACTTTCGGAAACCATGCCGGTCTCGGCCAGTTTCTCGTCCGCCTTCTTGATCATCACCATGTTCTTCTCAAGCAGCTCGGTGGCCTTCTCGTCATAGCCCTCGATCAGGTTGGCCTGGGCCAGGCCCGTAACCGCCCGACCAAACCAGAGATCCATCCCCCCCCACACCACCTCGTCGCAATTGGCCCGCGCCTTCTTGAGAAGCGCATCCCGCTCCTTGCCCGCCGGCATGTTGCGGGCGCCACGCAGCAACATCTCGGCCTGCTCCATCTTGAGCTGGCGGATCTGGTCCCGTTCGTCGGCCGCCATCAGGGGGATCATCTTATCGTACATCGCAGCAGCGCCGAGGGGATCGTTCCGCATCGACAGCATCTGCCCGTATTTATAAGCGGAATCCCGGTAAAACCGCTTCAGGTCGGGGTCGGTCGGGGCGGCGTTCGTATACCGGTTGAAAAACTCAACGTACAGCAGGCGCGTCCGCTCGGCCTCGCCGGTCTGGAAATACCCGTCCGCCAGGGCCAGCATGATGGCCTGGGCCTTGGGACTATCCTTGGGCATGGCCGACACCAGTTCCTCGGCCTGCTTGAAGCGCCGGCGCGCGATGAGCGCCTCGGCCCGGATCACCTTGGCCCGCTCCTTCGCCTCGGGGAAATTCAACTCCACCTGGTCCATGATCTTTTCAGCCAGATCCGGCATGTTCATCTTGTGGACGAGGCCCGAGGCGAACTCGAATTCACGATCCAGCATCGGGTTGGAGGCCGGCGCCTCCGGCTCCTGGGCGACCAGGGCAAGCGGAAGCGCGAGCAAAAGAGCGGACGCAAGCAAGCCCAGGCGGCGCGACAAGAGACTGGGTTTAATCATCGATTTTCCTCGCAGGATGTCTTAACAGATATACTCCAAGAGGCAGGCAAAGTCAAGAGCCGCCGGACCCTATTTCGGCACTTCACCGTTGAAATTAAGCGTCATGTACTGGTTGAACGCGTAGTTGATCACATTGACGCCCAGCTTGTAGGCCTGGGCCGCCGTTCCCTCGTTCGCGCCGGAGTGGTCGTTCTTCCAGGCGTCGTTCACGTCGCCCTGATGGTAAAAGACCACCCAGCGCCCGCGGTACTTGATGCCCATGGCGTTATTGCCGGAATGATGCCACAGCGGCGGGGCCCCGTTCGGGAAGAGGAAGGGCTGCTGGAACAGGATGTCGTCCTTCGCGATCTCGACCAGGGGCAGGTCCGGGAAGACCCGCTTCATCAGGGGCCGGAAATTCCGGTCGAAGTTGCCGCCGCCGTTGTCCGCAAAAAGAAGGCCGCCCATGTCCAGGCAATACTCCCGGAGGATCTTGATCTCGGCATTCGAGAGATTGATGGACCCCTTGAGCCCGCCGGTCAGGTAAACGAAGGGCGGAGCCCGGTTCTTGGGGAACCGCTTCAACTGGGCGATCGGCCTGGATTCCGTCTCCGAGGCGATCTCGAAACTGGTGTATTCCCGGAATTTCAGCAGGATATTGTAGTCGGCGCCGTACCCCATGTCCTGGTCCCAGTCGCCGCCCTCGTATTGCAGGCGGATGAATCGGACGCGGGCGTTCTTCATGCCGTTCGGCCAGCCGCCCTTCTTTCCCCCGCCCTGCCCCAGCTTGCCGAGTTGCTGGGCTTCGTAGACGTTCTCCGTCTGCTTGTCAATTTCCTCCATCACCTCGCTCTCCTCGATCTTCGGCACATGGAAGGAGATGGGCGTGTTCATGTTGAGGACGTACTTCTTCTCGGGCTTCTTCTGGACCTTCCGGATCTTGACCATTTCGATCTGGGGTGTGCCGCTCCCCTCGGGAACCCCGTAAGGAGCCTCGTTGCAGCCCCAGAAACTCGTCATCAGGGGCAGGATGAAAATGAAGAAGAGGTGGAGCAATGCGGACCCGTAGATCGCTTTCCGGAAGCCGGGGTCAGACCCGTGGGAGCGCAGGTTGGCCCAGAGCCGGTCCGCCCACCGCGGATCTCCCTCGGGTTTCCCGTAGAAAGCGGCCACCGGCCGCAGGGCCAGGACCAGAACCGCGAACAGCGCCAGCAGCAGCCAGGGAATGACATGGCTGCAGCCCGTCACCCACAGTTCATTGCGGACGTAATTCGGATAGACGTCGGGCTTGGCTTCATTGAGCAGGGCGGGGACGGAAGTCGTCATCTGCCACAGGAAAAGGGTCAGCAGCAGGAAGCCGGCGGCGCCGGCCTTCATCAGCAGATGCGCGAACCGCCGGCGGACGAACGCGGCCAGCGCGGCGATCGGCAACAGGACCACCAGGATCAGGGAAAGCACCAGGATGGCCTGGATGAGGAAGGTCGAGGAACCGGGGGGAAGATCGGCCAGCTGCGCGGGAAGGACGCCCGAGAGCTGGCATAGCGACGGGACCCGGCCGGCATTCAGGCGGGCCGGTATCACGGCCAGCGCCGTCATCAGCAGCCCGAGCCAGCAGGACGCCGGGGTGGCCAGGACCGGGTTGAGAATCCGCCGGACCGCCCACCCCGCCAGCCGCCCCCGGGCCGGAGCCGTCGCGGCGAGAAACGTTCCGGTGACCGCATGCGACCGGGCGACGAGAAATTCCCGCTTCGGCTTCAACCAGGCCGACGCCCGGGCCAACTGCCGGAGCACGGCATCGTCCATCCGGTCCGGAAATTCCAGGACGGTGCGGACGGCCGGCCGGTGCCGGAGCCTGATTAACAGCATGCGAAAATCAACCACGCCAGGTTCTCCTCAAAGACTACAGGCCGAGGTCCACCTGGGTTTCGGTCGGGGGCTTCTCGCCGGCCGCGGGAAGAACCTCAAGCGGTCCGGCGGCGGCAGGCTTGTCCGCCGGCTTTTCGGCCGACGCGGCCGGGCCCGGCTCCGCGACGGCAGCGGCAGGCGCGGCCGGAGCCGCGGGCGCGGCTTCGGATGCGGGCGCCGAAACGGCGGTCACGGTATTCGTGCCGGCACCGTCCGCGCCCTCGGGAGGCGGCTTCACGAAATACCCGCGGATGAGTCCAATGGAGGTGACGCCCAGCAGAACCGCATGGATCACAATGGCGGTGCGCAGGTAGCGCCCGAACCGGCTGTCCCGGATCTGGGCCATGACCGCGTCGGGCACGGCCGTCTCCGCCTCCATCATGGTCTCGTCCGGATTCTGCAGGAGCTCCTTCTCGATCTGGGCCGCCGAGCGGGCGCCGGGCGCCGGCGTGGCCAGCCGCTGCTCGGTCGCCTCGCGGACCTTGTCCTCGAGGCGCGTGATCGTCTGCCGCGCAGCCTCGACCTCGGCTTTGAAATGGACCGACAGCTCTTCCTGAAGCCGCAGCCGCTCGTCGGCTTTCCGGCCGGCCAGCGCCTGCTTCTCCTGCTCGGCCTTCTCGGCCTTGAGCCGCTCGACGTCCAGGCGGAGTTCAAGGTCCCGCATCTGCCGCGTGAGCGCCTCAATCTTCTGCTCCTGCTCGCGCAGCTTCGGCTGCACGGTATCGACCGGCTGAACCGGGGCCGGCACGGGCGCTTCAACCTTGGGAGCGGGCGGCTCAACCTTCGGGACAGGGGCGGGTTCAGCCTTCGGGGCGGGCGCGGCCGCTACCGGCTTGGCCGGAGCAGTCGCAACCGGGGGAAGAATCTCGGCCGCCTTAGGGGGCTCAGGTGGCGGAACAACGGCGGGTTCGGACGCCGCGGTCGCGGGTACAGGCGTGGTTGCGGGCGCGGGCGCGGCAGCCTCCTCTTTCGGCGTTCCGCCCGGAACGGCCGTCTTCTTGGCGCATTTCGGGCACTGGATCGACTTGCCGGCGAACGATTTCAGGACCTTGAGCGCAGCGGCGCAATTGCCGCAGGCGAAGGAGATGTAGATGCCGTCCATGGCGGGGGGCTTGGCGTCGGCAACCGGAGCCGGCTTGGCCGCGGCGGACACCGGCTTGGCGACCGGGGCCGGCTTGGCCGCGGCGGGGGCCGATTCGCCCCCGGCGGCGGGAACCAAAGTCTTCTTGGTGCACTTGGGGCACTGGATCGTCTTGCCGGCGAATGTCTGCAAGACTTTCAAACCGGCCCCGCAATTGGCGCAGGTGAATTCGATGTTCATCTCATCGTCCTTTCTTGTCCCCGACCAGTATGATTTCCGCTCCCGCGTTGCTCAGCGCCTTCAGCACCTGGCCGAATTCCTTCTGCTGCTGCTTGCGGTCCACCTTCAACATCACCTGCTTGTCGGTCCTGTCGAGCAGCAGGGCCGACACTTCGGGCTCCAGGGCATCCTTGGCGTATTCCTGTCCCTGCAGCCAGATCTTCCCATCCGTGTCGATGATGATGCTGACCGGCGGATTCTTGACCTTGTCGATGTCGGGCGACTCCGCCGGCTTGACCTTGATGTTGGCCTCCTTCATGAACACGGAGGCGACCATGAAGAAAATGATGAGAAGAAACGCGATGTCGCCGAACGAGGCGGTCGGCACGAACACCATCCGGCGGCGGGGGCGGGCGATCTTCATGCTCCCCCTCCGGCGGCGGAGGCCGTCTCATTGGAGGCGGCCGCCTCGGTCGACTCCTGAATCACCAGGTACCCGCCCAACTTCGATATGGCCGTCACCGCCTCGAAATAGCGCTCATAGCTGACTTCCGGGGCGCTTTCCAGAACGATGAAGCGCTCAGCCTCTTTTTTCTCCGGCAGTTTCATCTCCGCGAGCCGCTCGCGAAACTGTTCCATGGTTACGTCCTGATCCTTGAACTGCATGGACTCCGCGGCGAGGATGACGGTCGGGAACTGATCCTCGCTTTTCTTGGCCGGATCCTGGGTGCTGGATGGAATCATGATGGCCAGCCCCATCGTCTTCACGAAGGTCGTGGTCAGTACGAAGAAAATAATGAGCAGGAACGCGATGTCGGAAAAGGACGTGACATCGATATCGCCGAACGGCCTGGGTTTGCGGGCGATTTTCATTCGGGTCAGAGGGCCCTAGACCTGCTCGCGCAGATGAATGTAGGAAACCAGTTCGTTGGCGGCCTCTTCGATCCGGATGGTCAACTGCTCCAGGCGGGTCGAGAAGAAGTTGTAGGCGATCACGGCGGGGACGGCGATCAACAGGCCGGCCGCGGTCGTGATGAGGGCCTCGGCAATGCCGCCGGCCACCACGCTGCCCTGGAGGGCGCCAGCCGAGGACATGGCGGAAAAGGCCCTGATCATGCCGGTCACGGTGCCGGTCATGCCCAGCAGCGGAGCCGAACTGCCGACCAGCAGAAGCAGGCTGATCCGCTTATCCAGCGCGGCGATGACATGGGGCGCGTAGTCGCCCATGCTCTTCGAGATACTCTCCTCGATCTCGCTCTTGCCACGCTGCAGGGCCAGCAGTTTCTTGTAGCGGCCCAGCCCGACGAGCAGGACGGCGGCCACGGGCCCGCGCGTCTCCTCGCAGAGCCGGATGGCGTCATCGACCTTGCCCGACGAAAGCAGCTGGAATACCATGCGCCGCATGGCCGAGGTGTCCTTCGAAGCCAGCTGGAACACACGCCACCGCTCAAGCATAACCGCCAAGCCCACGATCGAGAGCGCCAGCAAAGGCCACATCATCGATCCGCCATCCAGCATATACTTCAACATCGTCGTTCTCCCTGCCGCCGCTTACTTGTTGACCAGTTCAAGGACCTTCTGCGCCTTCGTCGCCGCGGCGCTGTTCGGGTAATCGCGAGTGACCTGCGCAAGCTTGTCGCGGGCCTCGTCCTGCCGCCCCACCCGGACCAGCACCACGCCCCACTTAAGGAGCATCTCATCCAGGAACGGCGCGTCGGGATAATCCTGCACGACGGTCTGGATCATCTCCAGGCAGCGGGGATAATCGCGGGCTTCCAGGTGGAAGTCGATGACCTTCCCGAGTGCCTCGCCGGCGAACGGGGAATCCGGGTACTGCTCGGCGCAGGTCTTGTAGGCGGCGATCGCCTGTCCCATGGCCTTGAGCCGCTCTTCCTTGCCCAGCTTGGCATCGATCCCCTTCTCCAGCGTCGTCGCGATCAGGTACTGCGCCTCCGCCTTCATCTCGGGCCCGACCTTGAGGCCCAGGATGCCCTGCAGGATGCTGGTGGCGTCGCGCACCCGGCCGGACTCGAGGTTCGCGCGGGCAATCTGCATCATGGCCACGTCGGTGAGCTGCGAAGCCGGGAACAGAGACATCAGCTGCCGGCAGGTGGCGATGGCGCCGTTCAGGTCGTCCTTCGCGATCTGCAGCTCCCATTTGATCCGGTAGGCTTCCTCGACGAGGTCGCGGGCGAGGGCCGCGCGGGTCGAGCGGCGAATGACGTCCTCCACCTTCTCCATCCCCGTGTCCGCCTTCTCCTTGGACCGGCTCGCAAGCCCGACATCCTTGAAGATGCCGGCCAGGCGGAGGTAGAACTTGGCCTCGGTGATGTTCTTGCGGGCGCGGAGATTCTCCGTCGACACCTCGCGCTGGGCGACCCATACGTCCGGAATCTCGCCGGTGAGGAAATCGGCCTTGGCCACGACCTTGCGCGGCTCCTTCAGCCCGGCGATGTGCTCCTTGTCGACATACTCGACGAACACGACGTCCTTCTCCATGGCGTTCAGGATGGCATCGGTCATGGAGGCGGCGGCGCCTTCGGCCAGGGGCTGGATGCTGAGCGTTCCGGTGAACAGGCCGGAGTGGGCTTCCGTCTCCTGGAGGGTCAGGTCGAGCGCGTCCCGGTCCTGGAATACCTGGCTTTCGTCGTTCGTCACCGTGACGCCCTCCTCCACCGGCAGCTTGTAGCGGATGCTGAGCTTCACCTTCACGGCATCGCGACCCTCGGTGGTGTCCATGTCGAAATCCTTGACCCGGACGAACGTGGGCTGGGCCGAGAAGACGCCGTGCACGTATTCGCGGAAGGCGCCGTCGGTGAAGCCGGCCACGGCGGTCGAGACGACGCGCGACTTCCCGATCCGCTCGATCTTCGTTCCGCCGTCCTTGGTGTTGGCGTCCACATAGTCCGCCGTGACGGTGTCGAAGCCCTTCACCTCCAGCACGCCGTTCGTGGCGGCCGGCTTGCCCAGCGCCATCTTGACGCTGCCGAGGTAATACTCCCCGTCCACGTCGAACACCGCCATGTCGAGGAATTCCCGGTCGCCGCTCCCGCTGGTCAGGCTGACCTTGAGGTTGCCGCCCGCCGTCTTGAGCACGCGGAGGTCCTTGTCCTTCACCTTGACGAAGAAGCGCTGTCCGGATTCGACGAGGCTTTCGTCGTTGGTGTTGGGCGCCACGCTGGTGCCGACCATCTTCAGGGCGTCCACCACCTTGCGCCAGCGCTTGAGCTGGAAGTGGCACATGCCGATATAGTAGTAGGACTCGTTGGCGAACACGCTCCAGGGATATTCCTCGGTGACGCGGCGCAGGGTGGACAACGAGCGGG
>JBIIYJ010000196.1:0-10217 GCA_044346855.1 Kiritimatiellia bacterium
CGATTTCGGCGGGCAGAACGCCCTTGTGGAGTATGCCGAACTGACCGGGCACGAAGCGCTCTCCGCCGCCATCATCAAGCATCTGGAGTATTACCTGGTCGACCGGGCCGATGCCGGCAGCGAACTCCACCGTTACCGCAACATCGACAAGGCGCTGGTCTTCCTGGCCCATGCCTGGCGGAAGACCGGCGACGCAAAATACCGTCAGGCGATCACCCGGGCGGTTGAGTCAAGGTCGGTGGCCTTCGAGACGATCGGCGGCGCCGGCATCCTGGACGAGTCGCCGCACAAGCGGCTGGCCGGCATGGTCCGCCGCAACAAGATCGGGTGCCACGTCGGCGGCGCCAACATGCACTCGCTGGCCTACGGGCTGGCGGCCTTGTGATCGCTGCAACGCGTGGACTGGCCGTCCCCGGCCGTAATGCCGGATGAGGCAACTGTAGTGCGGAAAACCTGTGGTGCGTCGTGTGCATTCTAGCAGGAGGAAGCACATTGAATTGAGACTTATACACCGCTGCTGAACAGGAAGAAGATAGCATGAACTCTGAGGCCAAATGCTTAAGACTCGGCCTTGACTGGGACGATACGGTGACGGACTGTCCCGCCGCCTTCGGCTTGATCGGCCGCATGTTCCAGAGCGTGGTGATTATCACACTGAACCACGGCGTAACAATCAAAGAGGCCGAGCGCAGATTAGGCTGCAGGATCGATCGGGTCGAGCACTGCCCCGACGATGTGGTGATAGCCGGCCTATCGCACATCTGGAAGGCCGAGACGTGCATCCGGCTTGGTGTTGACCTGATGTTCGACGATGATCTCGATGTGGTGGGTGCATGCCGAAAGGCCGGCATTCAAGCGATTTGGGTAAATCCATTGCCGGCCCGGACGCAACGCGTGGACTCGGCCGTCCCCGGCCGTAATGCCGGATGAGCTGAATGGCGATTGGCGGGTTAGTGTGTGCGCATGAGGCGAAACTCTGCTGCATGGCACCCCCAAGGGGAGTCGAACCCCTCTTCACAGGTTGAGAACCTGTTGTCCTAACCGATAGACGATGGGGGCGGCGCCTGAAAAAACAGAACGCTTAATATAGCCGCCGCCCCGGCGAAAGTCAATATATCGACAAAAAAAAATGGCGCGCCGAGATTGCCGGTGATTGCCGCCCGATCGCGACAAGGATTGAACGTTTCCCCTTGCCGTGGTAATGAATGACCACTGACGCACAAGGGGGTTATATGACGGGCAGACCCAATATCGTGTTCATCTTGGCCGACGACATGGGGTACGGCGACTTCAGCGCCAACAACGGGGGGCTGTCCAGCACCCCCACCCTGGACCACCTCATGCGGGAGGGCGTCTGCTTCACCCAGCAATACACGGCATCCCCCGTCTGCAATCCCTCCCGCGCCTGCCTGATGACCGGCCGCTACCCCCACCGCACCGGCTCCATCGACACGCTGGAATGGCGCGGCCTGGAGCGCCTCGCCCTCCGGGAAACCACCGTGGCCCAGCTTCTCCAGCGGGCGGGCTACCGGACCGGCCTCGTCGGAAAATGGCACCTCGGCGCATTCGACGACCGCTACCACCCCCAGAACCGGGGCTTCGACGAATCCGTCTGCTTCCGCGGCGGCATGCACGACTACTATGACTGGCGCCTCGAATTCAACAAGTCCATCGTCAAGGGCGACGGCCGCTACCTGACCGACGTGTGGACCGAGGAAGCGGTCCAGTTCATCAACCGCCACCAGGCCGAGCCCTTCTTCCTCCACGTCACCTTCAACGCGCCCCACACGCCCCTCCAGGTCCCCGAGGAGGAGAGCCGCCCCTTCCTGGAAACCGGCAAATTCAACAAGGGCGTCAGCACGCTCTACGGCATGATCCACCGCATGGATGCCGGCGTGGCGCGGATCCTGGACACGCTCAAGGCCCGGGGCCTCGAGGAGAATACCATCGTGCTGTTCACCAGCGACAACGGCCCCCAGTTCGGCGGCCAGGGAGATGAGCGCCTCGACCGCTTCAACTGCCAGCTCCACGGCGCCAAGGGCTCCGTCTACGAGGGCGGAATCCGCGTTCCCATGCTCCTGCGCTGGCCGGCCGGCCTGCAGGGGAAACGGGAATTCACGGACATGGTCCATTTCAGCGACTGGTTTCCCACCCTCCTCGCCATGGCCGGCGTGCCCGTTCCGCCCGAGCTGAAAATCGATGGCGTCAACGTGCTGCCGGCCATCCGGGGCGATACAGGCAAGGTCTGCACGAAACGGTTCTGGCAGTGGAACCGTTACACCCCGCTGGTCACCTGCAACGCGGCCGTTCGGGACGGCGACTGGAAGCTCGTCCGCCCCGCGATCCGGGAAGCCATGGCCGCGCCCTGCTGCAATCCCTGGCTGCGCATCTCCATGTATGAGCCCGAGCGGATCATCCGCGACGGCCTGCTGAAGGAGCCCGAGCCGCCGCGCACCATTCCCCCGCCCGTCCGGCCGGAACTCTACAACATCGCCCGCGATCCGCTGGAAATGGAAAACCTGGCGGACCAGCAGCCGGACATCGCCGCCCGGCTGCTCCGCGACTTGGAAAACTGGTTCGAAGACGTGGAACGCGACCGCGCCTCCATTTCCGACGTGTGGTGAACCGGGCGCATTGCAGTTTAGTCGGGATAATGCCAGTCTTGTGCGAAGCCGATTTGGAGTGCGGCGGCTTGACGCCGCTTTGTCTGGCACCGACTGGCCGCGACATCAACGGCTGGGCGCCGCGTCAAGCCGACACGCTCAGGCGGCATATCGAAGCGCGCAGGGCAGCCGCATCGAAGAAAGCGGCGTCAAGCCGCCGCACTCCAAATTTGAGATCTGTCGATCCCGACTAAACTGCAATGCGCCCTGGTGAGCAACCGGCCGGCTTTTATTCTTGGCGGCGCGCGGCCAATGCCTGAGAATGCGTCCCAATGAATAGTGACCCCGAACGCAATCTCGGAGAACAGCCCGTCGCGAAGCTCATGGCCGAGCATCAGCTTAAGCCCCATGACCTCGTCGCCCGCTCGACCGAACAGCTCACCCACAAAATGGTCGCCCGCGCCTGCAAGGGCCGGCGCCTCACGCCGAACGTGCAATCCAAGATCCTGAACGCCCTGAACAAGGCCGCGGACAAAACCTACACCTTGAAAGACCTGTTCACCTATTAGCCGGGAGCTGGACCATGCAACGGACGATCGACCTGTGCGGCACGTGGAAACTGCTCTGGACGGACCACCAGCGGGGGGATAAGATCGAGCGGCTCTGTCAGCCCTCCCCCGACCTGACCCGGGCCTTCGAGGCCCAGGTGCCGGGGGAAGTCCACCTGGACCTCAAGCGGGCCGGCCTCATCAAGGAACCCCTGGCCGGGATCGAGTTCCTCTCCTCCCGCTGGGTGGAGGAGTTCGTCTGGCACTACACCCGCCTGTTCACGGCCCCCGCCCTGAAGCCCGGCCAGCGTGCCTGGCTGGTCTTCGAAACGCTGGACCTGGCCGCCGTCGTCTATTTGAACGGCAAGGAGATCGGCCGCCACGCCAACGCCTTCCATCCCTGTCGCATCGACGTCACAGACTCGCTCAAGCCCGGCGCAAACAGGGTGCTGGTCGCCGTGGAAGCCGGCCTCTATCACGCCGCGGAGAAACCGAATACCGGCCTGGGCGGGGCGGAATCCACGCTGAGCAAACGACCCTGGCTGAGAACCGTCCAAAGCGCGTTCGGCTGGGACTGGGCCAACCGCCTCGGCAACGTCGGCCTCCGCGGCCGCGTGTCGTTGGAAATCGCCGCCGACCTCCGGGCCGAGCCCCTGGTGGCGATCGCCACGGTTTCCGAGGACCTGAAAACCGGTTTCGTGAAAGTGCGCCTCCCGGTTGAAGGACTGCGGGAGCGTCCCTTCCGCGCCACCCTGACCGCGCAGATCGCGGAGACGGGCGCCCATGTCTCGATCCCGGTCGACATCAAAAAGGGCATGCAGGTGGTCGAGGCGACCCTGTCCCTCCCCAACCCCGAACTCTGGTGGCCCGCGGGACATGGCGCCCAGCCGCTCTACACCGTGAAGGCCGCGATCAGGGCCGGGGCCGTCACCCTCGCCTCATGTTCCCGCCGCACGGGCTTCCGGAAAATCCGGGTCTGCCAGGACGCGCATCCGGAAAAGGGGCGCTACTTCAAGCTCGAGGTCAACGACAAGCCCGTCTTCATCAAGGGCGGCAACTGGGTGCCGGCCGATCCCATCGTGGCTCGCATCACCTCCGGCCGGTATGCGGCCCTGGTCCGCCTGGCCCTGGACGCCCACTTCAACCTGCTTCGCATCTGGGGCGGCGGGCTGTATGAGTGCGACGTCCTCTACGACCTGTGCGACGAGAAGGGCATCCTGCTGTGGCAGGAGTTCATCTTCGCCTGCTCCCGCTACCCGGTGCCGGACGAGCCTTTCACGAAGGACGTCAAGAACGAAGCGGTTTTCCAGGTCCGCCGCCTGGCCCACCACCCCGCCCTGGCGGTCTGGTGCGGCAACAACGAGATCGAGCAGGGCTACTGGTCCTGGGGCTACGACCGCAACCAGGTCATGCCCTGCCACTCCCTCTTCCACAATATTCTCCCCCGCATCGTCAAGGCCGAGGACGGCTCCCGATTCTACCTTCCCAGCTCGCCCTATTCGCCCGACAACGAAATCCCCACCGCCGACCACACGGGCGACCAGCATCCCTGGAGCGTGGGCTTCCACAACACCGATTTCAGGGACTACCGCGAGATGATCTGCCGCTTCCCCAACGAGGGTGGCATCCTGGGCCCGACCTCGCTGCCCACGGTCGAGGCGTGCCTTCCGGCGGGCCAGCGCAAGCCGGGCTCGTTCGCCTGGGATCTGCACGACAACAGCGTGACGTTCTGGGGCAACACACGCCAGCCCGACGCCATGCTTGACCAGTGGCTGGGACTCCAGGCGGCCGGGCTTTCGCTGCCGGATTATGTGTATGCGGGCGGACTGCTCCAGGGGGAAGGCCTTTCGGAATACATCCGCAACTTCCGCCGGCGCATGTTCGACAGCGCCTCCGCGGTGTTCTGGATGTACAACGACTGCTGGCCCATGGTCCGGAGCTGGACCATCGTGGACTATTACCTGCGCAAAACGCCCTCGTATCATCCGGTGAAGCGGGCGTTCCAGCCCCTCGCCGTCTTCCTGGCCCGCGAGGACGGCAAGGTGCGGGTGTTCGGCGTCAACGAGGGCGCGGGCTGGAAGGGCCGCCTCCGCTTCGGCCTGTTCGCGCTCAAGGGCGGCTATCCGCTGGACCGCATGATCGAAGCGAGCCTGCCGGCCAACGCGTCCACGCTGCTGGGCGAGTTTCCCGAAAAAGCCTGGCTCAAGCTGGGCGAAAAGACGCACGGAGCCTTTGCGCAACTGATCGCGGAGGATGGGACCGAAGCGTCTCGCGATCGCCTGTTCCTGCCCTTCTTCAAGGAAATGAAATGGCCGAAGGCGACGGTCGCCGTGAAACGCAAGGGCGGAAAGGCCATCTTTACAAGCTCATCCTTCGCCTGGCGCGTCTGCCTGGATCTGGACGGGGAAAAGCCCTATCCGGACAACTTCTTCGACATCCTGCCGGGCATTCCTGTCGTGCTCGACTGGCCCGCCAAACTGGGCGCGCCGAAAATCCTCCGCCTCGGAAACGCGCTGTTCACATAAGAAGAGGGCTTCACGAGTGTCATACGGAGGGCGGAGCCGGAGTAGCAGACGAAGCGTCGCTACCCGGCAAGCTCCACGACGCCTCAGACGCATGTCTGGCGCTTTCCTGGCGCATGAGGCCTCGCGGAGCTCAGCCCTCCGGATTACAGTTTCA
Source organism: Kiritimatiellia bacterium (assembly GCA_044346855.1). Taxonomy (GTDB): domain Bacteria; phylum Verrucomicrobiota; class Kiritimatiellia; order CAIKKV01; family CAIKKV01; genus CAIKKV01. The sequence continues at coordinate 5,831 of JBIIYJ010000196.1, forward strand.
CGAATGTCATACGGGGGGCGGACACGAACCGCCTCATTCCTTCAAAATCGACAGCAGCAGCGCCTTGCCTTTTTCGTAATTTTCGACGTCCTCGGTCTGGGTTCCGCACCCGGTATGCCAGACCGATGCGCCCGCATGATCGAGCCGGCAGATGGCGCAGGTGCCGGGAATCCGCTCGAACAGAAGACGGTACAACGCCCGGGCGTTCATGACCGACCCGAAAACAAGGCCGAGCTTCTGGAGAACCCGAAGATCGCGCATCTGGTTCGACAGCCCCCCCGCCCCCTTGTTGTTGACGCAGGCGTTCAGCGCCGGGGCCCGGAACGGACAGGGCGCGCACATCATCCAGTCGGCATGCGGCGCCAGCTCGATCTTCAGTTCCTTATTCCGAAACATATGCTGAAGCAGTTCGGGAAGATTGTCCTCCGGAAACGGAGGCCGCGTCCCCCCGCCATACTGGCACACCGAGCAGAGCAGGATGTGCGGCCTCACCTTAACCGCCTCCGCGCCGGCCATGGCCGCGAGCGAGAGCCGCTTGTCCTCCGCCATCCCGTCAGCCGTTCGCGGCGGAATCAGCGCGCCGAGGCCTTTTTCCCGCACCTTCTTGTAACGCTCCCCACAGGCAAACGGGCAACCTGTCCAGGCCGGCGCCGTCACCGAGTCGTACCCGCAGATGCCCCTCGTGTCCTCCACCCTGTCAAACAGCCGGTACAGGATGATCCGGGCCGGCAGGGTGCTTCCCGGAAACAGATTGAGCTTGTGGAGAAGTTCCAGGTCGCGCTTGAGATTGTGCTCCGCGCTCCCGGGTGAATCCTCGCCGGGCCCGGGATCCTGCCAGGCGAAGACCTCGCCAGCATTGCAGCGCAAGGTCAACGGCATATCCGGATTGGCCCGGATCGCCTCCAGGATCCGGGCCGAACCGGGACCCGCGGTCCCGGCGTCGCCGCCGGAAGCGCAGACGGCGCACATCAACTGGTAAGGCCTCAACACGAGTCCGGAGAATGCCGCCATGGATCAACCGCCTTTCGCTGGAAACACACGCAAACACTTATTATATGACAACGACCCGGGCCGCACGCAAGACCTTTATGTTTTCTTAACAAGCCGGGAGATTTCTTAATTATCGCTCCGAGCTCGCACAGGCTATTATCAACTCTTTAAGAAAGAAGGCTCCGGCACGCCATGACTTACCTCCGCTATCTTCTCGTGTTCATTCCGCTCACCATCATCGGGCATTTTCTCCACTGGAGCGAATCGGCGATGTTTTTCATGAGCTGCCTGGCCATCATTCCCCTGGCCGGCTACCTCGGCGTCGCCACGGAGGAAATCGCGACCTACACGGGCCCCAAGATGGGCGGGTTTCTCAATGCCACATTCGGCAACGCCACGGAGCTGATCATCGCCTTTTTCGCGCTCAAGGCCGGCCTGTTCGACGTCGTCAAGGCCTCTCTTGCCGGTTCCGTTCTTGGAAACATCCTGTTTGTGCTGGGGTTCAGCATTTTCCTTGGAGGGCTGAAGCACAAAGAGTTGAAATTCGACGCCGAACTCGGCAAATTCACGGCCACGATGCTGATGTTCGCCATCATCGGCTTGTCCCTGCCAGCGGTCTTCACCTATTCCATCCCGGATGGCGACCTCACCAGCAAGTATGAAAGCTTCAGCACCATTGTGGCGGTCCTTTTGCTGGTGATCTACGTGGTCGGGCTGGTCTACTCGTTCCGGAACCACGATGATTTGTACGGCGTTGAACATGCCGAGGACGTCACAGCGGAATGGAGCAAGGGCTACAGCATATTCATAATGGCCATCTCCACCGTTTTCATCGCGTTGGAATCCGAGTTCCTTGTGAAGAGCATCGAGCCCATGACGGCGGCGCTAGGCATCAAGAAGTCCTTCATCGGCCTGATTCTCATCCCGATCGTGGGCAATGCCGCCGAGCATACGACGGCCGTGGTGATGGCGTTGAAGAACAAGATGGATATCGCCATCGAGATCGCGGTGGGATCGTGCCTCCAGATCGCCCTCTTCGTGGCGCCCCTGCTTGTGCTGGTCAGCCTGTTCTTCGTTCCCATGAGCATCATCTTCCTGCCCATCGAGCTGTTCATCTTCGCGGCCAGCGTGGCCATCGCCACGCGGATCGTCAGCTCGGGAAAGACAAACTGGCTCGAAGGACTGCTGCTGCTGGCCATCTACGCCATCGCGGCAGTGGGCTTTTACCTGATTTAAACGGAATGGAGGCATCGTGAACCTGGATTTCCTGCAGACGTTGATGGTGACGGGAACCGTGAAGGAATACGCCATGGTGGGCATCGGATTGCTGCTCCTGTGGCTGGCCATCAAGAAGGACTACGAACCGCTGCTGCTTCTGCCCATCGGGGCGGGCTGCCTGATGGCCAATTTCCCCGGGTCCAATGCCGTCGGGGAAGCCGGGTTCCTGACCATCCTCTACAAGGCCGGGATTGAAACGGAGCTCTTTCCTATTCTGATCTTCATCGGCATCGGGGCCATGATCGACTTCGCCATCGTCTTGAAGCAGCCGGTGACTCTGTTTTTCGGCGGGCCGCCCTGTTTGGGCATCTTCGGCGCGTTTCTTCTCGCCCTGGCCGTCAATTTCTTCAAGCCCGGCTTCTTCACGCTGGGCGAAGCGGCGTCGATCGGGATCATCGGTGCCGCCGACGGGCCGACGTCCATCTATGTCGCCAACATGTTCGCCAAAAACTGGCTGGGGCCCATCGCGGTGGCCGCCTATTCCTACATGTCGCTGGTCCCCATCATCCAGCCGCCTGTCATCCGCCTGCTGACCTCCTCGGCGGAACGGCGCATCCGGATGGAGTCCGATTATTCCGCCCAGGTGTCCAAGACGCTCCTGATCCTGTTCCCCGTCATGATCATCGTGCTAACCGGCCTCCTGCTGCCCAAGGGCATGGTCCTGGTGGGCCCCCTGATGCTGGGCAACCTGCTGCGCGCCTCCGGCTGCGTGGACCGGCTGTCGAAGTCGGCCCAGAACGAGATGTCCAACGTCGTGACGCTCTTCCTCGGCATCGCCGTGGGCTCCACCATGCGGGCCGAAACCTTCCTGCAGCCCCAGACGATCCTGATCCTCACCTTCGGCCTGATGGCCTTCATCTTCGACACCGCGGCCGGCGTACTTTTTGCGAAATTCCTCAACCTCTTCCTCGTCCGCAAGCTGAACCCCATGATCGGGGCCGCCGGCCTGTCCGCTTTCCCGATGTCGGCCCGCGTCGTCCAGAAGATGGCCCAGCAGGAGGATCCGACCAACATCATCCTCATGCCCGCCGTGGGCGCGAACGTCGCAGGGCAAATCGGCTCGATCGTGGTCGGATGCCTCATCATTTCCCTGTTAAGCTAAAAGGAGCCTTCCTATGCACCAAGCAGACCATCTTGTATTGACATCCGGGGAAGCGCCAGGCGTGCAGGCTACCGTTTCGGTGAACCGCTATGTCCGCCTGGACGGGACGGACGCCTGGGCCGCCTTCAAGGCTGGGCTTGAAATATCCGGGATCTGCGTGGTGGGCATTCTCGTTCTCCTGACGATCTATTACGGGGCCCTGAAACTCATGGCCGGGATGTTCAAGCCCGCCCCGGAGGGAACGGAGCTTCCAGATTCGGACTAAACCGCGCGACGGCCAGCCGCTTTTGTTTTCCCCCAGCCTTGACAATGTGGTACCGTGGAAAACATGCAAACCAGCCCTGACCAAATCCAGCCGGATCGGATCATGGCCGTCGTCGGCGCTTCGGCGGCCGACGAAAAGGTCCTGCGCGCGGCCCGCCACGCCGCCGGGTTTCCGGGCGCCTGGTTTGCCGTCTACATCGACCTGGGCGAACGGCTCCGGGAGGCGGACCGCAGGCAGCTGGCGGCCAACCTGGACCTGGCCCGCTCGTTCGGCGCCACCGTCATCACCACCTCCGGGCCGGACCTGGTCGACGTGCTGCTCCGCCTGGCCCGTCAGGAATCCATAAGCCGGATCATTCTCGGCAAGGGCGGGGCCGTCCACTGGCGCGACTACTGGTTCCGCTGCCTGCAGCGCAACAAGCTGCTCGCGGCCAGCGGGAACATCGAAATCACCTTCGTTCCGCCGTCTCGCGAGAGCACCCCCAGCGCACTCTTCCCGCTGGGCCGTTCCGGCTGGAGGGAGTGGGCATGGACGCCGCTCGTCCTCGCCATCGTGACCGGCCTGGGACTCCTCGTGGAACGAACCATGGGCTACCCCTCCGTTCCCCCGCTCTACCTGCTTACCCTGGTCATCGCCTCGCTGTTCCTGGGCCGCTGGCCGGTCATGACGCTGGCATTCGGAAGCACCATGGCCTGGTGGTTTTTCATCCTCCCCCAGCGGTTTTCCCTCCGCATCCACCGGCTGGAAGACGC
>JBIIYJ010000513.1:0-2865 GCA_044346855.1 Kiritimatiellia bacterium
GACAGGCTGAACTGGAACCGGATCGTGCGGGCGAAGCCGGGCTCCCACAGGTCCGCCGGGCTCTCCGGCTTCCGCGTGTTGATGATGCTGTCAAACGGAGTGTAATAGACCGCGCCCGCTATAGCCGAATGGCGCTTGCTTAAGGCCCGCGCGTCCTGTAACGGAAAGCTGGGTACAGCGGGACCTACGGGACCGCTGTGAGCCGCCCGCAGCGGTCCCGTAGGTCCCGCTGTACCAACCCTACATGAAGCAGGATCGTCCCCTTCCCGCCTTAAGCAAGCGCCATTCTCCGCTATAGACCGCAGCCTCGCGGGATGAGCCTCGCTGCACGTGATGGCCGTGTCGGCGAAATTGAACGTGGCCGCGCCCAGGTCGTGCCGCCAGCCGTCCGCGGGCAGGTCGGCCTCCACGCTCTTCAACCCGCCGCCCTGGATCTTCAGGTAGGGAAACCCCCGGAAATCGTAGCCCTTGATGTGCAGCTTGGCGTTGGTGAAATGCAGCGTGGCGGAAACGACACCATTGGCGAACAACACCAGGTACAAGTCCGCCCAGAGATAGGTGTCTTCATTGTAAATGATGCCGCCCACCCGGACCGCCTCGGCCGCCTCGTTGCGCCACAACCGGTCGATCTGCACGTTCTGCCAGAGGCATTCGGCCTTGCCCGGTCCGGTGGCCCCGGGCTGCAGCCGGAGCGTCCGGCCGCCATACGTCAGGTCCAGCGCATATTCGAACGTCGAGCAGTCGGCCGCCGGCACGCCGCGCAGGCCGTCGATGTCGGCGAATTTGTGTGGCACATAGGGAATCCGCTCGAGGGTCATCGGTGTCGAGAGCGTCCAGGGGGAGGGCGCCTCCGGGGCCGCAGCGGGCCTGCGAGCCGTGAGCTTGAGCGTTTTGGGCAGCTTGCCGGCGACCGCGGCCAGCACGCGGCGGGGATCCTTGTCGCGCTCCCACCAGGCCAGCGGCTGGACCCCGGCCCGCGGATGGGCCGAGAAAAGGCGGACGCCCCGGCCGCGCGGCAGGGGGAGCGAGAACAGGGCGGCCTCGGCGTCGGCTTCGCCCGTGCGGGTCAGCACCAGGGGGCGATGACTGTTTTTCGTCCAAGCACTTAGACTCACGGGTTTCGATTCCCTCCCTGTTGTCGTCAGCGAATGCTGATGACGCTTCCCGTCATGAGCGGCGTCTTCGACGCCCGGGCGGTGTTCCCGTACGCCCCCAGGTTGATCCGGCGGCCGTTCGGCTCAAGCTCGCGGGCATAGTCCGCCGCCGGATCGCCGGCATCGACGCACGGGCTTGTGACCGGGTCCCTGATCCACACGTCGCCCGGCGTCCACCGGCCGCCGCGCGACTGGAGATGCCAGTCGTTGGTCGCGTTGACAAAAATCGGATCGGCCGAGAAGCAGCCGTTCGTCCCGGCGTTGTCACCGTTTCCGATATCGCAGTACCAGAGATTGCTGAGCGTGGCGGTCGTGTTGCTGGAAAACAGGTCGTCCCCGTTATTCCACAAGATGGAATTGCTTATCGCCAGGAAGCCGTTGGTCGCGTTCAACCGCACACCTTCGGGCCAGTTGCCGGCAATCGTGTCGCTCCGCAGCGCAACGTCGCCGGCGCCGGAAACCGACTCGATGCGCAGCGCCATGGAGCCGGTCTCGACAAACACCCCGCCCCCGGTGTTGATCCCGTTGGTGGAGGCCGCGTTGGTGGCGATCACGCAGTTGGCGACCACGGCCGTGGCCATGATGAAGAGGCCTCCGCCCTGGGCGGCCCCGCCGATTGATGACGCCATGTTGCCGAGGACGAGGCAATTGCTGACCACATGGCGATTGGCGCCGTAGTTGGAGCCCAGGAAAAGCCCCCCGCCCCGGGACAGGCCCCGGGAGGCCGCCGTGTTGCTGGTCACCGACGAATCCAGAAGCGTCAGCTCGCCGCCCTGGACGAAAATGCCGCCCCCGTGGCCCCAGGGCACGGACCCGCCCGGCACGCTCATGGAGTTCCGCGTGACCTGGGAATTGGTCATCAGGAGGAACGTGTCCTTCACCCAGATTCCCGCCCCCTGGGCCGGCGCGCCGGGAATGTTGTTGCTGATGATACACGAGGCGATCGTCAGACGGGAAGCCAGCGCGTTCACGCCGGCCCCCGAGAGATACACGGCCGACCCCGAGCCGCCGGTCACCCCCAGCCCCTCAAGGCGGACATAGCCCGCCCCGCGGAGGGAGAGGACGGCCTGGCCCGCGCCCGTCGCCTTGATCACGGTCGTCTCCGCATTGGTGCCGAGCAATTCGAGGCCGTACAGGCTGTTGATCGTGAGCGGGAACGTCTCAACCTTGTTGGTGTAGAGCCCCGAGGCGAGATGAAGGCGGCTGCCGTGCGTGGCCAGCGTCAGCGCCTTGGTGATGGAGCGAAGCGCGCTCCCGGGATCGGCCCCGCTGTTCGCGTCCGATCCGGACGGATCGACGTACAGCTCGCCCCAGGGCGTGTTCTCGATGCCGCTTTGGAAATGGAACCCCAGGTCGACGGTCCCGGCGTCCGCCGTTCCGTCGGCCCGGGTCGTGCGCCCGCCCAGGCCGGCCCCGGCCGCCGTGCCGCCGCCCGCATTCACGCACGGGCTGTTCGTCGCGAGGTAGAGGCCGCGCTCGAACCGGGGATTGGCCGCGAGGCAGCCGTTGGTCCCGTCGTTGTCCCCATCTTCAATACAGCTCATCCAGACGTTGGTCAGCGTCCCCGCGCTGTTGGTGGGAAAACCGGCCGCGTCGTCCAGGTTGTCCCACAGGATGCAATTCGTGACGGTGACGGCCCCGCCCCCGAAACTCAGCCCCTGCCCGTTGTTCCGGACCACGGTGCAGTTGGCGAAAACCGAAGCGCCAGCTG
>JBIIYJ010000197.1:0-10199 GCA_044346855.1 Kiritimatiellia bacterium
CGTGATAGGGAATGTAAACCGGGCCATAGGTTTCGGCCTGGTCCGTCATGCGGCCGATGACCTCCCCCGTTTCAAGGTCCATGAGCGCCGGCAGGACGACATCGGGCCGGACCAGGGGCAACGACTCCCAGGTCGCCTTGAAACAGGCCGGCACCGCCGCCTTCCCGAGAATCACGGAGCTGGCGAGCGTGTTGGGTCCGCCCAGGAGGCGGGCCGGATCCCGCAGCGTCAGCGGCAGTTCAACCGGGCCGTCGCTTTCGTTCAGGATCACGAAGAGCGCCTTGTATCCCTTGCCGTTCGCCAGGGGGCGGCGGTAGACGGTCACATAGACCTTGCTCTCGGCGGAGGGCCGGTCGCCGATCGTGACGGCGCGCGCGTTCCTCCAGAACGGCAGCTTCTCGATGCTTTGGTCCTCGAAGAAGCCGAAGTCGGCCAGGGCGCCCAGCAGGCGGACGCCCTGCTCCTTGTGCTGGATCGTCCCGTGCGGCCCGTTCGGAGTCACGCCAAAATCATGCAGAAGCGCCAGCCCGAAGCGCTGGCGGTCCTGCCGCTTGTCGTCGCCGGCCATGGACTCGGTCACATCCGCGCACATCGTCGCGATCAGGCCCGTGTAGTTCTTGCCCATCTGGCGGTAGAGCGAATTGGGGAACTGGGTGATGAGGTCGATCTCGTAGGCCCGGTTCCCGGCCCCGCACTCCTCCACCAGCAGGCTGTTCCACAGGAACGGCTCCAGCAGGTTGGCGCCGGCGGCCGACCACGTGTGCTGCCGCTGGGGCACGTTGTTCGCCGCGAACACGCGGGACAGCCGCTTGTAATGGTTGCGCATCGAGCCCGTCAGGAAGGTCGACTGCCACGGCAGCTCGTCTTCCGCGACGGTGGCGGGATCGCGGAAATAGGCGTTGCCCAAGGCCAGGTTGTCGGACCGTCCGAACGAGACCGGGAAATACTCGTCCATCCACCAGCCCACCCGGCGGCCGACGCGGATGAAGCGCTCGAACACGAAGGTGGCCTTGTCCTCCCACATCTGGTCCAACTCCGGCGTGCGCATCTGCACGTTCCGCCACCAGCCGTACCGGTGGAAGGGCGGGGTATCCTTGCGGAACGTCGTGCGCTGCTCCTCGGGCGCGTCCTTGGGCGCGCTCGCGGCCCGGCGCCAGTTCTTGAGCAGGTCGTCGTCCGACAGGTCGGGCAGGTCGGTCTGGTACCCCTCGGCCCAGGCGGTCCCCACCAGGTAATGCCAGGCGGCCTTGCGGAAATTCACGGGCTTCGGCTTGGCCGGATGCGTCAGGACCGAAAAGGCGATGGTGCGTCGGCCCTTGATCTCCGCCGGGTGGTTGACGAAGCGGACGCGCCACAGGGCCGCACCCGCGGCGTCGCGCTCCATGGACATGGAGGCCCCTTCGCGGTCCAGCAGCCAGCCCTCGTCGCTGTCGCAATACCACGACCAGGCGCGGTCGGCGCTGCCGAACCAGATCCAGGGAATGAATTTGCCATGGAACAGCTCCAGGGTCGTGCACCGGCTGTCCCAGATCACGCCCACGCCATTCGTCAGCGTGCAGTCCCAGCGGTCCGCCCCCGTCATGCCGCCCCCGCCGGTTTCCGAGGCCAGCAGGTCGACCTGACCCGCCAGCTCGGTGATCATGTCGAGGCCGTCGATCTTCACCGGCTTGTCGCTTCCGTACGTCAGCGTGGCGTGCAGGGAGCCGTCGCAATCATAACGGGTGTTGAGCGCCGCTTCCAATGGCCCGATCCGCAGGGTCGAGGCGTATTCAATCTCGCTCTGGCCGGTGCGGACCGCCTTGGCCGGAGAGACGACGTCGGCGGCAACCCGCTTGCCGTCCACGACCGCCTCGAACCGCATGGGCGCCCGCAGCTGGGGCCCCCGCCCGATCTCCACCAGCTCGGCGGGCGTCATGACCGCCCCCTCGCCGCGCTTTTCCAGCGGCAGGTCGCGCGGGTCGGCCTTGATCTCGAACTGCGCGGGCAGGCCCGACGGTGAAACCATGACGCGATGCTTGAGCGTCTCGAACCCGTTCTCCTCGACCTTGATGGGCGTGAAGGGCTCCCAGACGCGATCTTCTTTACCGATCGAATTGGTCTGCCAGGGTTCGATGCGGTAGCGGAAGGGATCGATCTTGTCCTCCCCCACGATCCGCTGGTTGGCGTCGAAGAGCAGCACGGAGCCCTTGTACGATTCGCCCTCGACCAGCTGGGGCAGGTCCAGGAGGAAACAGGCGAATTTACCGTGAAAGGGCGTCTTGGCCTGCGCCACTTCCTCTTCGCCGGGGGTGTCCTTGACGATCGTCAGCTTCGCCTCGACGGCCCGCCTGGCGTCCTCGCTGGCGCCGTCGATCCCGGTGTCCAGGATCGCGGACAGGCGCCTGGTGTAGGGGGAAAAGCGGCTCCGGAAATCGAAGGGCTTGCGCGGCGGGCGCAGGCTCTGGATGACGTTCACGCGCCGGTCCAGGAAGGATTGACCCCGCACCACCCCGCCTTCCATGGCGTGAAAGCGGATCAGACGGGTCAGGTACAGGGTCTTGGCCGGCTTGCCCGCTGTTCGCACGTCGAACCAGAGCACGTTGCCGTCGCGGCTGATGCCGGGAAAGGGCTGCTGCAGGCGGATGGCGCGGGTCTCGCCGGGCCGGAGTTCCAGGAGCCCGTCCTTGAGGTCCGGCGCGTTGTAGCTGGAATAAATGAGCCCTTCGGCGCTTTCCACGAAGAATCCGAGGCGGACGGTCTCGGACCGGGTGTTATGATTCTTGACGGTCAGGCGGACGTCGATGGAGTCCTCCATCACGGGGCCGATCTCGTTCACCTGGAAGCTGGGCGCCTGCGAATCGAAAACAAGCTCAAGCTTGGTGGTGTTCCAGATATGATTGTCGAAAACATTGAAGAAGTTGCCGTTGCCGCCAATGGCCCGCACCAGCCAGGCGCGGTAGATGGTCCCGTCGGGCGGCGGCAGCGTGACGATCGGTTTTCCCGCCGCGTCCTTCGCGGCATAGCCCCCGTAGATGAACGAGGCCAGCGGAATGGCGTATTCCACCACCCAGCGTTTGCCGTCCGCCTGGGACCGGATGACCGCGCCCGATTTCCACTTCCAGTCGTGGCCGCCCTGCTGGCTCCAGTACCAGTCGGTGACGGCGCCGATGGGATTCACGTCCCACCGGAACAGGCCCAGCTGGAATCCTTTTGAGATGTCGGCATAGGGGCGGATTTCGAGTTCGTGGTGATCGTCCCAGAGCATGCCGTAAAGCGGATGGGTCAGCACGTCGGGAAAGCGGCCACGGGCCTTGAGCCAGGAATTTTCCGGAAAGACAGGCGACGAAAAACAGACATAAAGGTGTTCCTTGTCGAACCCGGCATAGAGCTGGAGCTGCGTCTGGGGCGGCGCCATGAAACGGAAATCGGACTGGGCGAAGTCGTACCAGAAACCGGAGACCGAGGAGCTGTCCGCCCACTCCCCCTCGCCCATCACGCCGTCGATCGTCGGGGGCCGGGTCATGAACGGGAGGCGGATGATCGGCGTATCCACGCGGGCCGCCTCGCCGTAGGAGGTGGGCGTCTCCACGCCCAGGGCTGCGCCCACGCCTCCGCACCACAGGGCGAGAAGGCAGGCTAACACTTTGGATTGCGACATGGGGCTGGCCTCTTTCGCTATCGATTCATCCGGGCTTCCGCCCTGAAACGCCATCACTTCGCCGCTTCGTCGTAGATTCCCTTGACGATCGCGTTCCGATGATCGCCGAACCAGCCGCGGGTCATGAGGATGTCACCGGCCCTGACCGCCTTGACCAGCGCGGCGCGGTTCTCCTCGATCGGCCCGTCCGCGATATTCACGACGCTGAAGGCGCCCGGATAGACATCGAGGACCTTCTCCGGCGTGCCGTAGCCTTTCAGGTCCAGCTCCATATATTGGGCGCCGTAGCCCCAGTTGGTCAGGTGAAAGGCCCCGTCGCCGCCGGGAAGTTCGGGGATCAGCAAAACGTCCGGATGACGCTCCCGGATGGCCCGCAGCATCGGGCCGGAGAGAAGCGCCCATTGGAACTTCCGGTCCTCGCCGACCGGCGCGAAGAGGCCGTTCGTGTCGATGTAGAAAATCGTGCAGCCCCACCGTTTCCGGGCATATTCGATCTTGCGGCACAGCCGCTCGACGACCGGGAAGAACTCCCACGCCTGCACCCCGGCCGGAACCAGGGCGCTGAAATCGTCCTTGAGCGGATTGCGGTCGGGCATGTGACTGCCGGTGCCGTGCGCCCAGGCCTTCTTCTCGGCGTTGTAGTAGACCTGCGTGGGCCGCAGGGTCACGCCGGTTCGCAAGCCGGCCTCGCGGAATTTCGCGAAGAAGTCATCCGCCACCGCATCCATCTCGGGGGCCAGGACCGGCAGCATGCGGGGGTCGCCGATGTAGGTGATCGGGTGAGGGTTTTCCTCGCCTTCGATGTTCCAGACGATGCCGCCCTGGGCGTTGAACGCCTTCATGCTCGCGACCGCGCGGTCCGCATAGGCCATCAGTTCCTTCCTGAACGCGGCCTGACCCTCGGGCGTCGCCACGTCCATGTCGGGCTTCTTGAACCAGCCGCGCGGATTTTTGGCCGACTTCGCGCCGCAGGCCAGCATCAGCATCCCGATGGGCCCGCGATTGGTCCAGGTGTTCAGCGGCGGATAAGCCTCCCGGAAGGCTGCGTGGAGGTCGCCTGTCATCTCCCGGACAGGCGTGCCGGCCGCGGCGAACCGCAGCGAGCAAGCGAACGTCCGGCTCTGCCCCGGCTCGATCCGGGCCAGACCGAGCGGTTGAATCAAGGTCGTGGTCTTGGGGTCGGCCGCGGGCACACCGCCGTTCAGTTCGATCTTATAAACCCGCTTTTCATCGTCCTGCGGCTTGCCGAACCCGAACGCCAGGGGCGGCGCAACCGTGTCCAGGCAGGCGAGCAGCGTGTGCGGGCCGAAGACAGCGGGGATCGCCACCACGTTGTCGAGGGAGCGCTCCACCCTCCAGGACGGCTTGTCCCAGCCGTCCGGCGTCGCGGGGAATCGCAGGCTGAGCGGTCGCACGCTGAAGGAGGCGATGGCCTTGTCCCCCGTGTTCGACACTGTCACGGCAATTCCGAGGCGGTCCGTCAGGAGCCGGTAGGCAAACGACACGGAGCCCCAGGAATAGTCGAGCCGGGCAACCTTCCCCGCGGCGTCGAAACTTGATTTCACAGGCTCGAGCGGCGCCTGCTCATAGACGACCTTCGCGCGTCCCGAAATCCCGTCCTCGCCCCGGCCCTCGAGCGTCACGGACGAAACGGTCGGCCGGCCCTCGTCGAGCAGCTCAACCGCCCCCGCCTTGAGAGATACCAGCCCCTTGTCCGAAAAATCGACCGTGCACAGGGCGGACGCCGGGGAACCGCAGGCCGCGAGGACGACGAGCGCCGCCATCGTTAACTGAATTCGTTTTGGCATTGTTCCCTTTCTTAACGGACGGTGATGACAAGACCCATTTTCCGGCTTTTCAGGACGATGCCGGACGGCGAGTAGACGATGGAGCGGTTGGCGGGCAGCCCTTCCACGACGGCGAACGAGGAGCCGTTCAGGGAGCCGCATTCGACAATGACCTGGTCGCCCGGGCCCAGAGGGCCGAGGCCGGACAGGTCCAGCGTGCCCTGCGAAATATCCAGCTGACCCGTCACCTTCAGTGCGCCCGGCACGCCGCCGACCGCCGCGAGTTGCACGAGCCGCCCGCCGGGCCTCAGGGTCAGCCGGTTCACCGTGCCGGTGCCCGAGATGGCGGCGCCGTCGAACACCGTGACCAGGCCGCTTCCAGTCGTGCCGCTGACGCGCAGCTCGCCCTCCTCCACCCAGGTGTCGCCGAGATAGGAGTTGGCGCCGGTCACCTCGAGAGCCCCCTCCCCGCGCTTGATCAGGCCGCCGCCGTACCGGCTTGTCAAAACGCCCGACAACCGGGCATCCAGCGCGGCGGAGCCGTTCCCGACGTCCACGACGCGCTGCTGATTGATGAAATTCAGGTTGTTCTGGAAATCGACCAGGGCATCCGACGACGCGCTCCCCAGAACCAGGGCGTGGTTGGCGGGAATGAAGTTCGCCCCTCCCCAGTTGATCACGCCCGTGCCCGAGTTCAGCTGGACCATGCGGTCCGCCCCGTACGCGGAAAAGCCGCCGTCTCCCGCAAACTGGATGTTCCCGGCCGCCGTTCCCAGGTTGCCGGTGAAGTTCCCAGCGGCGCCGAGCTCCAGGATGCCGCCGTTGTTGAGCAGGATCGAACCCGCGGTCAGCACGTTGGTCAGACCGTCGGCGCGGACGACGCCGTCCAGGATGCGCAGCTGGCCGGAGGACCCCCGACTCTTCATGACCAGGACGCCCGGCCCGTCCTTGGTCATGCTGCCGCTCGAGGTGCCGTTGGTGGCGGCCAGCAGGACGACGCCGGCGGCATACTGGTGGATGATCATTTCGTTGGCCGCGGCCGACAGCGTGCCGTTGGTGATGGTATAGCCGCCGGATCCCGTGAAGAGCAGCGCCCGGATGCCCGAGAGGCTCATGGTCAAGCCGCTCAAGTTCAGCGTCCCGTCCGCGGCGCTGAATGAGACGGTGCTGCCGATGTTCCGGCTGGCGCCGGTCAGGGTCAGGTCGCCCGCGACCAGGAAGTTGTTGGTTGTATCCGTGGCGAAACCGGCGGCGAGCGGGGTCCCGGCCGTGAAGCGCGCCACGCTGGCGCCGTCCGTGGTGGCGAAGCCGGTGCCCGTCGCATCGCGAAAGACGGCCCATCCGATGAGGCCGCTGACCAGCTGGGCCGCGGGATTGGCGGCGAGGGTGGCGCCGGAGCCGGCGTCCACGAACAGCGTCGAGCCCGCGCCGCGCGTCCAGGTGTTGCCCAGCGTGAGACCCAGGGAGGCGGCGCCGGGCCGGGTCAGCACGATGCGGCCGCGGCTGTTGAGAAGGGTGGAGAGGTTCCCCAGCGTCTGGGTGGTGGCCGCGTCGGCGTTGGCCTTGAGCTCGACCGTGTCGCCAAGTGTCAGGGTGTTGGCAGCCGGGACCACGGGGCCGGTGGCGGGATAGTCGAGAACCAGGCGGCCGCCGTTGACCGTGAGGCCGCCGAGCAGGGTGTTGGTGGCGGAGAGCACCCAGACGCCGCAGCCGTTTTTCGCGATGCCCATGCTGCTGCCGGAGGTGAAGTTGGTGATCACGCCGGCAAAGGTGTTGGTGTCGCGGTTGACGCCGTTCAAATTGAGGTTACGGGCCGTGCTGGCGGAACCGTTGAGAATCATGTCGGCGGTGAACCGGATGGGCCCGTACCCGGAGGCGTCCAGCTGGGGACTCGAATAGTTTCCTCCCGTTGCGCCGCCGACGCTCAACGGCCGGTCGGTGCTGGTCGGCCCTCCGATATAGCGGATGATGCCGGCGCTGGAGGAGGAATTCCCGGTGGCCAGGCGGATGATCCGGGTGGTTCCGGTCGGAGCGCCAAGCGAGCTGGCGGTTTCGCCGTCGTTGCCGATGGTGTTGATGACGATGGGGCCGGCGGCTCCCACGTTATTGATGATGGTCTGGCCGGAATAGGTGTTGGCCCCCAGAAGGAAAATGTAACCCTGCCCGGACCCGTCGGTCCGCCCGGTGACAACGAGGTTTCGCCTCCCCCCGTATTCCACGATGGGGCCTTCAAAGGCGACGGCGGAGACCGGCCCGTTATTCTGGCCCAGGGCCAGGAGTGTGGTGTCGGCTCTGAAAACGGCCGGCCCTATCCAGACGATGTTGCCATAATTGACGCCGTCATTGATGCCGAACGTCGGACTCGAATTGAACACCAGGGGATTCGCCAGGACGCGGGTCTCGGCGCCGATGGAGCGGAAGGCAATGGCGCCCGCGATGGTGACGGGGCCGGACCCCAGGGCGGTGTCGGATCCCAGGACCAGGTTTCCAGCGGTGAGCGTGCTGCCGCCGTTGTACGTGCTGTTCCCGGAAAGGGTCAGCGTGCCGCCGAGCGTGGCGTTATAGTTGAGTGCGCCGTTCTCGCTGATCAGATCGGAGGCCAGGACAACGGACTGGCCATAGGGATTGACGTCGAACACCTGGTTGGGCGCGGTGGAAAAACGGCTTGAATAGTCGAATGCATTGCTCGCCGAATGCCGGATCTGCCCGCCGTAAAAATAGATCGGCCCGCCCGCGCCGAGAGGACCGCTGACGCCCGCCTCTTCTGAACTTTGCAGATCGATGAGTCCGCCGTTTAACCAGACACCGCCCGTGAAGGTGTTGGCGGCGGCCATGCGGACCTGGCCGGGACCGGCCTTGACGATCCCGCCCGTCGTGGTGCTGAGGATCGGGGTCTGGAGGGAAAGCCAGCCGTTGACGCTGTCGCTCCAGAACACCAGTTCCTGCCCGGAACCCGTGGTCAGGCCGTTGCCGCCGGCAATCACCGCGGCCGAATTGCCGACGTTATCCGCGCGCCAGATGCCGCCGCCCGAGACGGTCAGGGTCTGGCCGGCGCCCAGGAGGACCGTGCCGCCCGCGGCCTTGAAATGGAGGGAGGCGATCGTCTCATCTGACTGGTTGGTGACGGCAGAATACGGGGTGAGCAGGGTGAGGTTCGTTACCGTCGCAAGCTTGGAGAGGGTCAGGGTCGCCCCCGCCATGTCCTTCACGAATGTATCAGCCGGGATGCCGTTGCCCGTGAGGATGCTGCCCGCCGTGATGCCATTGGTGGCGCTCACCGTCAACGTCGCACTGGAGACCGTAGCGCCGGCCGCCGACACGGCCGTCGCGACCGTGGCCGTATACTGGACGTGTTTGCCGGTCGCGGCGCCCAGCGAAGGCTGACTGCCCATGAGCGTGGTGGAACCGGGATCGGTGAGGTAATTCAGCCCCCGAACTGTCTGGGGGGAGCCGCTGTCATACCAGGCGAAGCCGCCGCCATATGCGAAGGCGCCGCCCATGAAACCGGCGGCCTGCCCGGGCAGGGTGATTTTGACGTTGCTTCCAACGGACCCGTTCGGGACGCTGAACCCCGCGGTGGCGCCGGGCGCGCGCGACCAGGAGCCGAAGGTGAGGAACGCGTTGTTGGCCGTTGTGCGGGTGCTGATGACGGAGGCAGAGCCAGCCCGGAACTGGACGGAGGCGTTGGTGACGTTCATCAGGGTGTTGTTGTTGTCGACGTTGTACGACGCGCCGGGACCGTCGAAAACGATCTCCTGCGTGGTGGGCAGCCGGCCGCCGAATCCGGTGTTCATCTTCAGCTGTCCGCCGCGAAGATAGACGGGCCCGGTGAAGGTGGCGCGGCTGTCGCCGTTGAACTGAAGCGTGCTGGCGCCGCGCTTGATCAGCGGGGCCGACCCCGAAAGCGGGCCGGTGAAGACAAAGCCCGCGGTGCCGTCGCCGGCGAAGGTCAGGTTGGTCGCCAGCACGATCGACGCCGTGCCCGTGTAGGTGAGCGCCGCGGTGCCGGCCATGGCCAGCAGGTTGACCGACGGCAGCACGCTCCCGTTGGCGGTGAATCGCAGGGGGTAGCCCCCGATCGTGACGGTGCCGGCCCCGGCGGCCGGGCCCTTGCCCTGGAGGGTCAACTCGTTCAGCTCGAACGGATTGGCCACGTCGTTGAGGGTAATGTTGGTGACCCCGTTCGGCAGCGCGTTCAGGTTGTCACCCGCCATGAGAAGAACGGTGTCGGAAGCGCTGACCGGCACGGCGCTCCAGTTGGCGCCGGAGGACCAGTTCTCCGCGGCCGAGTTGATCGGCTGATACAGGTAGGTTCCGGCGTGCAGGAAGGCTGGCAGCGTGAGGATCAAGACGGCAAACGCCCCGCGGACCGGCTTTTTCATTCCCGTTCTCGAGCTATTCATACACACCTCTTTTATGCTTCGCATCAGCCTCGGTCACGTCGCGACCGCTTTCTCCGCCATCGGGCTCGGTTCCTTTATCAGAAATGGCATCGTCACCAGCGGTTCCCGGATCGGTTCCTTCCGCAGCAACGCTCCCATCAGTTCCGCGCAGACGCTGGCAAACGCATCGGGATCGTTCTCGAGGCGGATCACCGGAAAGGGGCAATGGATGGAGTGGCCGCGGTTGGATTCCGACACGACCAGCAGTTGCTCCGGCACGCGGACGTCGGCTTCCAGCATGGCCATGGCGGCGTCCTGGAATATCATGTCGTCCATCACCAGCAACCCGTCCGGCTGATCGGAGCGGGCGGACCAGATCTGGCGGAACAGCCG
>JBIIYJ010000025.1:0-30502 GCA_044346855.1 Kiritimatiellia bacterium
AATCGAAATGGGCCCCGGGATGCGCGGGCTTCGCCCCCGATCCCCGCAACGCGTACAGGGCCGTGGCGGTGGACAGCAAATCCGGAACCGGGGCCCCCGTCGACGCGCGAAAGCCGCCCGCCGCACATTCGCACGCCAGCAGCGCGGCCTCGGCTTGCGGGTCGCCGGTTCCGGCCAGACGGCGGCGCAGCAGCACGGCCGCGGCCGTAGCGGGGGTGGTGCCGGCCGCCACGCCGGGCGCGTTGACATAGCCGCCGTCGGAGGCGCGCCTGGCATTGAGGCTGGCGAGCAGGGCCTCCGGCCGAGGCAGCGTGCCGCCGCTTTCGTCATATGCCAGGAAAGCAAGATAGCCGCCGTAGACGGTGCCCTCCGCCAGCCCCGGCCCGGCGGGATTGTACCCGCCATCGGAGGCGCGGCAGGCTTCGAGCCTGTCCAGAAGGGCCGTCTTGCCGGAAAACAGGAACGCACCCGGAATGGCGGCCCGACACCGGACCAGGGAGGCCGTGTGCACGAAATCCAAACCCGCCCCCCCGCCAAAGGCATTGAGATACCGGACCACGGAAACCGGGTTGGCCCACTCGCCCAGCGCGAGGAGGCACCCGCCTCCGAAGACCGTGTAATAAAGATCGCTCCCTCCCGCCCGGCCGCAAAAGCCGCCATCGGACTGCAGCCGGCCGCGGACAAAGCGGGCCACGTCGGCGGCGCCGCCCTCAGGCAGCCACCGCTTCGCAAGAGACGCGACCCGAAGCATGTCCGGCATTCCGCTCATGGCGTTCCGATCATTCCCCGTTTCTATTCCGCAGGAAGGACATCTTGCCGAATTCAATGCTTTTTGTCTCTGTGACCTCCAAGGGACGGCCTTCCTGCATGCGCTCAACGATAACGCGGTTTGACCTTGCAGGCTCGTAACCCGGGTCAACTTCCAGGGCGCGGTCAAGTACGGCCAGAGCCTCGGCTTTGCGGCCCATCTTAGCGAGGCACAGCCCCATATTGCCGTGACTCGGAGCATGTCGTTCGGACAAGGCCACGCACGTACGGAATCCTTCGAGCGCTCGCGACCAGTCCTTCTTCTCCATGTGCTCGAATGCGGCGTTGAATTCGTCGTGCGCCTTTAGATAGGTGTCGAGATCGACACCATCGCTCTTGCGAATCGACGCGGCCATGTCATCCAGAAAGGATTGCGCCTCCTTGACTTCCGGATCGCTCGCATTGCCGACCGCCACCACTTTCCGGAAAGAGCGGATGGCATTTACTAATTCCAGCAACTTCTGGAACGAAACGGCCTTGTTGAAATGAGCTTCGGCAAAGAGAGGAAAGATGCCGGTTGCCTTGTCGAGCCACTCAACCGCTTTTTTATAATCGCCTCGCAAGCCATGCAACGTTCCCATGCCATAGCAAACCATGTGATTTTCGGGATGCTTGCGCAATAGGCCATCCATCGTCGCCCATGCCCGTTCCATCGAGCCTCTCTGGGCAATTTCCAACGCGTCGCCGACAACACTTTCGAGGTCGGAGTCGATTGCAACGACGAAGGGAGATTCAGTCTGCGACACCGCCGGCGAACACCGGGATTTCTGATATTGCTGAGCGCTGGCGTAGTGGCCGCATTCGCCGCAATCGGCGCCCCGTGTTTCGGCGCAGCACAAACTGCAAATCATCGAATCGCCCTGACGAGCACATCGCCTCTGGGTCTTGCGTCTCCCGCAAATCGGACATGAATGGGCCATCTGTTAATCCTTCTTCAGCGGCTTTTCTCTCATGATCACGCCTCTTATCCCCTCCCCTCAATAATCTTCCCGGGCTCTAACCGCCTCGGGAAACGAGTAGGTATCAAAATCCCGGAGAGCGGCAACGATAGGCTGGCGGAGGTCGGTGCGGGTGGTCATGATGCGGGCTTCTTTTTTGAAGCGGGCTTGCCCAGGGATTCCGCCTTTTTCGCGGATTGGGTCAAGGCGAGGTAGTTGTCGCGGGTGACGACCTTGCGTCCGCTTTTCTTTTCGAGTTCGCGCCGGGCGTTGCCGGCCACGGCGCCGCCTGAGCGGGCGGCATCTTTACTCTCCGGAAAGCCTTGAGCATCGCGCGTGCGGGTGATCTCGGTGGTGGCGGCTTCGCCGAGCATGGAGAAAATAAGTTCGAGGTCGGTCATATGATCCCGGAGATTCTCGCGCTTGAGCCGCTTGAACTCCGCGTATTGGCTTGGCGTGAGGCCGAAGGTGGCTTCGGAGATTTCCGCCGTCAGAATGGCGTATTCGCGTTGCTCCCGGATGCCGCGTTTCTTCCATTCGTCGGTCAGTTCATCCCGGATGGCGATGGAGCGCATCCGTTTTTCTATCCAATCATCCGAGTAACCCTTGGCTTTGTAGATCGCGCGGGTGCGCTTGGTGGCCAGTTCCGGATTCTCGATCTCCTGGATACGCTCGTAGCCGACCTTCGCAAGCCAGCGCTTGAATGGCTCAGCCTTGATACTGGGGACGGATTGGATCAGCCGAAATATCCCTTCGGTGTTCCAGCAAAGAACTTTTTGTGGACCACCGGAAGTCGAAAACGGCAGGGCAAGGGGGGGTACAAATTGTACCCCCCCTTTGAATGCCTCGTTTAACTGCGGATCCCGCTGGCGTATTCGCTTGAGATACTGCGACGGATCTACCGAATCGGTCAGGACCGTGATCACGTCCGTGATGACAAACCACCATTCGTTATTGTGAATGGTGCGGCGGACTTCTTTGCGCTGGAACAACGCGATACGGTTTTCCGGTTTTTTGAGGCTATCACTCATGTGGATTCCAGGATAACCAGCCCGGAGACGAGGTCTGGGAGTTGTTGTCATTTGACTCAAGAGAAGATGCCAGAATAGGGCCGTTGCGTCAACCTTGCAACCGCCCTTAAACTCACTCCTCGCTCATTTTAGTGCGTGGTCCCCAGCATGGTCCACACAACAGCACACAATAGATAAACGGTTGTTCATTCGTCTCTTAACCCCTCCAGCAGGGAGCCGCGCGCGGCCCAGGCAACGGCGAGCAAAACCCAGCTTGTCCCTAAAATCGCCAAGGCTGCGGTGAGCCCCGCCAGCCCGGCCCAGGGGACCTGCACGCCGGGCGAGCGAAGGCTGGGGAGCATGGCCGCCGATGCCGAGGCGAGCCCGCCGGCGAGGCCGGAGGCAAGCAGCAGCAGGTGCTCGATCCGCACCAGGCGGCGCACGGCGGCGCGGTCGAACCCCAGCGCCCGCAGGGCCGCCAGCTCTTCGCGCCGCTCGAACACGTTGCGCAGCACCACGATCCCCATGCCGGCGCTCCCGATCAGCAGTCCGAGCCCGCCCAGGGCCAGGAACATGCGCAGGTAGGCGAGCTGGACGGAGCCGAACGCCGCCAGGCGCCCTGTCGCCGGCTCAAGGTCAAGCCCCAGCCGCTCGAACGCGATCGTCAGCCGTTCCGCCACGGCCCCGGCGCGATCCCCGGGCGCGTCCACGAGCAGCGCGCGGTACCCCTCCTCGGAAGGGAACCTCCCGCTGAATGCCCGCTCGGACACCAGGATGGCCCCCTGGAACACGGAAAGCCGCATGGGCAGCTTCCCCACCAGCCGGACCGTGAAGGCCCGGCCCTGCTCGTCCCGATATTCAATATCATCCCCCGCGCCCCCCTCGGCGCGCCTCTTCAGCCCCCACAGGGCGGTGTCCGCGTCCCCCGCAAGCGCTGGGATCGCGCCGTCCGCAAGCGGCTGATCCAGCAGCGCCCACGTCTGCGGCCCCGCAAAGGCGCCCAGCCGCGCGAGGGTCCCCGCGTCCACCCCGAGCAGGTTCGGCGTGCGCGCCCGGTTGAGGTTGAAGCAGCTGGCGTCATCCCCGTCAAAGCGCTTGAGCGGAACGATTTCAACCCCTTCCAGGACGGACTTGGATCCCAGCTCGGCCTTGATCGCGTCACGCGTCACGCCCAGGGTCAATTGCCCATACAACGCAAAACCGCCGGTCCCCGCCGTCCTCTCTGAAGCCCGCGCGGAGAAGTCTTCCTGCATCGAAGCGACCGCCAAAACCATGAAACTGCCCGCGGCAAGCAGCCCGGCCACGGCCAGGCTGCGCCCCGGCCGGCGGCCAACGTTCCGCAGGGCAAGGGATGGAACCGAGAGCCGCCCGGCCTCCCCGAACGCGGCCAGGCGCACGAGGGCATAGCGCCCGTACCCGAAAACGGCGGCCAGCAGCAGCGCGCCCGCCCCGAAAAACGCCTCGACCGCGCCGTCGCCCCGGAGCGCCGCGGCGACGATAAAGATCGCTCCTGCGGTGGCCGCCAGCGCCAGCACGAGCGCCACCCGCCCCGTTCGTGAACCCGGGCCCGACGCCGCCTCCGCCTGCGCATCGCCGCCGGCAAGGAGTTCCCGGGCCGGCCGCCGCGCCTGCCGGCGCAACGCCAGCGCCATGGCCCCCAGCGCGCACAGCACGCCCGCCGCCGCCCCTGTCAGCAAGGAGGCCGGGCGGCCGTGGTACGACACAACGGCGCCGGCCACGGCATCGGGCCACAGGCTCGCCAGCCCCCACAGGAGCAACCGCGCATACCCCGCGCCAAGCGCCGCGCCGGCAGCGGCGCCCGTGATTGCGACAACCAGCCCCTCGCCCAGCAGGAGCCCGCTGACCGTCCGCGGCGTGTAGCCGAGCGCCAGCAGCAAGCCAGTCTGCGGAGCGCGCTGCTCGACGCCCAGCACGAATAGAAGCGCGGTCAGCAGCAGGGCGGCCACAACGACCAGGAAGCTCATTCCAAGGAACAGGCCGCCGAAGTCGAGCGCCTCCTCTACGGCCCGCAGGGCTTCGTCCCGGACGGGTTGGAAGTAAAGGCCCAGCTTCGCGGGATCCACACGCGCTGCAAGGCCGGCGGAACCGGGTCCCCCGGCCTCCGATGCAAAAAGATGGATAGCCGTCAGGTTGCCGTACCGGTTCCCCCACATTTCCTGACCCGCCGCCAGCGTGATGAACGCCTTGGGCGTGGCCCGGTAGGCGTTCCAATAGGCTTCATTCGCCTCGTCCTTCAGCCAGGTCTCGTTCATGGGCATGCCGATGTCCCAATCGGCGCAACTCTCCACGTCCGTCAACCCCGGAAAAGCGGGCATCAGTTCCCGCCCGCTGAGGGCCTCCTCCATGCCGATCACCGCCTTTACCCGGAACGAGCGCTCCCGCTCGACCAGATCACCCGAAAGGGTCATTTCATAATACGCCATGGAGAGCCAGTCGCCCGGCTTTACCGCCAGATGGTCGGCCAGCCACTGGTTGACCGTGATCTCGTCGTCGGCCATGCCCCGCCCTGACGACGGATCCGAAGGTCCAGTGGCCACGACAAAGGAATAGGGAGTCATGCGGTAGACCCCGTTCGAGGCCGACAGGGAATTGACCAGATAGGTCAGGGAGCCGGCCGCACCCGCAACCCGGCCCGTCAGGGAGGCGATTTCGGGATCCAAAAACACCCGGTCCGACTCCAGCTTCATCACGCCGGCCTCCGGCCCCGCGCGCAGGCTCAACCCCGAATCGGCAAGCTGCCAGGAGGCGCGAAGGGCCGTGTCCAACTGGCCGGTGGCGAGGGATCCGCCATCCCGCGCGGCCGCCAGCAGCAGGTTGACCCGGCCCGCCAATCCGACCTTCTCCTGCAGCCATTCCAGGGGAACGAAAACGTTGGCCGGAGGCGTCTGCTCGGCGGCCAGGCCGAAGCGGCCAAGGCTGGAATCGGGGACAACCTGCCGCACGGTGAGCGCGACGCGCACGAAGGGTCGTTCCCGGCGGGAGGAGAGCGGAGCTTCCCTCGGCAGCAGCGACGGCCGGGCGATGCGCATGACGAATTCATCGCCGGCTCCGAGGCCCAGGCGCCGCGCCAATTTCACGTTCACATCAGCCTGCCCGGCGGGAGGCGGCGGGAGCCCTCCGAAATCCTCGAATCCGCCCTCCACGCCCAAAACCTGCACCTGGTTGGCCTGCCGGTCGCCTTCCCCGGCAACCGCAACGCCAGGAAGCTGAAGCACGGGAGCTATCAGGCAACCGGCCCGATCGCGCACCTCCGCCGCCAGCCGGCTGGCGACATAGCGATTGCGCAGATGCAGCGCCTGTTCCGTGCGGCCCAGGCGCTGGAGCGCGAAACGGCCCAGGGAATCGGAAACCGAATCGCCGACCAGCAGGGCGCCGACAAGAGCCGCGGTGGCGACGGCTACCCCGGCCGCCACGCTGGCGTGCAAGCGCCAGTGGTGCCGGAGACCCCGCCTGATCAGCGTCATGCGATTCATGCTCAGGCCACAACTCCCTCTTCGCCGGGTTGGAGGATCCCGTCCACCAGGGACAGCACGCGTCCCATCCGCGCCGCCAGCCGGTGCGAATGGGTCGCGCAGACCAGAGCCACCTTCTCGTCGCGATTCAATTCCGCGAGGAGCGTCGATAAAACTTCAGCGGCCGCGCGATCGAGCGAGCCGGTCGGCTCGTCCGCCAGCAGCAGCCTGGGCCGGTTGATTAAAGCCCGCACGACGGCGACCCGCTGGCATTCCCCGCCGGAAAGCTGCGCCGGCCTGTGCGTGAGCCGGTCCGATAGCCCCACGCGGTCAAGCAGTCGCAGCGCCCGTTCATGACCCTCCGGGGTGACGCCGGTCACGAGCATCGGCACCAGCACGTTCTCCAGCACCGTGCACTGGGGCAGCAGGTGGTGGGCCTGGAACACGAAGCCGATCTTGCGATTCCGCAAGGCCGCGAGGGCCTTGTCGTCGAGCCCCGCGTAATTCTCGCTATCCAGCCGAACCGTGCCGGAGGAGGGCCGGTCAAGCGTCCCGAGAAGATGGAGCAGCGTGCTCTTACCGCAACCGGAAGGCCCGACGATCGCCACCGATTCCCCTTCCGCCAGCGCCAGGTTCACGCCGCGCAGGACCGGCACGGCGGCCGGCCCCTGCCCGTAGGAAAACGTGACCTGCTCCATCTCCAGCATCGCGGCTCCGCTCATGGCTTCTCCCCGAAGGCGCTGACCATGCCGTCGTCGCCCCCGATTACGATCATCCCGCCGACGATGGCCGGGCCGGAGGTCTCGTCGCCGATCTCCGCGGACCACAGCCGCTTTCCGTCCGATAGCGAAAAAAGGTACAACTTGCCGTTTCCGGCCGCGGCCACCATGTCGCCGGCGATGGCCGGAGAAGTCGCCCGGCCAGCCTCGCTAACCGCGGACCACACGCTATTGCCGTCTTCCCGCCGCACGCAGCGCACGGCC
Source organism: Kiritimatiellia bacterium (assembly GCA_044346855.1). Taxonomy (GTDB): domain Bacteria; phylum Verrucomicrobiota; class Kiritimatiellia; order CAIKKV01; family CAIKKV01; genus CAIKKV01. Next base: position 7,212 of record JBIIYJ010000025.1, read on the forward strand.
CCGTCGTCGGCGGCGAACACCACGCGGTTCGAGGACACGGCGGGCGTCGTGAACAGTTCGCCCCGGACGGCGCGATGGGTCCAGACGATCACGCCTGAGGCCAGATCCGCGCACACGAGGCTCCCGGTGCGGGTGCCGGCGAATGCCCGCCCGCCGCTCACCGCAACGCCGCCCGCCACCTGGCTGTCGGGGCCCAACTCCACGGTCCGGATCAGGCGGCCGTCCGCCGTGCCGATCACGTGCAATGCGGCCGCGCAACTGCCGAACACCGACAGTCCGCCGGCGAAGGCGGGGCTGCCGTCGCACCGGTCGGTGGGCGCGGAGGTCCACGCCCGCTTCCCGGCGGCAAGGTCGAAGGCATACAGGACGCCATCCGACTGCGAGACGGCCGCCGTGCGCCAGACTCCGTCCTCCCCCTTGAACCCTCCGGCGGTCCCCGCCACGCCGGTGCCGACGGTGTTGGTCCATCGGACCGCGCCCGTCCGCAGATCGAACGCGTACAGGATGCCCTCGCTCGACCCGAGCAGCACGAGTCCGTCCACGATGGACGGCGGCGCCTGGAAGTCGGCATACGCAACCTTTCCCTCCGGTCCCCTGCCTGTCTCCACCTTTACCGACCACTGCCGGGCACCCTTGAGATCGAGGGCGATGAGCTCGGAATCGTCGGACAGCACGACGATCGTACCCCCGGCTGCAACGGGTGTATGAGTGACTGCGGCTCCCGCGTTGAAGCGCCACAGCCGGACCGGTTCGGCAGGCAGGCGCACGTCGACGTTACCGCTCAACGACTCGTCACCGTGGAAGGTGGTCCAGTCGCCCCCCGCCCGGGAGGACCCGGCCAGCGAAATCGCGAGAATGAGGAGGAGGATCGGTCTCATGGGCGGCCCAGCACGGCTTCATAGACCCGCACCATGTTGACGGCCATGCGGTCCAGAGTGAACTTTTCCAGGTAGGCTTGGCGGGCGCGACGCCCCATTTCGCGCGTCCGGTCGGGATCGCCCAGCGCGTCTTTCAGCGCCGCCGTCAGCGCGGCCGGCCCGGTCGGCTCGTACAGGATGCCGCGGCCGCCTTCCATCAATTCGGGAAAAGCGCCCTCCCGGGGCTCCACCGCCGGCACGCCCGAGGCCATGGCCTCGACGACGAACAGGCCGTAGGCCTCGCCGCCCGGCACCGGCACGCACAACACGGACAGCGACTCCAGGAAAGCCAGCCGGCTCGCCCGGTCGAAGGCCGGAGTGAACTCCACATCGCCCGCCACGCCGGCCGACTCCAGTTGCCGGCGCAACCGGGCCACGAACCGGTGGTCGTCGCCGACCTGGCCGCCGATCGCGCGCAGCTTGAGCCGCGCATACCGCGGATCGCGCTTCAGCTCGATGAAGGCCGCGACCAGCAGGTCCAGTCCCTGTGATTGCGCGAGGCGCGACAGGAATCCGATGACAGGCGGATCAAACGACAGGGAAGCCGGCCGGTAGCCCTCCGGGTCCACGCCCGGATGGACGATGTGGAACTTCGACGCCGGCTGATGCAGGCGACGGGCCATCGCGTCGCCAAACCAGCGGCTGACCGCCACAAAGGCGTCCACTTCCGGGGCCCGTTCCTCGATGGCCGCCCAGCAGGCGCGGGAGGACGAGGGGTCCATGGCGTCCAGCCACGTGTCCTCATCCTGCAGGGTGCAGACGACCGGCGCCTTCAATTCCTGGCGGATTCGCCGCGCCAGGCCTATCAGCAGCGCGTTGGACAGGTGCACCACGTCCGGCCGCACGCCCTCGCCCAGCCACTCGGCCAGGCGGTTGAGCTCCTTGACCTGGCGGCCCTCCTCGCCGCGCAGCATCGAGAGGGTCGTCTCCCCCAGGTCCTGCGGCCGGGTGGAGCCGGCCTGCTTCGCGGCCAGGCGCAGCAGCCAGGGGGAATCGATCCAGCGGTCCAGCCAGCGCGGCGTGTGCCGGAAAAGCTTCACGTTCTGCTGCAGGTAGACGTTGATGCCACCGAAGAAAACGGGAACATCCCCGGCCAGCCCCGCGGCGTCGGCGAACAGCGGCAGGTAGAGGGGGACGAAGGTAACGGTGTGACCCATCGTGCGGAGCTTCCGCACCAGCTCGGTGTCGCGCAGGCAGTTTTCGCAGTAGAACTCGCCCCCGGACCCCGGCACGATGTGAAGAATGTTCATGGCTACCTCATGGGGCGGGGTCGACAATCTTCGACACGACACGGTAAAGCAGGCTCTTGAGCGCGGCCTGCCTCAGGGGGGCGAGGGCGCGCAGCGCGCGATCCGCATACTCCTTGAGAAGGAGTCGGGCCCGCTGCTCCACACGCGGGTCCCGGATGCATTCCGCGGGGATGTCTGCGATCGCCGCGCCGGCTTCGACCGGGAACGTTTCGCGCGCCAGGGCTGCCAGGAGGGAGGCCTGGCCAGCCGCGCCCCGGACCGGAGGCGCCGCAAGGTCGGCCAGGTCGTCACGGATCTGGTAGGCGATCCCCAGCGCCTCGCTGTAGGCCGTCAGGACGGCGCACGTCTCGGCGTCGGCGTCGGCGCAGATCGCCCCGAGCTGCAGGGCGATGTCGTACGCCGGCGCCGTCTTGCGCTGGAAGATTCCGAGGACGACCGGAACGGTCAGCCGTTCGGGCGAGGCGCGCAGCAGCAGCTCCTCCCCCTGCCCGATGCACAGCGTGCGATGGCCGGCCGAGGCGGCGGCCAGCATCCGGGCCATCTGGGCCGGGGAAGCGCCGGATTGCGCCAGCATCCGGTAGCCTTCACCGACCAGCAAATCGCCGGCATTGATCGCGACCGCCGCGCCGTGCTGGCGGTGGAACGTCGGAGTTCCGTAGCGGATGTCGTCGTCGTCCTCGAGGTCGTCGTGAATCAAGGACGCCTTGTGGAAGCACTCCACGGCCACCGCCACCTTGCGCACCCGGTCCGGAATGGCGTCCGCCGACCCGGCCAGGGCCTGGAACGCGCCCGCCGTCAGCGTGGGGCGCCAGCGCTTGCCGTCGCGGGCCAGCCAGTCCAGGGCGATCGCCTCGGTCGCGGTGCCCGCCCCTCCCAGCAGGCCGGCCAGGACGCCCGGCTCGAACCACCCTCGAACCTCGCGCCGCAGCCCCTGCAGATTGAGGCGCCGGGCCGCGGGGTGGTCGGGCCCCCGGAGGCGCAGCGTCTCGCGGAGCCAGTCGAGATCCACCCGCGTATCCACGCATCCATTCCCGAAAAGAGGGACAGCCAGGCCCGGAACCGCGTTCGCGTTGAGGGGATGGAAAAACTTCTCCAGCGCGTCCATGCAGCTCACGCCGATCACGGCGTCGGCTTCCCCGCGGGTCACGAGTTCGGAAACGGCGGTCGTCCCCTCGGCCACCAGGACCACGTAGCCCAGCTCTTCGGCCTCCTGCTGGATCGTGTCGATGGAGCAGCGCCCGCACCCCTCGCACAGCAGGCCCAGGGAATCGAACGTGGCGGCGCAGGCGGTGCTGGAGCGGAGGCACTGCGGCAGCAGCAGGATGCGGCGGCTGTAGGGGGTGGCCGCCACCGTCTCGCGCCAGACCCCGTTTCCCACCAGAAGGATCACGAACCCGCGGTAGGAAGGGTCAAGGTCCAGGTCGCGCATCACCCGGTCCGCGCAGGCCTCGATATCAACCAGCGCCAGGGGAGGCGCAAGCTGGCCCGGGAAACCGTGGGACTCCAGGGCGCGGCAAATCCTGTCCCGCGTCGCCTTGTCGGCGGGAACGGCCAGATCCTGTCGTTGCGTCGCCTTGGGTGTTTCCATGGGTTGTATTGTCTCACAGAAGGGGTGTCTTGTCTAGAAAGCGACGTCCCATTTCCAAGGCAGATACTATCTAATTCGTTCCTGCCACCGTTTTGGATTTCGCCTGGTGTGGAAGACTGAGAGGATGACCACACGCTCGTCATCCTCCACATAGAATACTTCATACGGAAAGCGACGTGTGAGAGCGCGCCGAACGGTTCGATGAACATGCGGAAAGTGCTGTGGGGTCCGCAGAATCAAGTTGAAGACGGCATCGACGCAAAACAAATATTCGGACCCGAGACCGGAAACGCGATTCTCATACCAGGCAAAGGCTTCGGCCATCTCCGCTTCCGCTTCGGGTCGGACGATGAGCCGACGGCTCATCGGCGACTCCTGATACGGTCTCGCACCATTCCCCACGGGGATCCCTCGTCGGGGTTCCGGTGGTACGCGTCCAGACGGCGATCAAGTTCGGCTTTCTGCTCGTCACTCAGGTTGACTGCCTCTGGCACCTCTGCGATCGTGTCCCAGATATCCTCGACCAGCTGGATACGCTCGGAAACACTCAGACTTAATACGTCTGCTTTTACGAATATGCTCATACTTTTTATTTTACCACTTCTACTTCCGGGGTTTCAATCATATTGATTCGAACGTGTTGATGGGGTTGACCGAGCTTCAAGGACCCCCTGCTCAACCATAGGCCCCGAAGCCGAAGAACCAGTGCTTCTTGGCAAAGCGGTAGGCGGCGCTCTTCTCCGGGATTTCCCTGCCCGGCACGTGATGGCTCACGTGCGGCAGCATGGCCGCCAGTTCACTCAAGCCGGCGCTTCTGCCGCTCGTGTCGCGGGCGCCCTCCCGGAGCAGGAACTCGCGCAGCAGGTCCGGGCGCTCCATGATCACGCAACCGGTGGTCGTGCCGGCGGCAAACGTCCGGAAGGCCTTCAGGAAGCCGGAGCTTCCGAACACCTCGGCCAGCGGGCGTCCGTCGCGGATGCTGTCCACCGCGAACTGCAGCGGCGGACAGGGTTCGATATCGCCGCCCGGGCCGATGTGGTGGGCCATGCCGACAGCGGCGGGGCAGAGGGCCTTGCCCGCGTGGTCCCAATAGGAGTCCACGACCACCAGCGGCGCCCGGAGCCGGACGTCCACGATGAATCGGCGCAACTCGACGACCTGGTCCGGCGTCAGCGCCAGCTCCGGCGAGGGCCGGGGGCCGACCGGGCGGTAGATGTAATACCAGAGATAATGAACGCCCCGCCCCGCCAGCTCCCGGACGAACGACTCGTTCGCCAGATCCTGAATGTTGGAGCGGCAGACGCTGGTGGCAGCGCCGATGACCAGCCTGTTCCGGCGACAGCTCTCCACGCCGGCCAGGGTGCGGGCGTACACGTCGCGCCCGCCGCGGCGTTCATCGCTGACGTCCGCCAGACCCTCGATGCTGATCAGCGGGCTGACGTTCCCCAGCCGGCGCATCTCCCCGGCAACCGCGTCCGTGATCAGGGTCCCGTTGGTGAACAGGAGGAAATAGGCGTCGGGATGTTTCTCGAAAACCTGGAAGAGGCCGCGGTGCAGCAGCGGCTCACCGCCCAGGATGCCGAAGAAGAAGGAGCCCTTCGCCTTGCACTGAGAGATCAGGGAGTCCAACTCCGCCGCGTCGAGCTCCCGGCGGGGCGTGCACGGGGTCACCCAGCAGCCCTGGCAGGACAGGTTGCACTGGTCGGTGACGGAGATGAACAGGAAGGCCGGGAAAAATTCCCCGTGGCGGAGCCGCCGCTTGAAGCGCTCGACCGACCGCATCCCCTTCCAGCCGAAGTTCCACATGAACTTGCGGAGCGCCCGCGGATCGGGCTCAGTCAGCATGCGTTGCATCAATTTAAGGGACATGACTCGATCCGTTTCCAGGTTCGGGGTTCGATCAGGGGGCTTCGCGCTCCGGTTCCGCCGGCGGCGCGGCCGGCCGCTTCAAACGGCGGCGGGCGGACTCCTCCCGGCGTCGTGCCAGGGCGGCATGGACGTCGGCCCCGAGGATTTCGCCGGCGTTGATCCGAGCCCGCGCCTTGATGGCGGCCTCGTCGGTGATCGCGTCGCCGTTGAGCGGGGATTCCGCTTCGGGCAGTTTCGGGAACATGATGGCCACGTCGGGACAGATCCGCGAACAGGCGGGGCAGTTGTTCTTGCACTGGCGGGGATTGGCCACCACGACCTTTCCGTCCGGCGCCAGGGCATAGACCCCGAAGAGACAGAAGCTCAGACATTGCCGGCACTGACGGCACCGGTCGTAATCGATGACCGGGAACCAGGGCGGCCAGGCGTCAGCCAGCGCGCTGCCGCCTGCCATCGGCGCTTCGGCCCCGCCGGCCGGGGCGGCGGAGAACTCCGGGGCGGTCTCCCGCCGCAGATCGACGAAGCGCACCCGGGCCTCGTCCAGGGAAGACCCGGCCCACCGGAAAAGCCAGCGCACCGCCCGGGGATGGCAGGCCGCCACGGTCAACTGCCCGTCGGCCGCCCAGGCCGCGAGTCGCGGATCGCGATTCGCCGCGCAGGCGCACAAGTCGTCCACCGTCACGACATCGGGCCGTCCGGCCAACGCCTTTGAAACGACCGCACCAACCGCCTCCGGAATGACGGAGGCATTCGCGCACCGGCAATGCAGAATGCTCATGACTCGGCCCCGTCCTTTTCCTTTACGCGGCTCGACCATTGGCCGTATTCAACCCCGTCCCAGGCCAGCGCGCCGGTGGGGCACGCGGCGATGGCCTCGCTCGCCAGGCCCGCCAAGGCCGTGGCCACCGTCTCGCCGAACGGGGGACTCACGCGCATCTGGAAGCCGCGGCGGACAAAGTCCAAACCCGGCGCCTCGGGATGCCGCCGCGAAAGGCGAACGCACAGGCCGCACTTGATGCATTTGCCGGGCTCGAAGACGACGACGCCCGCCTCCCGCTCCACCTCGACCGCCTGACGGTCGCCACCCGAATAGCGCCGCGCGTCCGCGCCCAGGCACTCCACCGCGTCCCGCAGCCGGCACGCCTCGGCTTTCCGGCAGTCGCAGTGCAGGCAGCGGGCAGCCTCGGCAACGGCTTCCGCCGCCGAAAAACCGCCTTCAAAACCCGCGGCCGGTTCGAGGCGGCCGGCGGCCGAGGCCTGGCCCAGCAAGCCCTGCAACTCCCCGTCCGTCACCTTACCAACGACGCAATTGAACCGTTTCGGCGCGGCGCCCGGTTGTCCCTTTTTCAGGAATTCATCGCACGCCCGGGCGGCCGCCTTGCCGGAGGCGCAGGCGCGCACCGCCATCTGAAGCGGGCGCAGCGCGCCGCCGCAGGCGAAAACGCCGGGTACGGGAGTCGCCAGCGTATGCTCGTCAGCCTGCACCCCCCGGGGCGAGGCCGGCACGCCCAGGGCCGAGGCTTGCGCCGCATCCGCCGTGCCGACCGCCAGGATCACGGCGTCATGAGCGGCACGCAGATCGGCCAGCGCCAGGTCGCGCCCGATTTTCACGCCCGTGTGGAAGACCACGCCGAGCCGGCGGATCGCCTCGACCTCGCGGTCCAGGACGTCGCGGGGAAGGCGGTCCTCCGGCACGCCGCGCCGGAGCTCTCCGCCGGGCGCGGCCTGGTCGTCATACACCGCGCAGGCGTGACCGAGAAGGCGCAGATAATAGGCAGCAGCCAGGCCGGCGGGTCCCGCCCCCACGATGGCCACGCGACGACCGCTCTCCGCCGGCGCGGGCCCGGCGGCGGCTTCGGCGCCCTGATCCGCGGCAAACCGCTTCAGGAGGCAGATGGAAACCGGCCGATCCAGCCTGGCGCGGCGACACACCTTCTCGCAGGGCGCCGGGCAGATGCGACCCAGCACGGCGGGAAGGGCGATATCGCGCCGCACCGTGACCAGCGCCTCGTCCGTCAGCCCGGCCGCGATCTGACGCAGCATCCGCGGGATATCCAACCCGGCCGGGCAGCCGCGGCGGCAGGGGCCCTCGCAATCGCCCACATGCTCGCCCATCAGCAACTCCACCGCGGCGCGCCGCGCGGCGAGGACGGCGGGCGTGTCCGTCCTGACGACCAGCCCCGGCCGGGCCGGATAGGCGCATGCGGGTACCAATCGGGCAGCGTGGTCGATTTCCACCACGCAGACCATGCAGGAGGTGCCAGGCGGAAGATTGTCCGCGTGGCAAAGCGTCGGAATGGGGATTCCCAGCAGCCGCGCGGCGTCGAGAATGGTCGCGCCCGCGGGCACCGTGACCGGGCGGCCGTCCAGTGTCAGTGTGTTCACGTGGGACTCCTGATCTCGATGGCATCCGCCGGACAAGCCTGCCGGCACACGTCGCACCGGGTGCACGTTGCCGCATCGATCTCGTGCCGGCGGTAGGGCGCGGGCTGGATGGCGTTCACCGGACACCGCTGGGCGCAAATCGTGCAGCCGATGCACCGGTCGTTCACGGCATACCGGATCAGCGCGGCGCACTTGCCGGCGGGGCAGCGGCCCTGGGCATGGGCCTCGTATTCCTCGCGGAAATAGCGCAGGGTGGTGAGCACCGGGTTGGGAGCAGTCTGCCCCAGCCCGCACAGGCTGCCGCGCTTGACCTCCGCGGCCAAAGCTTCAAGCTTGGCCAGGTCGTCCGGCACCCCCCGCCCGTCGCACAGGCGGTCGAGGATGTCGAGCATGCGCCGCGTGCCCACCCGGCAGAAGGTGCACTGGCCGCACGACTGGTCCTGGGTGAAGCGCAGGAAATAGCGGGCGATGTCGACCATGCAGTCGCGGTCGTCCATCACCACCAGGCCGCCCGACCCCATGATCGCCCCCGCGCCGGTCAGCGCCTCGTAGTCCACGGGCAAGTGGCACAGCGACGCGGGCAGGCACCCGCCCGATGGCCCGCCGATCTGGACGGCCTTCAACGTGCGCCCGGGCGCCACGCCGCCGCCGATCTCCTCGACGATCTCGCGCAGCGTGATGCCCATCGGCACTTCGATCAACCCGCCCCGCAGCACCTTGCCGGTCAGCGAAAACACCTTGGTTCCCTTGCTGGAGGCCGTGCCCAGCCGGGCGAACGCCTCGGGCCCGTGGCGCAAAATCCACGGCACCTGCGCCAGGGTCTCGACGTTGTTCACGGCGGTCGGCTTGCCCCACAGCCCGTGCTCCGCCGGGTAGGGCGGGCGCAGCCGCGGCATTCCGCGCCGGCCCTCGATGGAGGCGATGAGGGCGGTTTCCTCGCCGCACACGAACGCGCCAGCCCCCTCCTGGACGCGGACGCGAAGCGACCACCGGCCGCCGCACAGCCCCTCGCCCAGCAGGCCCCGCGCCTCCATGCGCGCGATCGCCTCGCGCACACGGCGGACCGCCAGCGGATATTCGGCGCGCACGTAGAGGTAAGCCTCGCGGGCGCCGATGCAGCGGGCGGCGATCGCAAGCCCTTCCATCACGCGGTAGGGATAGGACTCCAGGATCATGCGGTTCATGAAAGCGCCCGGGTCGCCCTCGTCGCCGTTGCACACCATGTACTTCGGGTCGCCCGGGGCGGCGCGCGCCGCCGACCACTTGCGGGCCGTGGGGAATCCCGCGCCGCCGCGGCCGCGCAGCCCGGAGGCCTGGATCCGGGCGATTGCCTCGTCCGGACCCATCTCGCCCATAACCGCATGAAGCGCCTCGAACCCGCCGTGGCGCGCATAGGCGTCGAGGTCCAGCGGATCGAGATGCCCGCAGGACTCAGTGGCGATTCGCACCTGCTTGCCCAGGAAGGAGCAGACCTGCCCCTCCCGCACGTCGAGCCGGTACCGGTCGGGCCCCCCGCCCGGCCCGTCGAGCAGCCGATCCAGGACGGCGGTGGCGGCCGACCCTGCACGCCCGAGCCAGCCCCGCGGGGGAAACGCCTGACGCACGACCTGCTCGGCCTCCTCCGGGAGCACGCGGGCAAAGACCGACGGCGGCGCGCCCGAGCCGGCGGGCGCCGGCCCGGCCAGCGCCGACGGCAGCGCGCGCGTGTCGCCCGCCGCGCCGGGCCAGACGACCTCGACCAGGGGGGTCTGGTGGCACATCCCCACGCAGCCCACGGAGCGGATGTTGGCCCGGATGCGCCGCTTGCGCAGCGCCGAGTCCAGCGCCTCCCACAGCTTCAGGCTGCCCCCGGCGATGCAGCAGGAGCCGACCCCGATACGGATTTCGGGAACAGCTGGCAGCCACTCGCGGGGCGAGTCCGCCCCCTCGCCGTCGCCCTCCGCGGCGCGGGCCTCGAAATCGCGGAACATCTCCGCCACGCCGGCCGCCGCCTGGCGACCGTAGGTGACGGAATCGACGACCACGACCGGCGCCAGGGTGCAGCAGCCGACGCACGCCACGCGCTCCACCGTGTAGTCGCCGGCCGCATCGGTATCCTGCCCGGCCCCCAGTTTCAGGTGGCGCTCCACCGCCTCCTGCACCTGCGCGGAGCCCTTCACGTGGCAGGCGGTGCCGTGGCACACGCAGACCCGGTGCCGGCCGGCAGGCCGGAGGCGGAACGAATCGTAGAAGGTCGCCACCCCGCGGATCGCCGCGGGGCGGAGCCCCGTCGCCGCCGCGATGCGCCCAAGCGCCTCCTCCGGCAAATAGTGGTACCGCTGCTGGACTTTCTGCAGGATCGGGATCAGGTCGCCCGCGCCGCGCCCGGCGGCGGCGACGATCGCGTCGATCTCCCGGATGTCGATGGGCTCCGACATGGCTTAGCGGGCTCCGCGTTCGAGGTTCCGCCTTCGCAGGGGCGCATGACAGAATTGCAGGGTTAAATCATAATCGTGATCGTGATCATAATCGTAATCGTAATCGAAATCGAAATCGCAAACTTGCTTTTTCACTGTCCCAGGGGGATTGGGATTAAGATTAAGATTAAGATTAAGATTAGGATTAGGATTAGGATTAAGATTACGATTAGGATCAAGATTCCGCGTGGACTTTTCGCCCTCAGCCAGAACGGCGGCCAGGGCGGCTGCCGCAAGCAGCAGGCCGGCGCCAACGGCCAGGCCGCGCCGCGCCGCCCGGCGGCGGTCCCATTCCGCCGGAGCCGGGCCGAGCCCGGCGACGTCGGGCGTCTGTTCCTTAAAAAGGGACAATGAAGCCAGGCTGGCCAGCAGCGCCAGCAGCCCGAGCAGCAGCAGCCGGGCGCCCGTCTCGGCGCGCGCCTGGCCGGCGAAATAACCCTGGCGCGCCCGCACATCCTCCTGCCGGATGCGGGCCTTGAGCGCCTCGTCGGCCGGGGTCATCGCGTACTGCCGGCGCAGTTCCGTCAGGACGGGAGCATTGAGCGGATCGGCGTCCACCAGCCGCGCCTGGTTGACGACCAGCAGGGCGCCGACCACGAGACAGAAAAGGCCCGAACACGCCGCGACGGACGCGGCCGCGGCCCGCCCCGCGATGCGGATGAGGGAAGGAGCCGGACGGAGAGGAAGAGACTCAGCCGGCATGGGAGCCTCCCCGGTCTTCCGCGACCGCCGCCGGCTGAGCGGGCGCGAGCGCGCGCGCGGCCCTGTCTACGCTGCACGATTCGAAACAGCGCGCGCAGCTGACGCAGTCGGCGCGATCCACGTCATAGCAGTCCCGCCGGGGCCAGCGCGCCAGCCCGGCCAGACGCGCTCCCAGCACGAGCCCGACAAAAGCCCCCAGCAGAATGGATCCGAGGCGGAACTGGCGGCGAAGGCGGAGCGCCTCCGCGGCCAGTTCCGTCAGGGGGCGGCCCGTCGCGCGGAACGCTTCGCTCTCGACCGTCAGGGCACCCGCCGCGCTCCGCTCTTCCAGGGCGACCCGCTCGGCCAGCCGGATTTCCGAATGGAGGCGGGCCAGCGGCCGGTGCAGCCCCCAGCCCACTCCCGCACCGGCCAGCGCCAGCAGCGGAACCAGGGCCAGCGCGAACGCCAGCCGGCGGATCGCCCGCTGGCGCGGCTCGGGCGACCGCTCCGCCTCCGGCGCGCGGATGCAGTCGTAGGGGCAGGCGTGCTCGCAGAGCCGGCAATTGACGCAACCGTCAGGCGTGATCGTCGCGTGCCGGTAGGCGAAGCGCGAGATCCAGCCCAGCAGCACGCCGTACGGGCACAGGAAGCGGCAATAGGGACGGGCGACGAACAGCCCCAGCGCCAGCAGCAGGGCCCCCGCCAGGATCATCGTGGCCGGGCCGCCGACCCGGTAGAGGCCGATGTAGGGATCGAAGCGGCAGATGATGTAGTCCGCCCCCGTCGCCGCCAGCAGGACGGCGAGCCCCAGGTACAGCACGGGCAGCAGTTTCAGCGGCTCGCCCAGCCACGGCGGCACGCGCAGCGGCTTCCAGACCGTCAGATCCTGCAGCGCGCCCAGCGGGCAGACCGCGGCGCAGAAGACCCGGCCGAACAGGGCGGCGAAAACCAGCGGCATGATGAAAAACGCGGCCACGGTCCAGGGAATGAGCGCGGCCGGGTCCGCCAGCACCGAGGCGACATTCTGGATAGCGCCGATCGGGCAAACGCAGCCCTGGCGGAAAAAGCCGAAATAGCCCACGGCGAACAGCGAAAGCGCCGCCATGCCGCGGCGGGATCGGCGTTTGAGGGCCAGCCAGGCGGCCAGCCCGAGCGCGGCGGCCAGGACGGCAACGTCGAGAGTCTCAAGCGCTCCGGAGCGGGGGGGCGGAACGTCCGTCAGGGGCTGGACGTGGCCGCTTTCGAACTCCGGCTGGGGAAACCGGGCCGGAGGCGGCGCGGCGTGGAGCCCGCCCGCGGCCGCCGCCAGCAAGGCGACGAGGGCGAGCCCGCGCACCGCCCATCCGCGCAGCGCGAACGCAATCCGGGGCCCGGACAGCCGCCGGGCTTGACTGGAATCAGGCCTGGCCATCCCGGCTCCTTTCCTGTTTACCGCGCAGCCGGTACGGCCGGGAGGCGGGCACGCGCGAAATGGCGTTGGCGGGGCAGGCTTGCGCGATGGCGCAGAGATTGCAGTTCACGCAGCGATCGTGGCGGATCTGCAGGAACAGCGAGCCGTTGCCGAACGCGCCGCAGCCCTTGACGCACTTGCCGCAGCCGATGCAGAGCGGCTCGTCGATGTCGTACCTATAATAGGGATCTTCCACAAACGTGCGCCGGATGGCCGAGGTGGGACAGAGCTGGTTCTCGGCCGCGGTATCGGTCGCCTTGGCCTCCGGCTGGTGGAAGCCGCCGCAGCGGTTGCAGTAGCCGCACACGTCGTAGGCGTGCACGCATTTGACGGCCGACGGGGCGAGCACGCAGGCGGTCGCGCAACGGCCGCACTGGATGCACGCATCCGGGTCGATCTGCCAGACCGTATCCTCGCGCCCCGCGGGGCGGCGCAGGCCCAGGGCGGCCGCCGTGCCGGCAAGGGCCAGGCCGGCGCCGGCGCTGCTTTTCAGGAACGCGCGCCGGGTCAGCGTGACTTTCTTCACCGGGTCCGTCATAGCCGGCCTCCCGCTTCGTCCCGCCGCACGACCCGCGCCGACAAGCCCCGCGGCAGCCCGCATCCCGACAAGGAGGGACAGGCGCCGCAGCGCCCGCCGCCCGAGCAGGGCGTCTCCCGGCGGGCTGGCGCCGCCGAGCGCCGGGTCAGCACCGCCGCCAGCAGCCCGAGCCCGCCGAAGGCGACGCCCCGGCCGATCGTCTGCATCATGTCGCGCCGTGTGATCGTTTTCATCCGCCCTCCATCTCGAAGACCAGGATTACGGCTTTTTCAGGGTCCAGCGCCAGGATGCGCCCGGCGCCATCGACCGCCAGATCGAGGCCGCGCGTTTCCTCGGCGAACCGGTCGGGGCCCGCCAGGACGCCCTCCAGGTCGCCTGTCGGCGCGTGGATCTTGATGCGTACGAGCCCCTTTTCGCTGGTGACGAACGAGCCGTCGGCGCGGAGGGCGATGTGGGTCGGGTTGCAGCAGCCGCTGAACCCTTCGACATCCATGCCGTCGCGCTGCCACGAACTCATCGCCTCGCCCGCCGGCGAAAACTGAATCAGCTTGTGCCGGCCGGGATCCACCACCCACAAGTCCCCGCCGGGCCCGAGCGCCAGGTCAAAATAGGGACTGGGCACGACAAACCCCGGAAAGCCGCCCTCCTTGTCCCTGGCTCCGATTCGCCCCAGCAGGCGCCCGTCGCGGTTGAACCGCCAGACGAGGCGCTGGCCGGCGTCGGCGGCGAACACGTCCTCCCCGGTCACCGCCACGGAGGTCAGCACGGCGTTCGACCCGGGCACAGCCCACGCCGCCCGGGTTGAGCCGTCGGGGGCCAGCACGACGATCCGGCCGCGGTGGCCGACGTAAAGATCGCCCTCCGCGCCCGCGGCAAGGCAGGTCACGGGTTCCTCCACGCGCCACTGGCGGAGCGGGCGGCCGTCCGGGTCCATCACGGCAATCGCGGAGGCGCCTCCCGCGTAGAGCCGGTTGGAGCTGTCCACCGCCAGCGCGGTCGGGCTGTCCACCGGAATCGCAATCGGTGTCAACTCCCGGCCGATGATGCGCGCGGGATCCACCCGCTTCAGGCTCGCGAGGTCATAGCGAAAACTCTCCCCGAGCTCCGCGGGTTTGGCACGAGGCCACGCCGCCCACACGAGCGCCGAGGCGAGCGCGGCCAGGGCGCAACCCCCGGCGATGCGCAGCCAGCGGGCGCCGCGGCCGGCTCCGACAGGATTGGTTCCGTCATCGCTCATGGCATCTCCTCCGGCTTCCCGAGTTCCAGGCAGATCATGCGCTTCGAATCGCGCAGCAGCAGGCGCGTGCCCGCCAGGGCCAGCGGCCCCCAGGAATCGGTGCCGTTCAGCACCTGCGCCCGCGCCATCACCCGGAATCCTTCCGGGTCGACCCGCGCCATGGTCAGCTCGCCGTTATCGTCCAAAATCAGGAAGCGGTCGCCCGCCACCAGGAAGGGACCCAGGCCGAACCGGGCCTCCTTGCCGCTGGTCCAGAGGATCTTGCCGTCGTAATCCGCGCAGGCGAACTGGCTGCGGCTGGCCCCCGCGTCCTTGGGCAGGACGGCGAACAACCGGTCCCGGTGAAAAATGGGAGTCTGCTGCTCGCAGGCGAGCCCGTCCTTCGGCCCGAACTTCCGGATCGTCTCCACCGCGAAGGCGGCCCCCTCGCGGGTGACGCGGAACACCATGCCGCCCGCCCCGTAGCCGGCGGTGACAAACACGCGCCCGTCGGGCAGGACCACCGGCGCGGGCGCGATCACCGAAGCCCCCCACTCCGTGGTTTTCCAGAGCACGCTGCCGCGGTCATCCCCGTCGGCCGCCACGCCGGCCATGCCGCCCACGGCCGGGTAGACATACATCCGGCGCCCCCCGATGACAGCCGGCGCGATCGAGGAGTGCGACATCTTCCACGCGCCCGGCGCGGGGGTCTCCCAGACAACGTTGCCGCTGGCGAGATCCACGCCCAGCAGGAAGATATTCGTGCCGCACGGGGCCAGCACAACGGTGTCCCCGTCGATCAGGGGGCATTGCCCGCTATACCAATCGGGAACAGTCGTTCCGAACCGCCGCTCCAGGTCGATCCCCCAGATGAAGCGGCCGGAATCGGCCTCGACGCACATGACATGGCCCCGCGGGCCGAGGGTGACCACGTGGCGGGCGGACACGGCGGGGATCGTGCGGGACAAGCCGTGATTGCGCTTGAGCTGCAACCCGTAGCCGCGCCGCCAGAGCTCCCGGCCGTCATCAAGCGAAAGACAGCGGAGCATGTCGGCCCGGAGGGCCTCATCGTAGTCGAGCACGAAAACCCGGCCGTCGCGGACGACCGGCGCGGCATAGCCCTCGCCCAGGTCCACGGACCACAGCACGGGCGGCCCGTTGCTGGGCCAGACCTCGGCCAGCGGGGCGGAGGGCGTGGCGATATTCGCAAAATCCGCGCCGCGGAAGGAAGTCCAGGCGCCCGGAAGCGACGAGGGTTTGCCGGGCCCTTTTTCGAAAATGGTGCCGATTCGCACCACGTCCCGCACCGGCATATCCGCGGGGCGACCGTCCATGCCAGGCACGCTGGCCTCGACGCGCGGAGGGGGGCGGGTCAGCCAGAAAGTCAAGGCGCCGGCGCCCAGAAGCGTCATGACCGCCGAGGCGACGACGGCCGACACCACGGAGGCCCGCCGGAGGAAGGGGCGCGGCCCTTCCTGGCGCGGGTCGTCCGGTGTCGAGACGCCTTGGTTCATGTCATCGCCCTTCCGCCGCGGGCGCTGCGCCGGCGGGGCGGAAGCAGAGCAACCGCTTGTGGGTGCGCACGAACAGGCGGCCCCCGGCCACGGCGGGCGTCGCATCCACCGGCTCGCCGACCGCGGCCTTGCCCAGGGCGGCCAGAGTCTTGTCGGCCTTGAGGATCGTCACGGCGCCGTCGCGGTTGACGAGATACAGCTTCCCGCCCGCCACGAAGGGGGAGGCGTAATAGGTGCCGTCCACCTCGCATTCGGCCGCCGGCTTGCCGTCGGCGGCGGAGAGGCATTGCACCGCATAGGATGGCACGAAAACCCAGTCGCCAAAGGCCACGGGGGAGGCGACATCGGCGCTGGCGTCGTCGTTCTTCCAGGCCAGGTGGGTCGCGGTCACATCGCCCCGGCCGTCGGGCCGGATCGCGAAGGTGCCTTCGGCGGCCAGCGTGGCGACGACGAGCCCCTTGGTGAAAACGGGGGTGCAGACGATGTCGTGGGACTCCTCCTTGAAGCGCCAGATCTCGCTGCCGTCCTTCGGGTCGTAGGCGGCCACGCCGCCGCAGGAGGCGGTCACGATCTGGGGCCCCTTGGCCGTCTCGAACACGGCCGGCGAGCACCAGGAGGCGCCGAGGGTGCGCTTGACGCGCCAAACGGTCTTGCCGGTTTCCGCGTCGAGCGCGAGCAGGAACGCCTCGTCTTCGGCCTCCTGGTCGAACTGGACGACAAGCAGGTTCTTGTAAAGCACCGGGGAGGAGGCGTAGCCGTATTGGATTTCAGGAACGCCCAGGTCCTCCGTCCAAACCGGCTTTCCGTCCATGTCGAAGGCGGCGATGGCGCCGGTGGCGAAAACGGCGTAGATGCGCTTGCCGTCGGTCACGGGCGTGGGAGCGGCGAACGTGGTGTGCTCGTCGAAGAGCTTCGGCTGACCCGTCAGCGGAACGTCGCCCTTCCATAGAAGTTTGCCGGAATTGGCGTCGAGCGCGAACACGGCGCCATGGCCCGCCGTATCGGCTCCGGAAAGGAAGACGCGGTCGCCCCAGACGATCGGCGAGCCGGCGCCGGGAAGCGGCAGCTCGCTCTTCCACAGCAGGCCCTTGCCGTCCTGAATCTCCCACCCCTGGGCCGCGGTTCCCTCCGGAACCACCGCCTGCAAACCCGCCCCGCGAAAGCCCGGCCACGCTTCGATCTTGCCTGGGACGGGAGCCTGGCCTTGCGCGGCAAGGCCAGCCATGATGACGACCGCCACGCTCGCCATTTCAATCGTTATGCGTCTCATCCCGCTTCCCTTTCCTGATGATGCAAAGGACCCCTGCGCGCTGTCCGGGTGGTTTGCCGTTCCGGCCGCGATGGGGAAACCGGGCGGTGGAGCGAGCAGCGCCCCCTCCTTTGCCGACTTCGCAACAGCCGGATCGCGTTATTTCGCCGCCACGTTGAAGCAGTAGAGGTTGGTGTCGTAACGGACGTAGAGCCGGCCGTTGGCGACGGCGGGATGGGCCCAGCTCGTCCCGCTGCCGGCCACCTTGGACTGGCCGCTCAGCGTGAAGCCGTCCGGCGATGCGGCGGCCAGCCCGAGCTGCCCGCCCTTTTCGCCGAAGAGATAGAGCATGCCGTCCGCGAAGACCACGGAGCCCTTGCCGATGCCGGCCTGATACCACTTGGGCGCGCCGGTCTTCAGGTCGAGGCAGGACCAGCCGGCGTTGTGATTGCCGTAGATGAACCCCTTGTCGATCACATAGCCGCCGTGATGGCAGACCATATCCTTGGTCTGCCAGGCCTGCTTGAAGGTCCAGGCGCCGTCCTTGAAATCCACCTTGAAACAGATTCCGCCCTTGCCGTATCCATTGGCCCAGAACAGGTAGCCGTCGGCATAGGCCGGGTCGGGGCAGTTGGCGGTGTTGTCGGCGCAGAACCCGTCCGACCAGACCTTCTTGCCGTCCTTCGCGTTGACGGCGATGAGGCCGCTGCCGGTGCCCTGCACGATGAGGTCGGCGCCCTTTTCGCCAATCACGATGGGCGAGGAATAGTGGGCCTTGCCCTCGGCGTCGCTTTTCCAGAGATCGGCGCCCGTGGCCTTGTCCAGCGCCACCAGCGCCGACCTGCCGCCGGGCGTGACAACGGCCATGTTGTCCACGATGAGCACCGATTCCGAGTAGCCCCATCTCCCGGGCTTGCCCCCGAAATCCTTCAGGGCGCGCTTCCAGACGAGGCTGCCGTCAGCCGTTTTGTGGCAGGTGACGAGCCCGTCGCCGCCGACCAGGTAAAGCCGGTCGCCGTCCACGACGGGCGTGGAACGGGAACCCCCGTAACTGGAGGTGAATGCGGGCCCCTGGACAGCCTTCCACTTGATCTGGCCCTTGCCGTCCAGCGCGTAAATCATCAGGTCCTCGCCGACATCGCCGGTCGTATAGACGATATCCTTCACCACGGCCACGGAGGAGTAGCCCTTGCCAAGGTCCGTGGCGGCCCAAAGCCGCTCCGGCCCGTCAGCCGGCCAGGCCTTCAGCAGACCGGTATCCGTTGACTTTCCGTCCCGGTTCGGGCCGCGCCAGCCCGGCCAGTCGCCGGCTCCGGCGGGAATGGAACCAACCATCGCCAAAAGCAGGCCGGCCGTCAAAAAACCCGACAATTTCTGTCGCATATAAAACCCCTTGTTGAGTAAATCAGGATACCAAAGGATCACCTTACCGTCAACGGCCGAGAGGCGAATGAGGCGGGTTCGGGGTTCAGGGGTTCGGGGTTCAGGGTGATGCTTGTAAACATAAACAACTAGCCACTCCTTTCGGAACGACGTATAATACGATCATCTTGGAGTTGACTAACTCTCCTGGAAAGGCGTCCCATGACACTCTCTATAAAGCCATTGGTCGTCCTGGCCCTGATGCTGACTCTCACGGAAGCCGTACCCGGCGCCGAGATCCGGGTGAATTCGAACGAGGGGCTCCGGACCGCCTTGCGCCAGGCCGTGCCCGGCTCCACCATCCTCATTGCCCCCGGATCCTACACGGGCGGGCTCTATGTGGAAAACCTGAAAGGCACGGCGCGCGCCCGGATCGTCATTGCCGGCCTCGACCCCGCCCATCCCCCGGTCTTCACCGGCGGCGGGGACGAGGGCTGGCATTTCATCGACTGTTCGCATGTCACCCTGCGCCACGTGGTCGTCTCGGGCTACAGCCAGAACGGAATCAACGCCGACGACGGCGGGAGCTTCGCGACGCCTTCGAAAGGCATGCGCTTCGAGGGTCTTACGATCGAGAACACGGGGCCCGACGGGAACTTCGACGCCCTGAAGCTCTCCGGCCTGGACAAGTTCGTGGTGAACGGCTGCACCTTCCGGGGCTGGGGCGGCTCCGCCGTCGACATGGTGGGCTGCCACAACGGCGTGGTCACCCAATGCGTCTTCAAGGGCAAGGCAGGCTTCTCGCAGGACAGCGGCATCCAGCTCAAGGGCTGCACGACCAACGTCCTTGTGACCGGCTGCTTTTTCAAGAATGCCGGCTACCGCGCCATCAACCTGGGCGGCAGCACGGGCCGGGAGTTTTTCCGGCCTTACGTGACAGCCTACGAGGCCAAGGCCATCGACATCTCCGACAACCGATTCGTCGGCGGCGAAGCCGCGGTCGCCTGGGTCACGGCCGCCGGCGGCCGGGTGCGCCGCAACCTCTTCTATCGCCAGGAGAAATGGGTGCTGCGGATTTTGCAGGAATCGACCGAGCCGCCGTTCAAGCCCTGCCACGGCGGGACGTTCGAGCAGAACCTGGTCGTGTTCGACAGCCGGGTCGACCCCTTCGTCAACGTGGGCCCGGACACGCGCCCTGAGAGCTTCGTCTTCCGCGGCAACGCCTGGTTCCAGATGGACGGGAACCGGATCCCCGACCTGCCCACGCCCGAAATCGGCGGCGTCTATAACGTCGACCCCCGCCTGGGCAATGTCGCCACGCGCGCAATGGCCATCACCTCGTCCGATCCGCGCTTCGCCGGAATCGGGCCGAGATAAGGAGGCGCATCAGCGATTGGCGAGGGAATAACGCCAGGCTGCTAATAATGCGCTGCTGCCCCATTTGACGCCTTTCTAGAACGAGATGGAGGGTCCGGTGCCACCCGGACCGTCTGCGCGCGACCGGCGCAAAATTGGCGCGTCCGGTACGGGTGGCACCGGACCCTCCATCTTTCAAGGGACGTTACTTGAATTCGACATCGGCCTATGCTTGAATCAGGAAACATTCGAACACAAGGAGTCGTCATGAAGTACTTTCGCCGCATCATGCTGGTTTTGGTTGTGCTCGTGGTCATCCTTTTGCTGATCCTGAATTACGGCATGGGCGCGATCGTCAAAACAACGCTCGAGCAGGCGGGACCCTCGCTGCTCGGCGCCCCGATCTCCCTTGAAAAAGCGCACTTCCGCCTGCTGCAAGGAGTCGTCCATTTGAAGGGTTTTGTGCTGGGCAATCCCGACGGATTCAAGACCAAACACGCCATCAGCGTCGGGGAAGTGGACGTGAAATTCTCAGTGCCGTCGCTTTTCAAGGACACCTTGGTCATCACATCCATTCGCGTCAAGGAGCCCGAAATCATCTATGAACTGGGGCTCGGCAAGAGCAACATCGGTCGCATTCTCGAAAAAATATCTGGCACCGAAAAGGAAACAGATCCGATCGAGGAAACAGCCGATTCCGGCAAGAAGGTCATCATTGAGGACTTCCTGATCGAGGACGCCTCGATCCGGCTGAGCGCCACGCTGGCCATGGGCGGGGCGGCCCCCATTCCGCTTCCGGACATCCACCTGAAGGACATCGGCAAGGAAGAGGGAAAGCAAGGCGCCAGCGTCGTGGACGTGATCCGGAAGGTGTTCGGCTCGATCGTGACCGCCGCGACCCAGGTTTTCTCCGGCACGGCAAACCTGATCGGCGACGGTGCCTCGGCCGTCGGAGCGGAAGCGGGCAAGATGGTCGGCGGCGTCAAAAACCTCCTGGGCTTTAGCTCCGACTCCGCCACGAACGCCCCGCCGGAAGGCAAAAATAAGCAAGACTAGCGGCTCGGGTTTGCGGGGGGCTGCTAGGGCAAGGCAACCCGGATCAATTCGCCGCCCCGGGTGCCGTACAGGAATTTGCCGATCAAGACCGGATAGTCAACCCCTTTCGGGATCGAGCCGACCGGCGTCATGGCCAGGGTTACCGGATCGAGACGGTACAGGGTGTCGGAGGCCAGCGCCCACTTGGCTCCATCCGCCGGTGAGGTCAGAATGGCCTGGATGCGGGCCGGGAGCTCCACCTGCCGGACAACCTTTTTCTCGGCAAGATCATACCGGTAGAACGTGAAGGTGTTGGTGGTCAGGCCGTGGCAGCAGCCGAGGAATTCATTCGTGGCGGCCGACTCGAACAACGCGCCGCCGGAGTCCAGGCCGGGGCGGATCTCCAACTTTTCCACCTCATTCAGGTCAAGGTCATAGACAATCAGCCGGGCATCGCCCTTCCCGATCGGTTCCCCCGAAAAGACCAGCCGCTTCAGGTCGGGGAGGACCACCATGCCTTGGGGTTCAATGTCCTTGTTCGCCTGGCCCAGGCCGAAACGCTTGCCCGTGGCCGGCTCATAATAGCCCAGGCCAGTCCCGGTGGACCACCGTTCGCGGAGCCCCAGCGAATAGAGGCGCCCGTTCCCGCCGTTGATCAGCTTGCGGCAGAAGTGAGACTCGCTGGTCCCCTGCCCCAGCGTCCCCCGGTGGCGGGGATTGTCGTTTGTCCCCTTCCCCTCGCTGGCCGCCGTCGCGGTCCACGGTTTGTCGGGATCGTATTCGATGATCATCGTGTTGGGATAGCCGCAGAGGTAGAACTTCCCGCCGAGCTGGGCGACGGCCGGGCCGCTGGGCGAGAACTTGCCGAAAAAGTCGAGTTTACGGCTCGCCGGATCGAACCGGAAGAAACCGCTGTAGCCGCGGGCGTTCCCCAGCAGGGTGCCGTCGGGCATGGCGGTGAGCGACTCGATGGTGACCGGCTCCGCGTTGCTGATGGCGAAGGGCAGACTGTTCACCACATTGGTGGAATCGGCCGGCCGCCAGACAATCTCGCCGCGGCCTTCGCGGTCGATCGTGATGACGCCCTTGGCCGAATCGACCTTCGGCTTCCCCGCGAGGTTCGCCGGCTTGGTGTTCTTCCACTCGACAGCCTTGTAGGTTTTCTCGCTTATCGGGAGCGCATCGGGCTTCTTCCCCGAGGGATCCGCCGGCACGGCGGCCCCGTCCACGAGCCAGAACCGCTCGGGCGGCGAGCCCGGCCGGCCGACGCCGGCCCTGATGAACCCGTCCGCCAGTTCGCAGGTGATGCGGGAGCCTTCGCCGGTGACGTCGACCAGGCACTTCTGTTCGCCGGTCTCCGCATTGACGGCGAACAGCTCCCAGTTCCCCTGCCCGACCGCCGTATACATCCAGGGAGGATCCACGGCAAGATAGTAGCCGTAGGTCAGCCCCGGACGGCGGCCTTTGAGCCCGACCTTATGGAAGAGCTTGTATGTCAGCGTGTCTGGATTCAACTGGATCAGCATCGTGCGGCCCGAGGTGGCCTGGGCGGAGCCGTAGACCATGCCGTCCGGCCCCAGGATGAACTTGTAGAACATGCGCAGTTCGTCCAGGTTGTCCCACACCCGGCCCAGCGGCTTGACCGTGTCCTCGGCGGGCTCATAATAGTAGATGTGGCCGTAATCCACCGTGAAGAACAGGCGGCCGTTGCCGGCCAGCACGGAGCCGACCTCGGCCGCGTGGAACCCGGGCCAGCGGAGCAGCTTGTACGAGCCGGCCTGGAGGTCGGCGATGATCCATTCCGCCTCCGGCCGCTCGGACAGGTTCTTATAGGACAGGTAGTGGCCGCCGTTGGGAAGCGAATTGGTCAACTTCTCCTTGTTCCCGGTGGAGTAATAGTTCATGAACTGGGCCACGAACGACCAGCCCCCGCGGTTGTTGGGCGCGACCCCGTTCTGCAGGGCGCGCGAGGAGATCACCGGCACGCAGAGGGTCTCGGGCTTGAGAACGGGGAGATTGGTTTCGGCTCGCGCGCAAACCAGGGCCGTCACAGGCAGCAGGGCCGCCATCCAGCGTATCGTTCTCACCATGGTATCGACTCCCGCGGCCCGAGGGCCCTTTACCGAACCAGAATGTCGGCTCGAATCAGTTGACGAAGTTAGCGTATCAAAGACACCCGAGAAATTGAACAATAGGTGAATAGCAAATAGGTGTCAACCCGTTGTTGTCGTCGCGTGTGGCGCATGAAAGTCATACGGAGGGCGGAGCTCTGCGACGCCTCGGGCGCAAGGCTGGCGCATGACTGTCATACGGAGGGCGGAGCTCTGCGACGCCGCATATGCAAGGATGACGCCACCTTCGCGAAATTCTCCAGCACCTTCTGCCCGTGAAGAAAGGGCGCCTCGTATTGCTCGGGATGGAA
>JBIIYJ010000198.1:0-10154 GCA_044346855.1 Kiritimatiellia bacterium
TCGACCCGGGGCGCGGTGGAGCCGACGATCGCGCAGTTTCCGGACGGCCGGATCCTGATGGTGCTGCGGGGGAGCAACGACGTGAAGCCCGAGCTTCCCGGGCATCGGTGGTATTCGGTCTCGGGCGACGAGGGCGAGACGTGGGGGCCCGTTAAACCGTGGACCTACGACGGGGGCGAATCCTTTTTCTCGCCCAGCAGCATGTCGCAGCTGCTCCCCCTGGCGAACGGGGAGATCTGGTGGGTCGGCAATATTTCAGAGCGCAATCCGCGGGGGAACGGTCCGCGCTGGCCGCTGGTGATCGGGCGGGTGAATCCGCGGACGCTGCTGCTGGAGCGCGCCACCGTGCGGGTGGTGGATACGCGGAGGGAGGGGGAGTGGGAGGGGATGACCCTGTCCAATTTCCACGCGCACCAGGATCGTGTGACGGGCGAGGTGCTGGTCCATGTCAGCCGGTGGCGCACCGTCAAGGAGGATTGGACGGCCGACGCGCTGCTATTTCGGTTGGGACTTCAAGATTGATCCGGCATCGGGTCCGTGTACAATGTCCCGAACTTGAGTAAGCGTCGAGAAAAGGGAGCCATCATGCGCAAACTGGTCCGGTTGAATGCGGAATGGAAGAAGATTCAGAAGGTCATCAAGGCCTATGATGGCCGGATCGATCCTCTCTACATGACGCCCCCGTCCGAGTTCAGGCGCCGCCAGAACCTGGTGAAGAAGGCGCTGGCCGCGGGCGGCTTCGACGCGGGCGTGGTCTTTTCCGACGAGCACTATTGCGGCGACGTCCCGTACCTGGGCGGCAACACGAACATCTCGGTGGAGCAGGTGGCGGGCGTCATGGGGCCGACCGGCTTCCACCTGATCGCCGGCCTGGAGGGCGGCTACGTGGCCGAGCAGCTGTCCGGCCGCTCGGGCTGCCGGGTGCACAAGGCCGAGCTGCTGCAGCTGGCCGACGAGAAGTATCCGGTGGCGGCCGAGCGCGTGGAGGATATTCTCGAGCAGGCGACGGGCAAGCCGCTGAAGAAGATCCGCAAGATCGCGCTCCTGACGCCCCGCCAGGTGCTGCCCGCCAGCCTGACCGAATACCTGGGCCGCCTGTTCGGGGCGAAGAACGTGGTGGACGCGCAGGAGCTGTATTTCAAGATCAAGTACGAGAAGTCCGACGTGGAGATGCGCCTGATCGCGGACGCCTGCCACGTGGCGGACGCCATGATGCGCGGCATGCTGGCCGTGCTGCAGCCGGGGATGCTGGAGACCGAGGTGGCGGCCTGGGGCTCGTTCATCGGCAAGGAGCTGGGGTGCGAGGATTGCGGGTTCAAGGTGATGGTGGGGGCCAACGAGGCGAACCGCACCCTGATCGGCAAGGCCCTGAACCGGCCGATCAACAAGGGCGACTGGGTGCACCTGGGCGTGGCGCCCACCCGCGACGGGATGAATTCCTGCATCCGCCGGTCGGTGATCGCCGGCCAGGTGAAGCCCGACCAGCAGTACTGGTTCGATTTTATTGAAAAGGCCTACAAGGTCGGATTCCGCAAATATGCCGAGGTGGCGGCCTCGAACAAGCCGGCGCGGCTGCAGGAGCAGGCGCTGGTGGATTTCTTCGCCTCCAAGGCGGCCGAGGTGTCGAAGCGGGTCGGCAAGCCGATCCCGCTGGCCACCCTGAAGCCCTACACGGGGACCCACAATTCCGGCTACACGGAGTGCCAGGAGTTTTACGGCGCCATCACGCTGGATTCGCACAAGCCGCTCGGCCGGCAGGTGGTGACCATGCTCGACGTGGCGCTGCGCGGGTTCGGCAACCACTGGAACGACCTGGTGATCCCGGGCTTCGACTACGTGGTGATCGAGAATACGCTGGGCAAGTCCGGCCGGAAGGTGAAGACGCTCACGCGCCTGCCCTTGAACGTCCAGGGGCTGGTCGGGAACGCCGCAGGGCTGTAGCGGCGCACCATTAGCGCCATGCTTGCGCATGCGGCGTCGTGGAAGCTTGCCGGGTAGCGACGCTTCGTCTGCTACTCGGCTCCGCCCTCCGGATGACATTCGTGCAACAGCCAAACGGAGGGGCGAGCTCCGCGAGCCCTCACGCGCCAGGAAAGCGCCATGCTTGCGCATGAGGCGTCGTGGAACTCCGCCCTCCGGATGACATTCGTGCAACAGCCAAATGGCGATCTAGCCCGCCTTGGGCGGCTGCGCGCGCGGGAGGGGCGTTTTCTTGCCAAGGGCCGTCACGCGCACGAGCGTGACGGTGGTGGAGAAGATGTTCTCCTCGCGGTCCTCGCCGGGCGGGCGGCGGATCACCTCCACCCGGTATTGAACCGAGGTCTTCCCGCGCTTCGACTGGACCGCCTCGAAGCGGAGCATGTCCCCATTTCCGGAACGCCTGTGGAATTCGACGTGATCCATGGCAACGGTCAGGAAGAGGCAGGTGGGGAAGTCGCGGCTGGCGGCCATCCAGGCCACCTCGTCCACCCACTTCAGCAGGTTTCCGCCGAACAGGAAGCCGTAGTGGTTCAGGTGCTCGGGCCTGACCAGCGTGAAGGTTGTCGTTGTCATGGCCGTATAGTGATTTACTTTCAACCGCAAATCAAGCTACGATCCGCCGGATGAACATGCCACTCCTTTCCGGAATGCCCGGCCGGCGGCTGGGGGCCACGCTGGCCATCGCCGCGGCCTCGGCCTTCCTCCTGTTCGGCTACGAGTTCGTGCGCAGCGTGGCGCAGTCCCTGTTCGTCGAAGCCTACGGGACGCAGAAGCTGCCCTGGATCATGGCCGCGGCGCCCGCGGGAACCCTCCTGCTGGTGTTCGGGTACGCCCGCCTGCTTTCCCTGGCCGGGCCGCGGCTGGCCATCCTGCTGAGCACCGCCCTTTCGGCGCTGGTCCTGATCGGGTGCCAGCAGGCGCTGCTGGCCGGCTGGGCGCCCGCCACGATCGTGCTCTATGTCTTCCGCGAGGGCTACATCGTCCTGCTCGTGGAGCAGGTGTGGTCGTTCCTCAACTCCACCCTCTCCACGGGCGAGGGGCGGAAGTGGAACGGGCTCGTGTGCGGCATCGCGTCGCTCGGCCCCATTTTGGGCGGCGCCGTCGTCCGCGCCCTGGCGGTCGGGTGGGGGAGCGCCAACCTGCTCATGCTCGCCGCCGTCACCCTGGTTCCCGTGGGCGTCCTGGCGGTGGCCTCGTTCCACCTGGCCGGCGAGCCCGCGCCCTCGGCGGCCGAGGAAAAGCAGGGGCGCCACGGCCACCTCGGACTGGGCGAGCTGGCCCGCTCGCCCGTGCTCCGCCGGATGGCGGTGGTGATCCTGCTGACGCAGGCGGTCTCGACCGCGCTGGAGCTGCAGATGAACGTGCGGGTCAAGGTTTTCATCCCCGACCCCGACGCCCGCACCGCCTGGTTCGGCGGCCTGTACGCCCTGTTGAACGTGGGGGCGGCCCTGTTCCAGTTCGTCCTGACCCCGCTGGCGCTGCGCCGGCTGCCTCTGATCGTCATCCACAGCGCCATCCCGGTCCTGAACCTGGCCGGCGCGGCGGCCTCGCTGCTGGTCCCCGGCCTGCTGCCCGCGGCGGCGGGCTACATCGTCTTCAAGGTCCTCGATTATTCGATCTTCCGGGCGGCCAAGGAGATCCTCTACATCCCGCTCTCCTTCGACGCCCGCTACCGGGCCAAGGAGGTCATCGACGCCTTCGGCTACCGGCTGGGCAAGGGGGTCTCCTCGCTCGCGTTCGCCCTGGCCGGGGGCGTCAAGGTTGTTCCCCTGATCGCCTATCCCCTCACGGCCCTGGCGGCGCTGGCCGCCTGGCTCCCCGTCGCCCGGGGGATGGTGAGGGCGTCCCAGGCCGGAACGGAAAGGATCGACGCATGAACACCGAAACGCCGGCGCCGGATCGGGCGCGCTTCCGCGACTTGCTGGGGCAGGCCCGCGACATCGTCTTCCTGACGGGGGCGGGCATGTCCACCGAGAGCGGGATCCCGGACTTCCGGTCGGCCACCGGCCTGTATGCCTCCGGGGTGAGCGAGGAGGTGTTCGACATCGAG
Organism: Kiritimatiellia bacterium; assembly: GCA_044346855.1. GTDB lineage: Bacteria > Verrucomicrobiota > Kiritimatiellia > CAIKKV01 > CAIKKV01 > CAIKKV01. The sequence goes on from JBIIYJ010000198.1 coordinate 4,031, forward strand.
GTGTTCCAGAAGCGGCCCGAGGTGTTTTACCGGTTCGTCCGCGAGTACGGCCCGGCCTTCCGGAAGGCGAAGCCGCACGCGGGCCATCTCGCCATCACCCGGCTGCACGAGCCCCCGCTGGCCCGCGTGGCGGTGATCACGCAGAACATCGACAGCCTGCACCAGCAGGCGGGGAATCCGACGGTGCTGCCGGTGCATGGCAACCTGGCAACCAGCATCTGCCGGGAGTGCGGCGCGATCACGGCCACGGAGGCGCTGTGGGGCGAGGTGGAGGCGGGGCGGGTGCCGCGGCACGGGTGCGGGGGGGTGTTCAAGCCGGATGTCGTGTTTTACGGGGAGCCGCTGCCCGAGGCGATTTTCCGGGCCGCGCGCAACCGGATTTATGCCGCCGACCTGCTGGTGGTGTGCGGCACCTCGCTGAGCGTGTTCCCGGCCGGCGGGTTGCCGCGCGGGCGGCAGCCGACGTGCAGGGTGGTCGTCATCAACCAGGGCGAGACCTGGCTGGACGCCGAGGCGGACCTGGTCTTCCGCGAGCCGGCCGGCGAGGTGCTGGGCGCGTCCGTCGCGTGAAAAGAGCATTGAAAAGGGGGGCGGAATAGGTCAATGTGACCGGATGACCACTTCCACGGACCGGCTGTTTATCGTCGATGTGATGCCGCTGCTGTACCGCGGCCATTTCGTGTTCATGCGCAACCCCCGGATCACGACCACGGGGGTGAACACCTCGGCCCTGTTCGGGTTCGCCTCCATCTTGCTCCAGATCCTGGACGAGCAGAAGCCCACCCACCTGGTGCTGGTGCTCGACTCGCAGACCCCGACATTCCGGCATCAGGAATATGCCGCCTACAAGGCGCACCGGCAGAAGGCGCCGGAGGACCTGGTGGCCGCCATTCCCATGGCCATGGAACTGGCCAAGGCGCTCAACATCCCCGCGCTCCGCGTGGACGGCTTCGAGGCGGACGACGTCATGGGCACCCTGGCCCGGAAGGCGGAGAAGGCCGGTTTCATGACCTACCTGGCCACGCCCGACAAGGACGTGGCGCAGATGGTGGACGCCCGCACGTTCCTGTTCCGGCCGGGCAAGGCCAACACGCCCCCTGAGATCCTGGGCGTCCCGGAAGTCTGCACCCACTGGGGCATCCAGTCGCCCGCCCGGATGGTCGACTATCTCAGCCTGGTCGGCGACGCGTCCGACAACATCCCCGGCATCCCGGGCGTCGGCGAGAAGACGGCCATCACGCTGCTGGACACCTACGGGTCGCTCGACGCGATCCTGGAGCATGCCGCGGAGATCAAGGGCAAGCTGGGCGAGCGGGTCGCCGCCAACCGCGAGTTGGCCCTGATCAGCCGCCGGCTGGCCACGATCCGGGACGACGTGCCGCTGGACGTTCCCTTTGACGCCCTGAAGCGGCAGGAGCCGGACAAGGACGCCCTGAAGGCGGTCCTGGCGAAGTACGAGCTGCTGCAGATCGGCAAGCGGCTGCTGGGCGGCGATTTCACGATGGAGACCCACGAGTCGTTCGGGAAGCTGGCCGATGTTCCGCACGACTATGTCCTGGCGACCGGCGCCGGCGTGGACGCCGTGCTGGCGGCCCTTCGCGATTCCGGGGAATGGGCGTTCGCCGTGCAGACGACGGGCGTGGAGGCCTGGCATGTCGGGCTGGTCGGCCTTTCCTTCAGCGCCGGGCCGGGCAAGGCCTGGTATGTTCCCATTCCGAACGATCCAGCCGGGTCGAGCGCCCTCCTGGACCGGTTCCGGCCGCTCTTCGAGAAAGCCGGGCCGGTCAAGATTTCGCACAACCTGAAGTTTGCCATGACGGTCCTGCGGAAACACGGGATCGGGCTGGCGGGTCCCTTGCGGGACACGATGCTGGGCCATGCCGTGCTGGACGCCGCGGACCGCCACACCCTCGGGCACCTGGCCCGGCAGTACCTGAATTACGAGCCCATTCCCCTGGCCCGGATCCTGGGCGAGAAGGGCAAGGACCTCAGCGAAGTCGAACCCGCCGGGGTTCTGGACTACGCCGCCGAGGAGGCGGATCTCGTCCTGCAGCTCCATCGCAAGGTCTTGTCGTGCGTGTTGAGCGAAGGGGCCGGCCGGGCGCTCGAGGAATGCGAGGAGCCGCTGGTCGGGGTGCTGGTGGAGATGGAGGAGGAGGGGGTGAGGGTCGATCCCGAAAAGCTCCATGACTACGGCCGCGAGCTGGGCCGCGAGCTGCTGGACCTGGAGACGCGGATCGTGGAGTCGGCCGGCGGCGGGTTCAACATCAGTTCGCCCAAGCAGCTGGGCGACGTCCTGTTCGACCGGCTCAAGCTCGATCCCGCCGCCACGCGTACGGCCACCGGCCAGTATGCGACGGGCGAGGATGTCCTCCAGAAGCTGGTCGGTCGCCATCCCGTGATTGAAATGATCCTGGAGCACCGCGCGTGCAGCAAGCTCAAGTCGACGTATGTCGACAAGCTTCCCGAATGCATCAATCCGAAGACGGGGCGGATCCACACGACCTTCAGCCAGATTCTGACAGAGACCGGCCGCCTTTCGTCGTTCGATCCCAACCTCCAGAACATCCCGATCCGGACGGAGCGGGGGCGGCGCATCCGGGGCGCCTTTATTCCGCGCGACGCGGATCATGTGCTGGTCTCGGCCGACTATTCCCAGGTTGAGCTGCGGGTGGTGGCGGCGCTGAGCGGGGACAAGGGGCTCCGCGAGGCGTTCGAGCGCGGGGCGGACATCCACACCGAGACGGCCGCGCGCGTTTACGGCGTGATGGCGGGGCTGGTGACGTCCGAGATGCGGTCGCGCTGCAAGATGGTGAATTTCGGGATCATCTACGGCATTTCGGCGTTCGGCCTGGCCCAGCGGCTGGGCGTGAGCCGCAAGGTGGCGGCGGACCTGATCGAGGCCTATTTTGTGCAGTATCCGGGCGTCAAGGAGTACATGGACAGGACGATCGTCGAGGCGCGCGCGCAGGGCTTCGTGCGGACGGTCCTGGGGAGGCGCCGTTTCTTGCGGGATATCGTCTCGCGCAACGCCACCTCCCGGCAGGCGGCGGAGCGGAACGCCATCAACACCCCGGTGCAGGGGACAGCGGCGGATCTGATCAAGCTGGCCATGATCAAGGTGCACCAGGCGTTGAAGAGCCGCAAGCTGGGGGCGCGACTGGTTCTCCAGGTCCACGACGAGCTTCTGCTGGACGTTCCCCGCGCGGAGGCGGGGGAGGTCAAGGAGTTGGTCACGGACGCGATGAAGCATGCCCTGAACCTGGGCATTCCCCTGGGCGTCGAGATCGCCAGCGGCGACACCTGGCTCGAGGCGCATTAATCATCCTTTCCCCCATCTTTAAACTTGCCTCCCGAGCGACTATATACTAATTTATATGAATGCTTTGCATTCGTCTTGTTTATTGAGGCGGAGGCGACGAGTCACGGGGGAGCCGCGCGTGACTGGCTGATTTCCAGCGGTTTCTTGACTCCTTCTCCCGGAAGGGGCAAACTAGCCGATAATCGAACTCCCGGGAGGAAGCGTCATGCAGGTCAGCCAGATCAGCATATTCATCGAAAACCGGAGCGGCCGACTGGCCGCGATCGCCTCCCTTCTGGGGGCGGCCGGAATCAATATCCGGGCCCTGTCGCTGGCGGATACCAGCGATTTCGGCATTCTTCGCCTGATTGTGGACAAGCCCGACGCGGCCTGCCAGCTGCTCAAGGAGCAGGGGTTCACCTATTCCCTGACCGACGTGGTGGCGGTGGAGGTGCCGGACAGCCCCGGCGGCCTGGCCGGGGTGCTGAACCTGCTGCATGAGGGCGGGATCAACGTGGAATACATGTACGGGTTCGTCGAGAAATCCCAGGGCAAGGCGGTGCTGGTCTTCCGGTTCGACGATGTGCCCAGCGCCGTTCGGCGGCTGGCCTCGGGCGGGGTGCGGGTGCTGAAGAGCGCGGAGGTGCTGTCCCTGTGAGCACTCCGACCACCCCCCTGAACCGCATCTGGAATCCGGGCCGCGAATGCCTGGAGCGCGCCCGCCTGGCCGACCTGCAGTTGGAGCAGCTCCGCGAGCAGTTGCGCCGCGTGTGGAAGCACGTCCCGTATTACGCCGACAAGATGAAGGCCGCGGGGCTGACCCCGGACTCGATCCGCAGCCTCGCCGACGTCCGCCTGCTCCCCTTCACGCTGAAGGAGGATCTCCGCAAGGGGTATCCCTTCAAGACCTTCGCCGTGCCGCTCAAGGAGATCGTCCGCATCCACGCCTCGACCGGCACGACCGGGAAGCCCACGGTGGTGGGCTACACCCGCCGCGACATGGAGACCTGGACCGAGGTGGTGTCCCGCTTTTTGGTGGCCGGCGGGCTGACCGAGGAGGACATCGTCCAGATCGCCTTCGGCTACGGCCTCTTCACGGGCGGTTTCGGGCTGCACTACGGCGTCGAGAAGGTGGGCGCCGCGGTGATCCCGGCGAGCTCGGGCAACACCGAGCGCCACCTGATGCTGATCCAGGATTTCGGGACAACGGCGCTGGTCTGCACGCCCACCTACGCGGTCCACCTGGGCGAGAGCCTCCAGAAGGCGGGGCTGCCCGCGGACGCGCTGAAGCTGCGGCTCGGCTTTTTCGGCGGCGAGTTCTGGACCAACGAAATCCGGCACAAGATCCAGTCCCTGCTGGGACTCTTCGCCACCGACAATTACGGGCTGTCCGAGATCATCGGCCCCGGCGTGAGCGGCGAGTGCATCCACCAGAGGGGCATGCACGTGCAGGAGGACCATTTCCTTTTCGAGATCGTGGACCGCGACACCCTGGAGCCGGTGAAGGACGGGGAGAGCGGGGAGGTGGTGATCACCACGCTCACGAAGGAGGGCATTCCCGTGATCCGGTACCGCACGCGCGACATCACGCGCGTGATCCCCGAGGCCTGCCCCTGCGGCCGCACCACGCGGCGGATGGAGAAGGTGACGGGGCGGACCGACGACATGCTGATCATCCGCGGGGTCAACATCTTCCCCTCCCAGGTGGAGGAGGTGCTGATGCGCCTGCAGGGCACGGCGCCCCATTACCTGCTGATCGCCACGCGGGACGGGGCCATGGACAACCTCGAGGTGAAGGTCGAGATGTCCGAGGCGCTCTTCACCGACCAGATGCGCAAGCTCCATGCGGTGCGCGAGGAACTTCAGCACAAGATCGATACGGCGCTCGGCCTGCACTGCAAGCTGACGCTGGTGGAGCCCGGCAGCCTGGAGCGCTTTGTCGGCAAGGCCAAGCGCGTCGAGGACCGCCGGACATTCTAAGGAAAACGACCGTGACACTAGTGACCCAGATTCAGTCCCGTTTCGGCATCGTGGGGCGCGATTGCGAGCTGGCCCTTTCGCTGGCCGTTCTGCGCTCGGGTCACCACCTGCTGCTGGAGGGGCCGGTGGGGGTGGGCAAGACCACCCTGGCGCTGGCCGTCTGCGGCCATCTCGGCCGGCGCGTGCACCGCGTGGACGGGGACGACCGCTACACGGAGAACAAGCTGACGGGCTGGTTCGATCCGCCGGTGGTGCTCAAGGCCGGCTACAGCCCGGAGACCTTTACCGCCGGGCCCCTGATCCTGGCGATGCAGGAGGGGTCGGTCCTGTTCGTCAACGAGCTGAACCGGATGCCCGAGGCGGTCCAGAACGTCCTGCTCCCCGCCATGGACGAGCGGCGCCTGCAGGTGCCCCACGTGGGGGAGGTGCGGGCGGCTCCGGGGTTCCAGGTGGTGGCGACCCAGAATCCGGTGGAATACATCGCCACGGGCCATCTTTCCGAGGCCTTGCGCGACCGCTTCGAGCACGTGGGGCTCAAGTACCAGTCCGAAAAAGAGGAACAGGAGATCGTCAGCCTGGTCACCGGCTGCAATGACCCGCACCTGGTGCGGGCGGCGGTCACGCTCACGCGCGAGACGCGCGTGCACCCCAAGTTCAAGAAGGGCGCCTCCATCCGGGCGGCCCTGGCCATGGTGAAGATCGCCTCCGAGCTGGACGGCCCGGACGCGCTGCGCCTGGCGGCCCGGGCGGCCCTGGCGACGCGGGTCGAGCTGAAGGACGAGAATGCCGACGGCCTGGATGCGATCCTGGACGGGTTGCAGGACGACTTAAAAAAAAAGACCA
>JBIIYJ010000199.1:0-10121 GCA_044346855.1 Kiritimatiellia bacterium
TCTTCAACGCCGTGTTCCACCGTGTAAACTCCGGCCAGTATGGCGCCTGAACGCGGTCACCCTACTACGCGAATACGCTTCGAAGGGCGAGCCTCCGCGTCTACAAAAGAGATTCGGAATCGCGACTATGCCCACGGGGAACAACTCGCAGATGTTGGAACCGTCTTCAACGCCGTGTTCCACCGTGTAAACTCCGGCCAGTATGGCGCCTGAACGCGGTCAACGCCCGTATCTACAGAAGAGAGTCGAAATCGCGACTATGCCCATGGGGAGCAACTCGCGGATGTTGGAACCGTCTTCATCGCCGTGTTCCACCGTGTTAATCTCCGCCCAGTATGGCGCCTGAACGCGGTCGGTGGAGTCTTCTTCGCCGGTCGCATTTTTTTTCACGCAACCGACAATAAAACAGCGACAAGCAACGTTTTAAGACAAAAGGAGGTAAATGGATGACGAACCTGATCATGGCTGAGGAATCGGGGAAAATTCTGGGAGCCTGTTACGCAGTATACGCCAACATGGGACATGGTTTTTTGGAGTCCGTCTATCAGGAATGCCTTGAACTGGAGTTTGCCGTTCGATCTATTCCTTTCAGGCCCCAAGTTCAAATGAATTTGTCATACAATGGCACGGTTTTACGGCAGAAATTCCAACCGGACTTCCTTTGCGATAATCGGATTCTACTCGAACTGAAGGCCACTTCCACGATCGCCCTGGAACACGAAGCCCAAGTTGTCAACTACCTGCGCGCAACAGGTCTGAACCTTGGTTTATTAGTCAATTTCGGACATTTTCCCGCTCTTCAAGTCAAACGCTTTGTGATTTAACCCTTTCTTAAACATCCGGCGGCCCCGCGCCCCCCCGAAGAGGCGAATAACACGGTGGAACACGGCGAACGGCGGACACGGTTTCAACATCCGCGAGTTGTTCCCGTTGGATTTCATCGCGAAACGGTGGAACATGGTTAAGAGAAGAGAAGAATGGCGGGGCGGCCCCGCACCCCCCGAAGAGAAGAATAACACGGTGGAACACGGCGAACGGCGGACACGGTTTCAACATCCGCGAGTTGTTCCCGTTGGATTTCATCGCGAAACGGTGGACACGGTTAAGAGAAGAGAAGAAGGGCGGGGAAGCCCCGCACCCCCGGCCCTGTAGAAGACGAAGCGTCACTACAGGGTGAGACCCCGTACCCCTGGAAGAAAAGAGTGACAAAGGTTAGAAAAAGAGTCGGGGGTGTGGGGCTTCCCCACAAAGAAACTCATTCTCTACTCAGTTTATGGAGAGCGATAGTGCCCGAAGGGAACAACTCGCAGATGTTGGAACCGTCTTCAAAGCCGTGTTCCACCGTGTAAACTCCGGCCAGTATGGCGCCTGAACGCGGTCAACGCCCGCGTCTACAGAAGAGACTCGAAATCGCGAGTATGCCCAAAGGGAACAACTCGCAGATGTTGGAACCGTCTTCAACGCCGTGTTCCACCGTGTAAACTCCGGCCAGTATGGCGCCATTAGGGACCGCGCCGGCCACCCCCACTTGCATCTGGAAATCAGGAACTCAGGAAGAGCGAACACCCCTGATTCCCTTATTCCTGATTTCCTGAGTTCCAGATTGATTCGGCGCTCTCGCTGCGGTGCATGGCCCATACCCCAATCCCTTGTGGATTTTTCCCACCCATGGGGTCCCCCTTGTGGAAATGGCCTGAAAATGGCCAAAACACACGAAAAACCGGCATTTCCGCTTTCGCCAGGCAGCCGGTACCGCTCGGATCTGGAACTCAGGAACTCAGGAACATACGATCTATTCCTGATTTCCTGAGTTCCAGATGGACTCGGCGGGCCCCCGCCGTAATCGCCAGCCCACGCCCGCCCACATGCTCGAATTTTTAACTTTTTTCTCCTTGCACGAATGCCCATAAAAAGGCATAATATATTGAGAATGCGAGTTGAAAAAGGAGTCTGCTGGATGCGGTTTGGAGCAGAACAAGGGTCCGGAAAGATCAAAGAAAAAGAAAAATTTGACAGTCCGGATGGTTTGTTCTACCCTTATGAAGGATACGGAAAAGGTGCCGAGGGAAGGCACGGTTGATAATCCGAGTGGATAGAGATTTTTTAGGTACAAAGTCGAAGTAGGAGGGCAGGATATGAAGAAGTCACTGATGATCCTGGCGAGCGTGGCCCTTGGGGCCTCCATGGCATCGGCCCAGAACGTTGAATCCAAAAACATCGTGGGTTTCGGGCAGGCTGATGTAGCGCCTGGGTATGCGATTGTTGGGTGTAATTTCCAGACTATGGGTGGTTCGAATCTTGTAAGCATTCAAGAATTGTTCCCAACAAATGAGTTGTATGCAGATGTTGGAGGGGATCCTGAGGTTTCCGATCAGATATTGGTTTATGCGGATGATGTGTATACTCCTTATTTTTATTGCAATTTTGGAAACGAAGGCGATCCTCAGTGGTACGATGATACCTATGAAATCCCTTCTGCAAAGAAATTCGGTCGAGGAGAGGGGTTCTGGTATTTAAGGGCGACAGCATCGGATGCTACAACTGTGACTGTTAGCGGACAGGTTCCGACAAATTCTTCTTATGCACATGCCGTGCTTCCTACAGGATATTCAATTATTGCCAATGCATATCCCAATGAGACATCACTGAACGCACTTGGAATTAATGCATATGCTGATGCCGGTGGCGATCCTGAAGTTTCCGACCAGATATTGGTTTATGTTGCGGGAGTTTACACGCCTTATTTCTTCTGTGATTTTGGGAATGAAGGTGACCCGCAGTGGTATGATGACACATATGAGATACCTGTCTCGATAGGGTTGAAAGTCGGTCAGGGGGCATGGTATCTCAGGAACAACGTTTCGAGTGCAACTTGGACTGAAAATAAACCGTACTAAATTAAAAAATCGAGAATAGTGTAAAGGAGAAGTTGATGAAAAAAATACTTAGCATCATGTGTGTGGTCGCAGTTACAGCATCTGTGTATGCTGCTGGTACTGCTCAGGTAAACATGTCGATGACACAAACTCTGTTGTGGCAAGACGCGCTTACGACAACCGAAGGCGGATGGTATGTGGAGGCTATTTTATCAGCCAACAACAATGTATACAACTCGGCTCTGTTTACTACTGAATCGGATTATATCGTAATTGGCGAGGATTTTGGAACCATTCCTGGCGCAATTCCTTATCATCAGACAGGGAAAACGGCAACTGGTGGTACTATTAATAATGGACGAGTTGGCATGGGATATCAATTCACCAGCTCTATTTACGATAACTATTATGTGACCCTTCGGTTTTATAATGGGACGAGTAAGACAACAGCAAGTAAATATGGCGTGATTCCTACTTGGAAGCAGATTACTGTTGATCCGAACGCACCGACGGCTAATCAAAATCCGATTTGGTCATCAGTGGCCAATGACAAAGCCTTTATTCAGTACAACAATCCTCTCTACGCCGTTCCGGAGCCCACGACAATGGCTCTCTTCGGTCTGGGCGGGTTGGCCTTGGTTATCCGCCGCAAGATGCGCAAGGACGCGTAAGCGTTAATCGCAAGAAAAGCAGAAAGACCCTGGTGTAAAAACCAGGGTCTTTTTTTGTTCTGGAGTCGGCGGTCCCCCGCCGTGAGCGCAAGGTGCGGCCTGCAGAGCTTGAATCTGGAAATCAGGAACTCAGGAAAGAACGAACATTTCTGGCTCGCATGTCATCCGCCGTGTGCGGAAGGCGTAGCGCGAGGCGGGTGGCCCGGGCGCTCCGCGCACGGGAGACAGCCCGGCAATTGGCGCTGGACAGGTTCCGTCGCGAGGGACCGCGCCGGCCACCCGCAGAGGCTTGCATCTGGAAATCAGGAACTCAGGAAAGAACTTACATTCCGGCAACAGGCGGAACGACCCCCGGAAGAGAAGATCAAACACGGTGGAACACGGCGAACGGCCGACACGGTGGAACACGGTTAAGAGAAGAGATCGCGGGGCGGCCCCGCGTGCCCCCGGCCCTGTAGTAGACGAAGCGTCACTACAGGGTGTCGGGAAGAGGAGAATCAAGGTGGACGGGATTCGGGGGTGTGGGGCTGCCCCACAAAGAAACTCGATCCCTACTTCGAATTTACATCGCGATTATGCCCGAAGGGAACAACTCGCGGATGTTGGAGCCGTCTTCAACGCCGTGTTCCACCGTGTAAACTCCGGCCAGTATGGCGCCTGAACGCGGTCAACGCCCGCGTCTACAGAAGAGACTCGAAATCGCGACTATGCCCACGGGGAACAACTCGCGGATGTTGGAACCGTCTTCAACGCCGTGTTCCACCGTGTTAATCTCCGCCCAGCATGGCGCCTGACGCTTACGGCCGGGGACGGCCGACTCCATGCCGAACTGGAGCCTATCGCGACAGCAGGCTACTGCTGAATGTCTCGCAACTCGCGGGTCATGTTCTGGAGCTTCTCCCGCTCCTCGGTCCACATCCTATCCGCATGGGGGGTGGCCTTCTGGAGCAGATCATCGGCGCTCTTGTAATTCTTCGCCGCCATCTCCACCTCGGCCAGATGCACCTGGAACTCGGGCAAATTCGGGATAAGATTCAATGCCTGCTGGAGCGCCTTCCTCGCCTCCTCCAACTTGCCTTGTTTCAGATAAACCATGCCGAGCGTATCCCATGCCGCCGCGAGTTGGTTGTTCTTGGACAGGGCTTCCTTGACCAGCGTCTCGGCTTCTTCCGACTTGCCTCCCATCAACACGGCCCACGCCAGATCGTTCAGGGTGTCTGGATTGCGCTGTTCTGCCAGGCTTCGCGAGAGTGAGTCTTCCGCGAGCTTATAGTCGCGCCGCTTCATCTGCAGGGACCCCATCACAAAATTCCCATACGGATGCCCGGGCCGAACCCTCAACAACTCCAAGGCGTGCTGCTCGGCCATGTCAAGCCGACCTTCCTTCATGTCCATTCGCAGCAGCAGGTCGAGCGAGCTGACATCCCGGGGCTTGTACATCATGGATTGTTCCAGGTATTCGCGCATGGCCGCCCCGTCATTCTTCATGGCGGACGCAATGGCCAGGGCGCGGCAGGTATGAAAATCCTGGCGTTCCATCTTCTTGATCTTCTCCGCCAGTTTCTCCATGGACTTGGCGTCCTTCTGAACCACCAGAACGTTGGCCAGCATGTGCAAGGGCGTTGTCATGCCGCCGTAGTTCGCCACCAGTTCTTCCAGGAAAATTCGCGCCTTGCTGTTATCGCCGATGGCCATGTGGTACAGCGCCCAGCTCTGCGCCACCTCGGCGCGGGTCGCGCCGGCCGCCTCCGCCCTCTCGATATACTGCTTCGACTCGTCCGGCCGCCGCCAGCGCAGGGCCAGTTCCGCCATGCCGAGCAGCGCGCGGACGTCCATCCGGTCCTTCTCCAGCATCCGGGCGAAGATCTTCCGGCTCTCCTCGGGCAGCCCCTGAGTCAAGTAAATCGAGGCCAGCGCCATGTCAACCTGATCCGAAACCTGGTCGTCCCTCGAAAGCGCCAGCGCCCGCTTCAGGCCCGAAACCGCGAGGCCGGGATAGCCGGACAGCACCCAGGTCCAACCCATATTGGCATAGGCTTCGGGCGAGCGCACGTAGCCGTAATAGCGGGAAAGGCCCCAGATGTTATAGCCTTGAAGCGCTTCCGCTTCGATCTGGACGAGCTGATTTGAAACGGCAATAGCGTCGGGCGCCTGGTAACCGCTCTTGATCATGGCGAATTGATTCAACAGGGCGCTGAGGTTGTTGGATTCCATGCTCCGCGAAAGGCCGTACGTTGCGTAGGCCTCGTCCGGTTTGCCCGAATCCTCCAGGATTACGCCCAGGTTGTTGGCCATCAGGCTCATCTGGCGATTAAAATAGTACCACATGCCCAAACTGATGGCTGTTCCCTTTTTCGGTGCCATGGCCTGGGCCTTGGCCCAGAATTCCCGATCCTTCTGCCGGAGCCAGTCCACGTCCAACTTGCCCATGTTCTGATACCCCAGGAACACCAGGCCGAAGGGAATGGGCACGCGCTCCGTGCCATACCACAAGTCCGGCAACGCCATCAAGGCTAGTTTCTGGTCAACGGCGGGATCCATCTGCATCCATTCCTGGAGGAAGGGAATCAGCCCCAGTTCGGCCTGGTTCTTCAATCGGATCGACTCGAACTGGTCCGAAATCTCCCGCATCTGCCGCTTGTCGTCGCCCCGGCTCATGTCCATGAGGCGGACGTCCTTCTTCATGTCCTTGGCCGCCAGGAGCAGGTAATTGTCCAGGATGCCGTCCGTCACCAGCCAGGTGCGGTCACCCATGGAACTGAGGATATGCCGGGCCATCACATTGAAAACGGCAGCCTGCTTCACATTGCTGGCCTGGAAATTCAGGGCGACCGGCACGATGACCAGGACGCCCATCCCGATCGCCATGACCCGGCAGAGGCGCTTGCGGAAGGTCTCGAGCTTGCCGCTCTTCTTCTGCGACCAGGGATTGAATTCCTCGACGATCCAGAAGGCCACCAGGTAGCCGAACACCATGGCCGCGCACATGTAGGGGGTGACGAGCAGGTTGCCCTCGCCCAGCATGCGCCAGGGCGACAGGTTAAAGTCAAACATCAGCGCGGTGACCAGCAGGACGAATACGAGATGCAGCGTGATGAAACTCCAGCCTGTTTCGCTTCTCAACCCGCGGCGGTGAAGCGGCAGCAGGATGACCCAGGGAATGAAAGTCGTGATGCCCACGATCAGCCAGCCCACCGTAGGCAGGCTTTTCATGATCAGGTTGAGCTGACCTTTGATCAGCAATCCCAACGCCTCTGCAACGCCTCCGACCGGATTGTGGACAAAGGGAGCTTGGGCATACCGCCAGGCGGTCCAGAAATATAATGTCATTCCAACCAGGGCGCAGAGCGCCAGCAGAACGACGCGAAGACTGCTAAGCCGGCCCGACATGGCCAGCATGACCAGCACGGTCATGGCAATGAGCGGCGCGAAAATGATGACTGTGGCGAACTCGGCCATACCAAGGCCGAAAAGAAAGGCAACCAGCAGCAGGATCCAGTTCTTGTTGACGTTTTCCGTCCACAGGAGAAACAGCCGCAGCATGACCAGGAGCATGAACAGGTGCAGGCAGGCGTAATCGGCCCGGTTGGCGGCATACCAGAACGGCTTGCAGAAGGCCAGGAAGGCGACGGCGGCCAAGCCCGCGCAAAGGGAGGCCAGCCAGCGCTTCTTGACGTCCATCTCCTCTTCGATGGTGCGATAGACAATCTTGGAAAGAATCACGAAAAGCAGCACCAGCGTTCCCCAGGCGCAGAGGGCGCTGAAAACGGCCATCTTGAGCGGCAGATTTCCGGGAAGGCGGACCAGGGCGCCGGCAAAGAGCTCGTAGATGGGGTAGAACAGCGGCTGGATGCCCTTGATCTTGCCGTAATCGACCAGGATCTCCAGCGAGCGCCCGGGAAAGGCGATGGCGCCGGTCGTCAGCATGTAGACGATGAATGCAACCGTGGCCGCCGCCGCCCCGAACAGCCAGGTGGGCGGGGCGTAATAGCGGGGTTCAACCGGCTTAACGGGATCAGCCATGAATATTCCTCCTGCAAAACTTGCGAATATACAAGAATAGCCGCTGAAGTAAAGGTCTGTCAACAGTTTACAGGCCGGTTTTTGGGGTGTGTCGTGGCATGCCCTGAGCTTGTGCCTGCCCTGCTCCTTACACGTATTCTGTTACACCTGTTTCGTGAACGGTGTGGCACGGCCTTTCCAGGCCGTGTCCGTTATGGAAGCTGTGTAAAACTGATGCAAACGGTCTGAGTAGGACGGGCCCCACGAGCCTGGCACGGCAAAGCGAATTGAAATCGCTGTAAAACGCCAGAAAGTGTTGACGTCGGGCTGGCTATTAGCGTCTACAGCCTGCCAAAATAGCAGTATCCGCCTGTACTCCGCTTACCGCTGCAGGCATATTCACGCCCCCTGACGCTAAATTTTTCCAGGGGACACGGCCTGGAAAGGCCGTGCCACGCCGTTCGTGAGTGCATGTAAGGTGCAAGGCTTGACGCCACAAGGGGTGGGCAGGTATCTTTGCCGGATGAGCAAGCGGACAGCGTTGGCAGTTCTGGCAGGGTGCGCCATCTTTCTGGGCTCCGCGCTCCTTTTCAATGTCCAGCCCATGACCGGACGCCTGCTGCTCCCCCGCTTCGGAGGCAGCGCGACGGTCTGGACGGCCTGCCTGGTCGCCTTCCAACTCCTCCTGCTGGCCGGCTACGGCTACGCTGCCTGGATCACCCGCCTGCGGCCGGCCGGCCAGACCGCCATCCACCTTCTGCTCCTGGCTGCCGCCGCGGCCTGGCCGGGAATGACCCATCTGGCGGCCGGATCGTCAACGGATTCCCTGCCGCCCGTTGTCCGGGTCCTGATCCTGGTGATCGCCGGAACCGGGCCCGCCTACCTTCTGCTCTCGGCCGGCAGCACGCTGCTGCAAAGCTGGCTGGCCCGGGCCAATCCCGACTGGAATGTCTACCGCCTCTACGCCATTTCCAACGTCGGGTCGATGGTGGGACTGTTCGCCTATCCCTTCCTGATCGAACCGTTTGCCTCCCTGCCCGTGCAGCAAACCCTGTGGCGGACGCTGTTTGCGGGCTATGGCGTGCTGCTGGCGGTGGTGGCGGTATGGCTCCTGAAGGGGGGGGCAAAGCAGGAAGGCGTCGCGGAGCTCCGCCCTCCGGATGACTGGCGCGAAGAGAAAGAAGGCGTCGCGGAGCTCCGCCCTCCGGATGGAACCGGAGGGGCGAGCTGCCGGCTTCGTGAAGCACTACGCCGCGCCACAGCCGCGAGCCCTTATTCGCCATTCGGACTACGGCAACGGACAGGGTGGTGGCTGCTGCCCCTGCTCAATTCGTTCCTCCTGACCGCCGCCACGGCCAGCCTGACCGCGGACATCACGCCGATGCCCATGGTCTGGTGCCTGCTGCTGGGCGCCTTCCTGCTGGGGTATGTGGGCGGCTTCACCAAGCTGGGGGAGACCCAGATCCCGCTTTGGGCGCTGCTGACGGCCTGTTTCATGGCGGGATATGGCGTGATTCGCTGGCAAGGCTGGGGCGGGTTGACGCTGACCCTGTTTCTCGGCACGGGGGTGGTCCTATCCGGCGGTCTTTTCCTGTGCGGCCTGCTGTACGCCAGGCGTCCGCCAGCCGATCGGCTTCCGAGCTATTACCTGGCCATTGCCGCCGGAGGAGCGGCGGGCGGTCTGCTGGCCGGCGTTGTCGCCCCGCTGCTGCTCAAGGGTGTTTACGAATATGGCGTTGTCGCCGCCATCCTGGCCGTCGGCGCCTCTTTCTACATGATCCGAAACCGCAGCCGCCTGGATCACCTGGAGGTGTGGCTGACAACCCTTGCGGCGATTGCCGTTCTGGCATCCGAGCCGCTTAACTATCGAGCCGATATCGTGCAATCGATCTGGCGGAATCGCAATTTTTACGGGGTCCTTCGCGTAGCCGAAACGGACGTGAACAGTAAATATGGCGACCGGTTAGGTCGGATGCACACTCTGATACACGGCGCGACGACACACGGAATTCAAGCTTTCACGGCTACGCTGCGCGACACGGCAACGCAGTATTATGGTTCGTTCGGCGGGGGGTATGCCATTCACAGGCAAATCAAACTGCATCCTGAAAAATCTGTCCGGGTGGCCGTGGTGGGGCTTGGAACGGGCACGCTGGCGGTTTACGGGAGGGCCGGGGACGAATACCGGTTCTACGAGATCAACCCCCAGGTGGCGGAGGCGGCACAGAACACGAACTTGTTCACATTCCTTGCGGATAGTGCGGCGCGGGTGGAGGTGTCGATGGGCGACGCCCGGCTGTCGCTTGAACGGGAGCGGTTGGCGGGGGAGGCGCCGTGGGATGTTCTGATAGTGGACGCCTTTTCGGGGGATTCCGTGCCCATGCATCTGCTGACACGGGAGGCGGTGCGGCTGTTTCTGGCCCGGACAAGTCCGGATGGAGTGGTGGTTTTTCACATTTCCAACCGGTTCATCGATCTGCTGCCGGTGCTGAAGGCGGCGGCGCGGGATCAGGATGTGCGGTTTTTCGCCTGGCACAACCGGGTGGGGAAGACGTTGATGGAATCGGAGTCC
>JBIIYJ010000200.1:0-10071 GCA_044346855.1 Kiritimatiellia bacterium
CTCGGCCGCCGGCGTCGAGCAGGCCGCCGCCAGGGTGCGCGCGCCCTCCACTTCGACGAGGCAGACGCGGCAGGCGCCGATCGCTTCGCGGTGCTCCATGTTGCACAGGGTCGGGACCGAGACGCCGGCCTGCCGGGCCGCCGCCAGGATGGTGCTGCCGTCGGGCACGCCCAGTTTGCGGGAATTGATGGTCACGTTTATCATGGCCGGTTCTCCCCTTCCGCGTTCAGGGCGGTTTGTTTGCCATAGTCGCACCGCAGGCAGCGCCGGGCCTGCCGGATCGCCGTCGATTCGCTCCACGGCTGCTCCACTTCCGTGAAGTTGTTCCTCCGCTTCTCGAGCCCGATCGTATGCAGCCGTTCGCGCGGGTCGGCCGAGGGGTCCGCGGCCGGGTCAAACCCCACCGGCACCTCGCGGTAGCCGCGCCAGAAGGCGTGGGCCGCGCCCGACAGGACGGCGTCCATGCTCACCGCCGCGCGCTCCCCGGCGGCGATGGCCTCGGCCACGGAGGAGGGGCCCGAGGCCGCGTCCCCGCCGGCGAAGAGCCACGGGATCGACGTGCGGCCGGTGCGCGGATCGGTTTTGATCCAGCCCTTTTCCGTCAGCTCCGCCTCCAGCGGCTTGAACAGCGGTTTCGTGTTCAGGGTCTGGCCGATGGCCAGGATGACCTGGTCGCACGGCAGCACCTCGCCGCTCTCGCCCCCGCCCGCCTCGGGGCGCCGGCGGCCGGAGCGGTCGAAGTCGCCCAGCTTCATGGTCCGACAGAGGACGCCGGCGACCCGGCCCTCCTCGACCACGAAGGACTCCGGATGCGTCAGCGTGCGGAGGGTGACGCCCTCCTGGAGCGCCTCCTCGATCTCCTCGGCGTAGGCGGGCATCTCCTCGCGCGTGCGGCGGTAAAGCACGGTCACGCTCTCCGCGCCCAGCCGGATCGCCGTGCGGGCGGCGTCGATGGCCGCGTTGCCGCCGCCGATCACGGCCACCTTCCGGCCCACGGGAACGGAGCCGCGGATGTTGTAGTGGCGCAGGAACGCCATGGCTTCGGTGACGCCCTTCGCGTCCTCGCCGGGCAGCCCCAGGCTCATGCCCTGCGGGGCGCCCACGGCCAGGAAGACGGTTTCATAGCCCTTGTCGCGCAGGTCCTGCAGGGTGAAGTCGCGCCCCAGTGCTTTGCCGGTCTCGATGGTCACGCCCATGCGCTCGATCAGCCGGATCTCGCGGGCCAGCTCCTCGCGCGGGAGGCGGTAGGCGGGGATGGCCTGCACCAGCATGCCGCCGGGCCGGGGCTCGGCCTCGAAGACGTCGGGCCTGTAGCCCAGGCGCGCGAGGAAGTAGCCGCAGGCGAGGCCGGCGGGGCCCGCTCCCACGATCGCCGCCTTGCGTGCCGCATTCGCGGGATTTTCGCGGATCTCGGGCACCTGGATTGTCACCTCCTGGTCCACCATGAAGCGTTTGATACCGCGGATCGAGACGGCGTCGTCCAGCGAGGCGCGCCGGCACTTGTCCTCGCAGGTGTGGAAGCAGACCCGGGCGCAGACCGAGGCGAACGGGTTCTTGTCGCGGTGCAGCCTGAGCGCCTCCGCGTACCGCTTCTCGCCCACCAGGGCAACGAATCCGGGAACATCGACCCCCACCGGGCAGGCGCTCAGGCAGGGCGCGCGGACGAGGGAGGGGCAGACCCCGGCCTCGCAGTGCTTGTCGCGGATGTGGGCCTCGTACTCGTGCCGGAAATGGCGGATCGTCGAGAGCACGGGGTTGGGCGCGGTCTGCCCCAGCCCGCACAGCGAGGATTCCTTGATGAACGCGCCCAACTCGAGCAGGCGGTCGATGTCCGCCATCTCGCCCTTGCCGGCGCAGATGCGCTCGAGGATCTCCAGCATGCGGCGCGTGCCGACCCGGCAGGGCGGGCATTTGCCGCAGGACTCCTCCTGCACGAACTCGATGAAGAAGCGCGCCACGTCCACCATGCAGGTGTCCTCGTCCATCACGATCAGGCCGCCCGAGCCCATGATGGCGCCCAGGTCGGCGAGCGTCTCGTAGTCGAGCGGCACGTTGAGGTGCTGGCGCGGGATGCAGCCCCCCGAGGGGCCGCCGATCTGAGCGGCCTTGAAGTGCTTGTTGTTCCGGATTCCGCCGCCGATGTCGTAGATCACCTCGCCCAGCGACGAGCCGACGGGTACCTCCACAAGGCCGGTGTTGCGCACGGCGCCGGCCAGGGCGAAGACCTTGGTGCCCCTGCTCTTGCCCGTGCCGTAGCCGGCGTACCAGTCGCCTCCCTTCAGCAGGATGGCGGGGACGTTGGCGTAGGTCTCCACGTTGTTGAGGACGGTGGGCTTGCCCCACAGGCCCTTCTGCGCGGGGAAGGGGGGGCGCGGCCGCGGCTCGCCGCGCTTGCCTTCGATCGAGGCGATCAGGGCCGTCTCCTCGCCGCAGACGAACGCGCCGGAGCCCATGCGGATCTCGAGGTCGAAGGCGAAGGGCGTGCCGAGGATGCCCTCGCCCAGTAGGCCGCGGCCGCGCGCCTGGTTGAGCGCGATCGTCAGGCGCTCAACGGCCAGCGGATATTCCGCGCGGACGTAGACGTAGCCCTGGCGGGCCCCGACGGCGTAGGCGGCGATGGCCATGCCCTCGATGACGCTGTGCGGGTCGCCCTCGAGCACGCTGCGGTCCATGTAGGCCCCGGGGTCGCCCTCGTCCGCGTTGCACAGCACGAACTTGCTGGCGCCCGGCGCCTGGCGGGTGAAGCTCCACTTCATCCAGGTGGGGAAGCCCGCGCCGCCCCGGCCCCGCAGGCCGGAGCGCTTCATCTGGTCGAGCACCGCGTCGGGCGTCATGCCGGAGAGGACCTTGGCCAGGGCCGCGTAGCCGTCGCGGGCCAGGTAGTCGCCCAGCCTCTCGGGATTGATCCAGCCGCAGTTGCGCAGCACGATCGGAGTCTGGCGCTTGAAGAACTCGAGGTCCGCCCGCCGGGCCACGGGGTTTTTCCCGGCGGCGTCGTGCACGAGGAGGCGCTCGACGGGCTTGCCGTCGCGCAGGTGGCCGACGATGTCCGCCGCGTCCTCCGGCTTCACGCCCTGGTAGAAGGTGTCGTCGTCCATGAGGAGAACCGGGCCGATGACGCAGGGGCCCATGCAGCCGGTTTCCACGAGGGCGACCTGGTCCTGCAGGCCGGCGGCGGCGAGCGCGGTTTTCAACGCATCGCGCACGGGTTTGGCCCCGGAGGCGAGACAGCTCCCGCCGAAGCAGCAGAGGATGCGGCGCCTGCCTGAGGAGGCCGCGGAGGGGTTGTGTTTGCGTTCCTGGTCGCGGGCCTCTTCCAGCCCGGCCAGCGAGCGGATTTTGTCGGCGGGGGCGGGGCTCATGGCTGCTCCTGGGTGGCGGGCCTGGCATCGTCGGCGGCCAGCGTCCGGCTGAGCAAGTCGCCCACCCGGGCGGGCTTGACGCGCTGGTGGACGGTGTCGTTGATCATCACAACGGGCGCCATGCCGCAGGCGCCGAAGCAGCGGCCGATTTCGAGGGAGAAGATCCGGTCGGGGGTGGTCTCCCCGACTTCGATGGCCAGCTTTTTGCGCAGGGCGGCCAGCACCTCCTTGCCGCCTCGCACGTAGCAGGCGGTGCCGAGGCAGACGCGGACCAGGTATTTCCCCCGCGGTTTGGTGGAGAAGAACGAGTAGAAGCTGACGACCCCCGCCACTTCGCTGTAGGGCTTGGCGAAGCCCGCGCTGATTTTCTGCAGGACCGGCTCGGGCAGGAAGCCGAACAGGGCCTGCGCGGTCTGCAGCGCCGGGATCAGCCCGCCGGGCTTGTCCTTGTAGTCGGCGATCACCTCGTCCAGATGGCCGTACAGGACGGCTTCGGAGACGGGGTCGCCGGATTGGCAGGCGCAGGAGCAGGGGGCGTCGGAGCTCATGGGGAATCTCCTGGGGCGGCGATTAGAGGGAGCCTTCGATGTATTTTTCGAGATTGTGAATCATCAGATCCTGTTCCGAGGTCACGAATTTCACCAGGTCCCCGATCGAGATGACGCCGCTGACCTTTTCGTTTTCCAGCACCGGCAGGTGGCGGATGCGCTTCTGGGTCATGAGCGCCATGCAGTCGTCCACCGTGGTTTCGGGCGTCACGTAGATCACTTTCCGGGTCATAACGTCCTTCACCTGCACGGTGCGGGGCTGCTTTTCAAGCAGGATGACCTTGCGGAAGCAGTCGCGCTCGGAAAGGATGCCCGCCACTTTCCCGCTTTTATTCAGGATCAGAAGCGATCCGATCTGCTTGGCGTCCATGAGCTGGATGGCCTCGAACACGGACGCATGGGGATTGATGTTCACGACATCGCGGCCTTTGCGGTCCAGTACCTGGGTGATGGGCGTGTTCATGGAACTCCTCCTGGTGCGGGTGGCGGATCAGGTTCGGCCGCCGGGCCGATATAACCGGACCCGATGAAATCTATTTAAAGATTCGCCGGCAAGGGAGTCAAGTTATAATACTAATATATTTTCCTATGTTATTAACACCAATACCTTAAATTGAGAAAGCCATTTTCGTAAAAGTGGGGCGCCAAAGACTTAGAAGGAGACCGCCTAATGTCTCAGGGATGTCACATCATAACAATATCGGGCGAAGACGCGGCGTTACCACCCGCCGCCGCCCCCGCCGCCGCCCCCGCCTCCGGAGGAGCCGCCGCCCCCGCCTCCGGAGCTGGATCCCGGGGCCGCTGACGAGGCGGAAATGGCCGACGGCAGCGAGGAGCCCAGGGAGCTGGCCACCGCACCTGCCGTCAGTCCGGCCAGGCCTGCGCCCGCATACCAGGCGGGCGAATAGCCCTGGCGCGAAGCGGCTTCCAGTTCTTCCTTGAACTGCTCGGACCACTGTTGCTCGACCCCCAGAGCCAGGGCAAACGGCAGGAACATTTCGAACAGCTGGGGTGTGCGCTGGGGCGGATTTTCAAGATTGAGCCGGTCTTTCTCGGCGACCGACAGGTACAGCTTGAAGCCTTCTATCTCGTCCATCGTCTTGCGGCCCGCGACGGTGGGGGCTTTGATCAGATGATAAAAGACGCCGTTCATCAGCACGCCCAGGCCGAAGACCAGGAGAACCCAGACGGAGGTGACGTAACCCAGCATTCCCAGTCCGGCGACTTCGCCGATGACGAAGGGCGTCGCGAACAGCGACAGGGGAATGGCCCGGATCCAGTGGCCCGCCCGCCAGAGCGTAATCACGCTGGACAGCAGGACTGTCACGCCGATCGTCCAGATGGAAAGCCAGACCATCATGAACACGGCCGCTATCGGTTCCCGGCTGCCCAGAAGGGAAATGCCGCAGGGGATCAGGGAGAACAGCAGGCCCGGAAACCAGTAGCGGCTGTTCTTGAGGAAATACTTTTTTTCAAGCTGCAGCGCCAGGTCGCTCTGCAGGCGGGTCATGGCGGAGCTGATCGCCACATGGTTTGTCTGTTCCAATTCCAGCCTGGCTCGCGTTCCCATCAGGCGCTGGGCCATGTTCGATTCGTCCTCGGTCAGCGAGGCGAGCCCCATGTTCTTTCGCACCAGGGTATACTTCTTTTCCGACTGGTTGATCGTCAGCACGCCCTTGACCGCGAGGCTGATCACATTGGCGGCGAAGGCTTTCGGGTCGTAAGCCATGCGCATCAGGGTGCGGACGGCGGCAGGCGAAAAGCCTTTGGGCGGTTCGTAACGCGGGATGATCAGCCCCTTTTCGGGATCCTTTCCCACTCTCGCCCATACGATCACATAGTAAACCAGGACGAGCAGAAGCCCGGCCAGCGCTATCGCAAGGCCGGTGTTGTCGCGCACCAGCCGCCGCCTCGCCTCCTGCGGATCCGGCGCCGCCACGTAGCCCTTGGGCCAGGCCACCACGATGGTAAGGCCTTCCTTGGCGCCAAGGGGCTGCGTGGTTTCAAACCGGGCCGTGCCCGCCGCGGGTTGCGTGACCGTATAGCGTCTTTCCTTGGCGCCTTCCGGTCCCGTGTAGGCTTCCGTCGACTGCACGGGGCAGCCCGGCGGCAGGATGATGGCTGCCGTGGCCGTGTCGATGGGAAACACCCACCCGTTGCCGGTCACGTTCCAGTACAACTCGTCGTGCGCGCCGAAGAAGCCCAGCTGGCCGTCGGTGCGGTAGGTCAGCTCGTAGGTATACTCGCCGGGCTTCAGCGTGACGCTTGCCGAGCCGATGTAGACGCGCTCGCCGTTGTCCTTGTTGGCCAGGTGATAATCTTCCTGTCTGCCGTCACGGCGGACGCTGAGCACGTTGAAGCCGGTCTTCTGCTTGAGCCCCCATTTGCTGCGGTACAGCCGGGGGAAGTCGCGGTAGATGCCGTGTTTGATCTGGTCGCCCTCCGTCCGCACGCGGATGGTCTCGGTGACGATCAGGCTGGCGTTGGTCTGCACCTCGACGCGGCTGTCGAAGCGCAGCACGCGCTCGTCGGCGCGGGCGGCCGGGGCGGTCAGGCCCGCGAACAGGAGGACGCTCAGGATCCAGGCGGGCAGGCGTGTCATAGGGTGATCCCCGGGGCTTGGCGTTCGAGGGTGATGTCGATGCTGAAAAAAGGTTCGGAGCGGAAGCCGGCCAGGCGGGCGACCAGGCTGGAGGGGAAGGATTCCACGAGGATGTTGAACTCGCGCACCGCGCCGTTGTAGTAGCGGCGGGCGTATTGAAGCTGGTCCTCGAGGTCGATGAGCGCCCGGCTGAGCTGCTGGAAGGACTGGCTGGCCTTGAGGTCGGGATAGGCCTCGGCCACGGCGACCAGGTCGCGCAGGTTGCGGCCCAGAGCGTTTTCCGCCTGGCTCACCTGGTCGACGCCGCTCGCGTTGAGGGCGTCCGTCCGCGAGGTTGAGACCTTTTCCAGGACGGCGCGCTCGTGGTCGCGGTAGGCCTTGACGCAGTCCACGAGGCGCGGGGCCAGATCGTGCCGGCGCTTCAGCTGGACGTCGATGCCGCTCCACGCTTCCCGTACCCGGTTTCGGGCGCGGATGAAACGGTTGAAGAGGGCGGCGAAAATGGCAACGGCCAGAACGGCCAGCGCGATCCAGGCAAAGATGATCGGAGTCATGGTCGGTTCCCCCCGGGATGCGAACAGGGCCCATTGTGCATGAGTATGCCACCGGGGTTCAAGTGGCGAATAACAGGAGCCTGGTGCAGGGACTTCGCTTGCGGAGCTTTCGGACTTTGCGCTTGCGCGAAGCGCAGGTAGGGCGGGCAGTCCCTTGCCCGCCGCCATGCGCCTGTTTGGAGCTCAGCATCCGGATCATGACACCATTTGTTCGTTTCGGCAGCAAAACAAGTCGCCTACGCCAGCGGCGGGACTGATCTGAGAACCGGTCTGTTTTCAGGAAGAGCGCTCAGTCCCGTGAGCGCCGACATGCGCAAGACTGGCACATCGCGGCGGCGAAGGGACTCGCCGCCCTACCTGCTGGCGCGTCACGTTTCTCATAATTACTTCATTTGGGCGCCGCGCCCAGCGACTCGACTGATCACGGATCTTCCTGAACCCCGAACCCTGAACCCTCCCTCTTCCCCCTCTTTCCGCTCTTGTACGGCAAAAGCGGGGCGTGCTATGGTTTGACCGATGGGACCAGCGGCCTCTGCCGATTCCCGGGGCAGGCCGGTCACAAGGAGAACCATGCACACAGGCGAAATCACCATCCTGGCGGGCCAGCCGCTGGGCGAGATCCGCGGGCCCCTGTTCGGCCAGTTCATCGAGCTTGCCGGCCGGTGCATCAACAACGGGCTTTACGATCCCGAAAGTCCGCTCGCGCGGCCGGACGGCCTGCGCCCGGACGTGGTGGCCATGCTCAAGGAGCTTCGTCCCACCCACATCCGCTACCCCGGCGGCTGCGCGGCCGGCTACTTCGACTGGCAGGACCTGGCCGGCCCGCGCGCCCAGCGCCCCCGCGCCCGCCTGTTCCGCCGCACCGAGTTGCCCCAATCCACCGCCTTCGGCCTGCCCGAGGTGCACGCCCTCTGCCGGGAGGTCGGCGCGGAACTGCTGTATACGGTCAATGCGCACACGCAGTCGCCCGAGGAAGCCGCCAACCTGGTGGAATACCTGAACTCCGACAAGCCGACCAAGTATGCCGACCTGCGCCGGGCTCACGGGCGCGAGGAGCCCTACAACGTGACCTGGTTCGGGCTGGGCAACGAGATCTACGGGGACTGGCAGCCCGGCCAGAAGACGGCGCCGGAGTATGTCGACTGGTGCAAAAAGGCGATCGCCGAGATGAAGGCCGTGGATCCGCGGGTGAAATGCGTGGTCTGCGGACTCGGGCGGCCGAATCCGGAATGGGACCGCACCGTGCTCAAGGGGCTGATCGACAAGATCGACTATATCGCCATCCACAACTACTTCGGGCGGCCGGTGTTCCGCGACAACATGTGCGCCAGCCTGGTTTGCGAGGAGATGTTCGACCAGCTGAACGTCAACATCGACGAGGCCCTGGACGGCAGGCTGGACATCAGGACCCGCCCGCTCATCGCCTTCGACGAGTGGAACGTCTGGTACCGCTCCCGCCATTGCGCCGAGGCCGACCTGGAGGAGATTTTCAACTACCAGGACGCGCTGACGGTCGCCTCCATCCTGCACGTGATCCTGCGGAACGTGAAGACCGTGGGCCTCGCCAACATCTCCCTTTTCTCGAACACCATGGCGCTGGTTTTCACGGACAAAACCCGAGCCGTGCGCCAGACCATCTTCCACCCCTACCGGCTGCTGCACGACCTGCACACCGGCCGCGTGGTGCGGACCAGCGTGGACGGCCCCGTCTTTGCGGGCAAGCACGAGCGCTTCTTCTGCGGCATCGTGGACGCGGAGAAGGCGAAGGACGACAGCCGTCCGTCGCTGAACCACTATACGGACGTGCCGGCGCTCGACGTGCTGGCGAGCGTGGACGAAGCCGCCCGAAAGCTGCGCGTGTCGGTGGTGCAGAAGCTGGAGACGGAGCCGGTCGGCGCGACGCTCCGGTTTCGCGGCCTCCGGCTGAAGAACGCCCCCGTCCGGGTCCACCGCCTCACCGGCGGGGAGGACCTGAAGGCCGAAAACACCCTCGACCACCCCGACCGCGTTGGCGTGGCCGTCGAGACCGTCCCTTTTTCAGAAACGTTCACATTTCCGCCCGCCAGCCTTACCGTCCTCGAGTTCGAGCTGGCGTAGAGCGGGCGGGGGGTCGGCTCCCGCCGCATCCTGTCACGGGTCAATCGTCGGAATCCCGCCATTGTTTCAGGGCTTTGTGCTGCCTGGGGGTGACCAGGAATTTAAGGTCATCGGGAAGAGCTCTTGTTATTGAGTTCAAATGGACAATAAGGGTTCAGGAAATGGCTTCCCCTTCCGGGGAAACGCAAAAGATTTCTTCGAAAACGACAGGCCGTGGTATAGTCTCTATTGGCTGACGACGCGGGACCAACCACGGTTTCGCTTCCGGAGACGGATCCATGCCTGCCATGCTTGCCCAGTTCGTGAAAACGTTCCAGAAGGCCGTCCGGGGGGAGATGACCGCGATGCGCGACCAGATGGGCCCCTTCGAGGTGCCTGTCAGCGCCCCGGTCGAATCCGCCCAGCCCGAACGGTCGCAGGCCCGCCTTTACGAGGTCACCGCGCTCGCCCCCTCGGACAAGCTCGTCCTCAACGGGGAGTGCACCCTGGTTCACGACAAGGGCGAGGTCCTGGTCACGATCGCAGCCTTGGACGGCGACCGGCTGACCCTCCGCTGCGAGGCCGCCCGGCCGGACGATTCCTCGGCCTCGTGGAAGCTGGTCATCTATCCGTGGTTCCTCTACGAACGGCTTTTGCTCGTCCTCGAATCCCTGCCCGGGGCCGCCGACTTTCACGCGGAAACCGCGCTCACGCTGTTTGGCAAGCGCGCCCCTGTCCGGAGCCAGTCGCGCGCGAGGATTGTCGCGCCCGAGCTCAACGACAGCCAGAGGCGGGCCATCCGGCTCTGCTGCGATTCCAACGTCGCGTTCGTCTGGGGCCCGCCGGGGACAGGGAAGACGCGGACCATCAGCCACATCGTCTCCGAGCTTCTGGCCCGCGGGCTCCGGGTGCTCCTGACGTCAACGACC
>JBIIYJ010000515.1:0-2816 GCA_044346855.1 Kiritimatiellia bacterium
CGAGGAGATGCAGCGACCGGCCACCAGCACGTTCTTCAGTCCCTTGGGCGTCAGGCAGCGGTAGGGGACGCCGAAGCTTTCGCCGCGGCCGAGGCTGCGCGAGGATTTCGCGTTCCAGGCCTTCAGTTCCTCGATGCTTTTCTGGCAGAGCACCCGGTTCTCCTCGCGGGAGCGATGCACGTCGATGCCGTAGGCGTTGCGGGCGATTTCATCAGGGAAACTGCGGCGGGCCTGATAATCGTCGACGGTCAGCACGTAATCGCCGGTGATGCGGCGTGTTTCCCGGACGCCCAGCAGACTGCCGGTGGCGGTGAGGACCGAGTCCTTGAAGGCGGGGTGGAACTCGGCAAAGGCATTGCGGTATTGCGCCGCCATCTGCCGCCCCTGGAACAGCGCCGCGGTGGTGCTGGCGGGGTCGGTGTTGTCCACGCCGAAGACATGCCCCGTATTGAATCCGAACGTGCGGGGGCCCAGCTTCATGTTGCAGGAATGCAGTTCGTCGATGAGGGGATACTTGGCGGAGCGCATGGCCTTCCAGACCGGGCTTTCGGGATCGTAGAAGTGGATCCGAGGCCCTTTGGCGAGCGCCTCCTCGTCGATATTGGAAATCATGAAGCAGTGCGTGGCCGGCTGGAGCCCGCCCGTTTTGTCCCCTTTTTCGAACGACGCGCCGGACCAGGCGGCCAGGTCGCCGTCGCCCGTGCAGTCGACGTAGACCTTGGCCCGGAACGCCCGGAGCCCGCTCTTGCCGGAGACCACGAGGGCGTCGGGCCCGTCCTGGCCGGCCTCCACGGCGCTGAGGAAGGTGTGGAACAGCACCGTGGCGCCAGCCCCGGTGACCAGGTCGTCGTAGATGCGCTTCAGCGTCTCGGGGTCGATGGGGGGCGTCGCCAGCGGGTTCAGGGCCACGGCCTGCTTGAAATGCGGGATGGCGTCGGCCAGCGCCAGGCGGACGTGGTCCGCAAGGCCGCGGGCGACGATCCTCTCGCCGTCGCTGTAGCCGCAAAACCAGGGCACCAGCCCGGCGGTGCCCATGCCCCCGAGCATGCCGGTGGCCTCGAGCAGGAGCGTGCGGGCGCCCGCGCGGGCGGCGGCCGTGGCCGCGGCGCAGCCGGCGGGACCGCCGCCGGCCACGATGACGTCCCAGGAGTCGTCCAGCGGAAGGGTCCGGTTTTTCAGGAGGTAGTCGGTCATGGTCGGGGTTCCTGTGTTGCGCCCGCGGGGGGGGATGGTTGATTCGTCAGCGGAATTCCTCGATATCCGCGCTCAGCAGTTCGCCGGCGATGTCTTCCAGCGTGATGATCCCGACGCAAAGGTCCTTCTCATCCACCACGGCCAGGAGGTGTTCACGGTTTTGGAGCATGATCCGGAGGGCCGACATGAGCATGTCGCTCTGTTTGACTTTCTGGATGGGTTTGGCCTCGGACACGAGCCGGACGATTTCGGAGGGGGAGGCGGGGATGGCTTTTTTCGCGATGATATAGGCGTGGATGGCCGAGGCGTCCTCGCCGGCGCTGATCGGGTAGCGCGAATGGTCGCTGGCGTTCACGATGGCCAGGATGCGTTCCGGAGAGTCGCTTTTCCGGATGAACTCGATCCGGGCGGGGGGAATCATGGCGAAGCGGACGGGGGTATGGCTGAGGCGGACCGTGTTGACGATGATGTTTTCCTGCTCCAGGTTGATGGATTTGCCGGTCCGGGCCAGCGAGGCCAGCGTCACAAGGTCGGCCGAGGTGATCTGGTCGGGCTCGCCGTCCGGCGTGAGCCGCCGGAAGATGAATTCGCTCAGCCGGATGAACGGGTGCAGGGCCAGCGTGACGACTTCAAGGATGGGGCCGGCGGCCGGAGCGAGCTGGTTGCGGAAGGTGACGCCGATGATCTTGGGGAAGATTTCCGTGCCGAACAGGATGATGACCGTGAAGAGGACGGAGAAGATCCAGATGTTGTGCTCGCCATAGATTTCCGCGAAGGCGCCGCCGGCAACCGTGGCGCCGCCCGTGTGGGCCACGGTGTTGAGCACCAGGATGGCCGTGATCGGGCGGGCGATGTTCCGCTTCAGCCTTTTCCAGGATTCCGCGGCGCGGGGGCGCGAGGACTGCAGGCGATTCAGCGTGAGGGGGTTCAGGTTCAGCAGCAGCGCCTCTGCCAGCGAGCAAAGGAAAGAGACGACGATTGCGATGGTTGAGCTGATGAGCAGGATCGAGTTCATGGTCGAAACGGGTGTCCTTGGTGTTGACGAACACAGCCAAAGTAGCCGTTCCGGGCAGGCTTGTCACGCCAAGATGAAGCGCCCAATCCTCGCCTGGAGGGTTCCTCACGAAATACCCGTCAACTCCTTGCGTTCCTCGTCCCACACTTTCAGCCGGATGCCGGAGAGGCTTTTGCGGAACGTGAGAGGCGGCTTGGCCTGAAGTTCGGGAACGGCGTCGTAGCAGGCTTTAAGGTTGTAATTCGGGATGCGCGAGTTGAGGTGATGGATGTAGTGGTAGCCGATGTTTCCGGAAAACCAACTTAACACCGCAGGCAGCTTGTAGAACGAGCTGCCCTCCAGGGCGGCCCGCAGGGGATCCCAGTCCTGCCGCCGCGCCCAGTAGACTCCCTCGAACTGGTGCTGCACGTAGAAGAGCCAGATTCCCGCCGCGCCCGCCAGCCACAGGAGGGGCAGTTGGATGAGGACGTAGGCGCGAAGGCCGATCGTTCTGGCGGCAACCAGGACGACGATGAGGATGAGCAGGTTTGTCAGCAGGACGCTCACCCGCTCCCGGCGCTTCGAGGTCCTGATCGGCAGCCTGAAGCGGAGCAGGAACATGAAGAGC
>JBIIYJ010000201.1:0-10055 GCA_044346855.1 Kiritimatiellia bacterium
CGGATGGCCTTCTGGGGCGGCGTGCCGCTGGAGACGCTGATCGCGGGGACGGCGGCCGAGACCCGGAAGGCGGTGCGGGACACCCTGGCGCTGGCAGGGCGGGGCGGGGGGGTCATCCTGGGGCCCAGCCAGTCGATTGCCCGCGGCACGCGGTACGACAATTTCATGGCCATGCTCGACGCTTTCGTTACGGAAAGGGACCGGGCATGAGGGAGCCGGTCAAAATCGGGCTCGCGTGGCTTGCGCTTGTGATGCCGCTTCGCGCCGACGTGATCGTTACCCAGGCGGATGACCGCTCCGTGACCGTTGCCACCGGCGCTTATACGGCGCGACTTGACGATGCGGGAAACCTGTCCCTGGCGGTTCTGGGGGTGCCAGCGCTCGAGCAGGTGTTCAAGCCCGGGCCCGGCGCTCCGCGGACGATCCGGATCACGAACAGGATGGTTGCGGTACGGGCGGGAGGAGCCCGGGTGGAGTACACCTTTGAGCCCGAGTCAATCGCGGTTGTGACCGAGGGTTTCGGATTCGGCTTCCACTATTCCCAGGCCGTGAAGGCGGCGGTGGCGCCGGGCGGGAAAGGGGGGCCCGTGGGCCTTTCGGCCTACGCCAACTGCCGGGGCATCGTTCTGACGAACGGATTGACCGTGGCCTTCGACCAGCCTTTTCATGTGGGGCCAAGCCGGCACGGCCAGCTGGTTCCGAGCTGTTACGTGAACGGGAGCGGAAAAAAGCCGGGCGACTTGCTGGAGTTCACGCTGAAGGCGGGGCAGCCGGCGGAAGCGGTGGAGCTGCTCAGCCGGGTTGCCCTTGAAACGGTCGGCGGGCTGAGTCCCGCCACGCTGAACAAAAACGGGAACAAGGGCGGGTATATCCCCCACGTTTCGGATCCCGCGAAGATCGTCCTTTCCACGAAGCAGGCGAATAGCGGCAGCCGCAGCTTCCTGCTGACGTATCGCATGACCGTGCTCGGCCATTATGTGGCGGGCGGGACTGTGTTCGAGCAGGAACAGGCTGCGACCCTGGCCCCCGGCGGAACACAGGAGCTGGCCTGGACGCTGCCGGTTCTGGCGCCGGGCTTTTATTATGCGACGGTGGAGGTCTTGCAGGACGGACGGAAGCTGACGTCGGAAAAGCTCACGTTCACGGTGGACCTGCCGCATTATTCGCCTCCGGTGACCCGGCCTCCGGATTTCACCGGATTCTGGAATGACAGGGTTGCCGCGCTGAGGGCCCTGCCCTTCGAGGCCAAGCTGACGGAGGAGCCCTCCTGGAGCTCGGACGCGCTGGTCTGCCACCGACTCGAATTGACGATTGCCGGCGGCCGGCGCTACTCCACTGTGCTGCTGGTCCCGCGGAAGCCCGGCCGGCACCTGGGCCGGTTCATATCCTCCTTCGACGGGAAACCGGTCAACGCCGACAGCAACGCTGTGTCCATCGCCATGAACCTGACGGATTTCGGCATGGCGACGTTCAACCGGTGGACCAGTCGCGATGACAACAACATGCTGGACTGCTACCTTCTGGCCCTGCGACTCACCGACTACCTGCGCAGTCGTCCGGATGTGGGCGGCATCTATCTCTTCGGCGCCAGCCGGACCGGCCCGATTCAGTTCGTCAACGCGGCGCTGGATTCCACGCGGATCGTGGGCGTCGATACGCATGTGCCCACCTCGGCGGGGATCGGGTGGGCGGACAAGCCCTATTACGGGTGGGGCGTGCCGGCGGGGTATCGGCCGGAGGATCCTGGGAAGGTGGCGGATTTCACGGCCATGGCCTCCTATTTCGATCCGGTCAATTTCGCTCCGGACATGAACGTGCCTTGGATTACAGCCTACGGTCTCGACGACACGCTGTCGCCGCCTCAGGGTGTCGAGGCGATGTTTTGTCTGGCGGCCTCCCCGTGGAAGCGGATCAGCCGCGATCCGGGCGGGCACCAGTATAGCCCGGGCTTCAAGCAGTTGCAGCGCGAGTTGGCCGAATACATCAAGGCGGGCGGCCCGGCTGGGGGCGACGACCGCATTCTCAAGGAGCATTGAACATGGACCAGGGAACCAGGGTGATCACCAACCAGGTGGGGTATCGGAACGGCCACGGGGCCAAGCGCGTGCTGGTGCCGGACGTTCCGGCCGCGCGGGGCATCTTCGGGGATGCCATCTTCACCGTGATCGAGCAGAACGATTTCTCGAAATACGGACTGAACGACCCGCGCCAGATGCCGTTCATGGTCCGGGGCAGCATGGCGCGGCGCCATACCGATTTCGGAGTCTGGCTGGAGGGCGATTTCTCGGCCATCCGGCGCAATGGCACCTACCAGTCTTTTTGCGGCAACGAACCGGGGCCCAGTTTCGCCATTCGCGACGATGTCTGGCTCCGGATCCTCCCCGAATGCATCCGCTATTACCAGGTGCAGTCGTGCGGACGGAACGTGCCGGGGTGGCACGAGGCGTGCCATCTCGACGATGGCTACATCCGCGAACTGGACCGGTATCTGCCCGCCGCCGGCGGCTGGCACGATGCGGGTGACTTCCGCAAGTGGGCCACCTCCACCTCCCTGATGGCGATCTCCCTGCTGGTGGGTCATCGGATCTGGAAAGGGCGGGAGGAGCGGCTGGGGATCGCGCCCGGGCTTCTGCTGGCCGAGGCGAGGCAAGGCGTCCATTATTTCCTGGGCATCCAGGATCACGCCACCGGCGCGCTTTTCCATAATATCGGCGGGGGGCGTGATTCCTGGCACGACAACCTCGACTGCCGGTACACCGACAACGTTCCGAAAAGCGGAGACGAGCGGCGCATCTGGCCCACCCCGTGGGCGCTGCCCGCCGGAAAGTTCACCACCCTCTACGCGCTCTACGCCGGGGCGCTGAAGGAATCCGATCCCGCCCTGGCTGCCCGCTGCGCCGCCGCGGCCCGGGAGTCCGTCCGGTTCGACCGCAGCCTCGGCCACGAGACCGCGGACGCCCTGCAGTGGCGCATGTGGGGCTTCCTTGAGTTATGGCGGTATGACCGGCGGCCGGAAGACAAGGCGGCGGCGCTGGACGCTTTGAGCCGGTTCCTAACCCTGCAGGTTACGGAGTTTGTGGGCGGGCAGAAGGAGACGCGCGGCTTTTTCAGGAGCGCGCCGGGGTCGGCGGAGTTCCACCGCAAGCATGTGGGGGCGGATTATTCCATCTGGGCGATCGCCGAATTCCTGGGCGAGTGGCCGGAGCATCAAGAGGCCGGCCGGTGGCGGGAGGCGGTCGCGCTTTGGGTGGAGGGCTATGTGAAGGTGTTCGCCCGCCGGAATCCGTTCGGGCTTCTGCCCTATGCGCTTTACAGCGACGTGCCGAAAGAGCATCCGCATCATCGTTACCGGCCGATCGGGGACGGCCTGTACTACCGCTATTTCATCGCCGGCCAGAAGTTCGGCACCAACGCGCGGAGCAGCCTGTCGGCCGCCGCGCTGGCCGCCGCGGCGCGGGTGCTGAACCGGCCGGATCTGCTGGACGACGCCTACCGGTTGCTGGAATGGACCGTGGGGAACAACCCGTTCCAGTTGTCCACGATGAA
Source organism: Kiritimatiellia bacterium (assembly GCA_044346855.1). Lineage (GTDB taxonomy): Bacteria > Verrucomicrobiota > Kiritimatiellia > CAIKKV01 > CAIKKV01 > CAIKKV01. The sequence continues at coordinate 3,547 of JBIIYJ010000201.1, forward strand.
CGGGGTGGGGGTGACGCAGCCCTTCGCGCTGAGCTTCCAGATGGGCAATATTCCGGGCGGTGTCACCATGGGGATCATGGGCGACGAAGCCGACCAGCCCTTCTATCCTCATGCCTGGGCCTGCACCGACGAGTATTACGGCTATCAGACGAGCCAGTTCACCTGGGCCCTCCTGGCCCTTCAGGATGTCTCTTACGGGGGCATATAACCGGGATGAGCGACAAGACGCTAGTCGTGCTGGCGATGGTGCTCGCGCGGGTTTTCACGCTGGCCGGCCTGGCGGCCGAACCCGCCGCGCCAGCCTCGACGGCGTGGACGCGGAGCGTGGAGAACCTCAGGCAGGACATGGCCGACTGGCGGGATCTCCAGCAGCGGGCGCGGCAGCTGACCGTGGAGCCGGACCGGGAACTGATCGGGGCGCTGGACCAGGCGGTGCAGGCCATGGAGGAATTGGCCCGGGTGGGCGGACAGGCGTCCAACGCGCTTCCGTACATCCCGCCCATCCAGTTGCAGCGCGATCCGGTTCAGCAGGCCGCTTATGCCGACAAGATGGCGGCGATTCGGAAAGGGCAGACGCAGGGCGTCCGGGTGACCAACGCGGCGTTGGTGAACCTGGTCGCCTTGTGGACGCGGCGCGATCAGCCCGGCTGGTATGATCGCGCCATGGTGGAGGACAAGTTCCGCTATCCCCGCTCCGAGCCTGCCCGGCAAGGCGATCCAGTTCAGCTGGCCGTTTTCGCGGCCGCGGAAAAGGCATACTTGGCCAAGTGCCGGGCCGAGGGTTTGATGACGAGTGAGCGGGCTCTTCTCCCGGGGGCTCCTGCCGCCGCGGAAACACCGGAGATGCCCTGGAATAGGCAGCGCTTGAGCCAGCCTCCGGCGTTTAAATGGCTGGAGGCCACGGGAAGCGTGCGGTCGCTGCTTTATCAAGGCGAGCCCTATCAGGGCCGGACGACGGATGTGTTCGCTTATTATGCGACCCCGGGCACGTTGGCGGGGAAACCGGACCTTGCCCGGAGCCTGGCGGCAGTCGTGCTGATTCATGGCGGCGGCGACCGGGCGAACCGGGAGTGGGTGAAATTCTGGGCCGGCCACGGCTATGCGGCCATCAGCATGGACCTGGCGGGCTGCGGACCTGCTCTGGACGGTTCGTATGACGCCCTCTACAAGACGCCCCGCCTGCCGCGCGGCGGGCCGGGTCAGGATGGAACGCGCAAGATCACCGACATCAACCTGCCCATCCAGGATCAATGGCCCTGCCAGGCGGTGGCAAATGTGCTGCTGGCGCATTCGCTCATCCGCAATTTCGCCGAAGTGGATCCGGACCGGACCGCCGTTTCCGGCATCAGTTGGGGCGGGTATCTGACCGCCATCGCCGCGGGCGTGGATCCGCGGTTCAAAGCGGCCGCCCCGTTCTACGGCTGTGGCTTCCTGGCGGAGAACAGCGTCTGGAAGAACATGGGGCTTTTTGACCGCTTGACTCCTGACGAACGTGACCGGTGGACCCGGCTGTGGGATCCGTCGCGCTATGCCGGGTTCATCACGGCGCCGGTGCTGGCGATTACCGGCGCCCGGGATTTCGCCTATCCGCTGGAATCCTTTGCCAAAACGTATTCGCGTGTCAAAAGCGACTGCCAGTATCGGATCACGCCGGACATGGGGCATGGCGCGCCATTCATGATGAGCACGCCGGAGGTGGTGGTCTTCATGGATCATCTTTTGAAAGGCGCCCCCGGACTCGTCCGGGTGGATGAGCCGCGGGTTGTGACGGGGCGTGTTTCAGCGGCGGTGGAGGCAGGCGCTGGCATTCTGTCGGCCGAATTTCATTTCACGGCGGACGACGGGCCTGGCACAAATCGCGTATGGGTGACCACCCCGGCCACGGTCGAGGGGCAGACTCTTTCGGCGGAACGGCCGCCCGCCGGAGCGCGCCTGGGCTATTTCACGGTGAAGGACCGGCGGAACACCATCGTATCCAGCGCCGTCATGCGGTTCGGTGAAAACGAGTGAGGGGAGTGCCATGATCCGTGTCCGTCTTCTGATGGCGAGCATCATCGCCTGTGCCTCAAGTCTTCTGGCCGAGGGCGGTCCGGAAGCCATTCGCCCCCCGATCGGCGCGCTGGCGTGGAAGGACCGCCGGCCGATCGGGCGCATTTTCCTCTCGTCTGCGGGCTGGCGGACGGCGACCAATCCCAGCGGCTACCTCAACGCGAAGGTGGACGTCATCTCGGGCGAAGGCCGCAAGCGGTTCCGCGAGGACCTGCTGGCCTATGCCGACCGGTGCATTGCCAACCTGAAGGCCATGAACGCCCAGGGCGTGGTGGTGTGGGACCTGGAAGGCTATGAATTCCCGGGCATGGTCTATGTGGGCGATCCGCGCAAGCTTCCCGAGTTTTCACCCTGGATGGACGAGGTGGCGGACGCGTTTTTCGGGAGATTCCAGAAAGCCGGTTTGCGGACGGGGCTGTGCATCCGGCCGAACCACATCTTCAGGATTCGCCCCGAAAGCGTTCCGAAATGGGGGAAATGGGGGTATATCCTGTACCGCGAGCCGGGCATTGTTCCGACCAACACCAATGAGGCCTGGCTGGCCACGCTGAAAGGGGCGGAGAAGGATCCGGTGGATGAATTATCAGACCGGATCCGCTACGCGCGGCGCCGCTGGGGCTGTTCCCTTTATTATGTGGACACGAATCACCACGCCGTCAACGACAACGGCGTGGAAAAAGGGGTGCCCATGTCCGCGGCGATGTTCGGGCGCCTGGCCGGCCTGCATCCCGACGTGCTGCTCATCCCGGAGCATACGACGCCCGAGTATTATGCGACCACGGCCCCCTACGGCCAGATCGACATGCATCGCATGACGCCTCCCGAAATCCGCTCCCGCTATCCGGGCGCGTTCCGCTTGATGGTGCTGGACCGGAATCACCCGCCGGCGTTGTGGGATTCCCTGGTGCAGGGGGTGCGGGACGGGGATGTCCTGTTCTGCGAAGCGTGGGAGGGCCCCGGGAGTGCCGGCGGCGCGACCGTGGCGGCCATCTGCCGCGAGGCGGAGTTGCGGCGTCAGAGCACGCAAACACAAGTCGCGGATCAGGGTCAGGCGGCGTTGGCTCTTGGTTATCTGGACGGGATCACCAACAGCCCGTCGACAAACGCGGTTGAAAGCCTGTTGAAACGGGCGCAAGCCGATCCGGAATGGGTGGTGCGCCGGGCGGCCTTGCGGCCCCTGGCCCTGGCCGGCCGGCCCGAGGGGGACGCCTTCCTGGCCGGCCTCGCGGCCGATCCGACGAACGGCCTGGGCGCCCATGCGGCCGTGGCTCTGGCCGCCGCCGGACCGCGGGGGCTGAGCCTGCTGGAGCCGGTTTTCGCCAACACCAACGACAGCATGCGGGAGGCCCGCTACAATGCCGGCCTTGGGTTGATGGGGTATGACGGTCCCGAATGCCTGCCCCTGCTGCACAGCCTGCTGCGCGACAAGTATTCCGCGAACCGGGGGTTGGCGCTGGCGCTCCTGAAGGAGAAGGCGAACCGCTTTCCCGATCCGTCCACCTTCACGGCGCTTCTGGAAGCGCGCGATCGTCCCGTCAACGAGGCATTCCGCCCCCGGATCGACGAGATCGTGAACCACTTGAAAGTGAAGGGGGCCGTGGAGCCGTTTGACAAGCAGGCGCATGAGGCCGAAACCAAGCCCGCCGTTGAATTGGGGCATGAATGACGACCGCGTGCGGTTCTGGCCTCACTGGCGCAATGGCGATGTCGTCCGCGCGGACAGGGCCGATCTCAAGGTCAGCACGGGAAGTATAGACCTGACTCGACTTTTCGTATACTCGGTAGGATACTCGGTCGGAAGGATAGCGTTGAAGGATGAATGGAAGGAGCGGATGACATGACGAAGCGGAATGGCGAAAGAACCGGAAAGCCGGCCGGCCGGCTGGCGATGATCGCGATGACGGTGGCCGCGAGCGCGGCCTGCGGCATGGCCGCCGCGCCGGGCGGCGTGGAACTCGCGCGCCAGGGGGAGTCGAAATGCGTTATCGTCGTCGCACAGGGCTGGACCAACGACGTCGAGCTGGCGCCGGGCCTGCCTCCGCAGGCCGTCCGGATTCTCAAGGAGCGCCGCACGATCTTCGTGGAATCGGTCAAGGACCTGGCGTTCTACCTCGGCAAGATGTCGGGCGCCATGATCGAGATCGTCGAGGGGTTTCCCGCCAGGGACAAGCGGATTCCGATTTACATCGGGGGCGAAGCCCAGAAGGTCTTCGGGCCTGTGGGCGCTTCGAAGGGGGGGCTGTTCGGCTTCCGCGTCGTGGCCGACGCCCGCCGCGGGATCGGGCTCTACGGCGAATCCGAGGTCGGCACGAGCTACGCGATCTATGAGCTGCTGCACCGGCTCGGGTGCCGCTGGTACATGCCCACGGATCTCGGCGAGGTTGTCCCCGAGCTCGCGACGCTGGCCGTTCCGGGCATGGATGAGAAACTCGCGCCGGCCACCTCCTGGCGGTGGCGGTACAGCGGCGGGGCCGATTTCAACCGCCGCAACCGGCTGAACGGCGAGATGGGGCCCGTGGTCTGGATGGCGCAGGGCGACGGGTCGTTCCAGCGGTTTTTCACCAAGGAGGAGGTGGAGGCGCATCCGGAGTGGTCGCATCAGGGCTACCTGCGCCTGGTCCATCCCGAGGTGGCCGACCACATTGCGGCCAAGATTCTTGCGGAGCTCGAGCCCGCCTATGAGGCCATGCGCAAGCACGGGCTTCGGCCGGGCTACTCCATCGTTCCGAGCGACGGCCAGGTGCCCACCGAGGATCCGATGGCCGCCCCCCATGATCCCGCCCCGCGCGTCTGGGAGCCGGCCGCCGGCCGCTGGTCCGTCACCGACCGGTGCATCCTCCTTCACACCCGGATCGCCCAGAAGGTTCGGGCGAAATATCCGGACGTCGCGTTCGGCGACCAGGCCTATGTGAACAAGAGCTATCCGCCGGCCAAGTACCCGGTGCCCAAGGACTTCCGGATCGTCATCTGTCCGATCGACTTCAACCGCTTTCACCCGATGGACTGGACGAACCACGTCAACGAATACTGGCTGCGGGACCTGGTTCAGGGCTGGAACAAGGCCGGTGCCCGGATCAACGCCTACTGGTACGCCATTAACCTGGCGGAAATCAGCGCGCCCTGTCCGTTCATCGGCAAATGGAGCAAGGACCTGGCGATCCTTCTCGAAAACAAGATCGACGAGTGGGGCCCCGAATACATGAACGGCTGGGAGTCCATGATGCCGGGCTACTACCTTTCGATCCGCATGATGTTCCATGCGAACGAGAAGCCCGCCGATATCCTGGCCGACCTGTGGACGAACTTCTACGGCCCGGCGGCCGGGCCGATGGCCCGCTACTGGACCGGGATTGACAACGCGTATCTCCAGGCGAACGAGTTCGCCGGCAGCCCGTTCGGCTATCTGAAAATCTTCACGCCCGAGGTGATGGCGGCGGCCCGGTCCGATCTCAACGAGGCGCTGGCCGTCTGCCGCACGCCCATGGAATACCGCCGGGTCAAGCTGATCGACGAATCGTTCACCCTGTTCGAGCTTTACATGAAGATGCGGCAGGACTGGGCGGCTGCGAATCTGAAGAACCTGGAGGAAGACTACGAGACCTGGCGCTGGGGCGTGCGCAACATGCAGCGGATGTACCGCGTGCCCGTGAGCGGCGGCCGGTACACGGCCAACGCCTATTCGGGCGACGGCTACATCCAGGGCCGGCACGGCAATCCGTCCTGGAGCGACCAGTTCGTCGGCCAGGGCTACAAGGCTGGCTCGCGGATGGAACGGGAAAACGTGCGCCTCGGCAAGCCCCTGCTCGAGTGGAAGTGGAAGCACAATCCCGGTCCCGAGGCGGACGCGTTGCCCTGGACCGCGCCGGGCTTCAACGACAAGGACTGGCCGGCCACCCACGTGGCGCGCGACACCTGGTCGTCGCTGGGCCACCACCTGACGATGACCGATCCGCCTTCCGGCCGTTCGGGGAGGATGGCGTATCGGGCTTCGCAGAAGCTGCCCGCAGCGCCGCAGGGGAAGAAGGTGTTCCTGTGGATCGGCTCCACCGACGGCAGCGCCAAGCTGTTCGTCAACGGCCAGCATATCCCGTATGTCGTGCCGGAGAAGACCCGCCGGAATGAGAAGGGCGATCGGATCGACGCCTTCTCGGGCTACTGCCAGGCCGCCCTGTTCGAGATCACCGCCGCGCTCAAAGCGGGCGACAACCAGTTCACGATCCTGTGCGACCGCGCTAATCTTAACGAACTGGGCACCGGAGGCCTGATGGGGCCGGTGGTGCTGTTCCGGGAGAAGTGAAGGGCGATGAAGATGGGAAACGCGGGCCAAGCCGGCGGCGGGCGGCAGTACGTTTTTCAGGCGCTTGTAGAGGTCGAAGGGAATGCCGGTTCCGCCGACACCGGGTTCCCAGCAGTTCACGCCGGCCCGCACGCAGGCGCCGCCCAGGCAGTCGCCCTGTTCC
>JBIIYJ010000516.1:0-2808 GCA_044346855.1 Kiritimatiellia bacterium
CCGGCGGTGAAGAGGAGTGTCAGGAGGGAGGCGCAGCCGAGGTAAAGGGGCAGGCTGAAGGGGCGGGGTCCGGTCCGGATGAGATGGAATCCGACGTGGCGGGCGCGGTCGTCCTCGGGGGTGCAGGCGGCGATGCGGGCTTTTTCAACGGCTTCCCGGGCGACCTCGTCCTCCGGCCCGCCGGTTTTGCGGGCGCGTTTTTCGACTGCCCGGCGGTACCGGTCGCGCGTGGCGAAGTCCATCTGGAGGTAGACCGCGGCGGGGTCCTGGCGCAGGTGGCGTTCGACGAGGCTGAGGTTTTCGACGAAGGCGCGCCAGTCCGTGGTGCCGAGGGTGCGCAGGCTGCCGATGCTGTTGCCGATGGAGACCTGGTCGGCGGCCTGCTGCTGGATTTCCGTCTGGACGAGCTGGTCGATGGACTGGTTGGATTCCGTGAGGCGCTGTTCGATCCAGGTCAGCGGGAGGGAGAGGGAGGAGTTGCGGCCCTGGAGGCGGTTGACGAATTCCGCGACGAAGGCGCTGCTCATGGAAGGGTTTGAGCGGGCCATGTCGGCCGTGACGAGGATCAGGTTCTTGGGGTCGTGGTCGGCGGCCTCCCGCATATCGGCGGCCCACTGGGCGGCCCGTTCGCGCTCGTCGTTGCCGGAGGCGATGCGGACGGCCACGCGGCGGAGGTTTTCGATGAGGGCGAGGCGGAGCATGATGGGGATGGCCCACAGCTCGCCCAGCTTGAGAGGCTGCAGGGTCTGGTAGGCCTCGACGAAGGGGGCCAGGCTGTCGGGGTCGAGCCTGCCGTCGCCGTGGGAGATGGCTTCCTGGGCGATATCGTAAACGCGGGGCAGGCCGGCCGAGGGGCCTCGGGTCAGGCGGGGGAGCTCCCGGCTGTAGCCGCGGGGCAGGTGGCGGCGGGCCATCCGGATCTGTTCCTCGACGAGGTAGAAATTGTCCAGGAGCCATTCCCCGGCCGGCATCACGGTTCGCTTGGCGGCGGCGTTGCGGGCCAGGCTTTGCGTGACGTCGACGAGGATTGCCTCGTTTTCGGAGAGGCGGGAGAGGAGCCGCTCGGGTTTCCAGCGGGTTCCGACCTGATGGAGCGCGGCCAGGGTCCGGCCGTGCTGCTTCATCTGATCGGCCCCGAGCAATTCGTCCCGCAGGGGCGGTTCGGCCGTCCCGGTGGGCAGCCATCTGCCATGGCCATGACGCAAGATTTTGTGCCAGTTGAACAATGGATATCCCCATTTTATTACCCATACCCTTGCTTATTCTGGCAGATACCCCGAGGTTGCCCCATGGGGTGATACCCTTATTGTGTTTCCATTCGAAGAAAATTAGTATAAGATTGTATTAAATGAAAACGCCGCTTTTCGATAGGATTAATGCAGGCCATCGGAATAGCTGCGACGATGGAGGACAAATTTTGCTAAAAAAAATGGCAGTTCTTTGCCTTGCCCTGGTGGGTGGCTATGCCGGGGTTGCTGAAACAGGCTTGCTTCCCCCCATGAACGGACAGCCCGGCGATTTCGCCGTGCGCCGGTCCGGCGGGGAAGCGGGGGCCGTGATCCGGCTGGCCGTGACGAACGAGGGCTTCTTCAAAGTCGGCTGGGCCGACCTGGCGGCCGCCGGGGTGGAGCCGGAGTCCCTGACGGGGTCGGTCATGCGCCTGTTCAACGGCACGTCGGAGGTGGCGATAGCGGTCAGTTCGCCGGAGGCCTGGACCAACGGCGATTATTTTGTCTTTTATGGGATTCCCCGGGTGAGCGCCTTTTCGGATGCCAACATTTATTGGCTTGGGTTCGAGGGGGGGGCGGGGCTGCGGATGGGGGTCCGGGAGGCGGCGCCTCTTGCCGGGGCGGGCGAGGTGACGACGACCCTGCGGGTGGGGCGGTATGACAAGAATGCTTTTCTGCAGGACAAGTACCGGACCACGGATGAGGGCCACGATCACTGGTTCGCCCTGGCATCCGCGGAGACGGGCCAGGCCTATTGTCCGGTTGCGACGCCGGGGGTGGTGACGTCCGAGCCGGCCCGGATGACCGCGGTTCTCTACGGTCACAGCAAGTCGGCCAAGATCAATCCGGATCATCTGACCCGGGTCCGGGTTAACGATAAAGCGGTTGCCTCGATTCTTTTCGACGGGCAGATGGGGATCACGCAGTCGTGGCCGATCGCCGGGAGGCTGTTGAAGAAGGGCAATTCGGTTTCCTTCCGGCAGTCCCTGTTGAAGGGGCTGTCGGTGGACCGGGTCTATCTGGACCGGGTTGAGATCGAGTATACGGCCTGGCTGGCGATCGGGGCGGGGGGGCTTGTGTTCGGGGGGCGGACGGGCGAGTGGAATTACGCGGCCGGCGGCCTGGCTGCCCCGGCGCCGGTCTGGCTGGCGGATGTGACGGATCCCGCGCTGCCGGAGCTGTTGGCCGGCGCGGAAACGGCTCCGCTGGGGACGGCATACGGCATTCGGTTCGGGGAGGCGGCGGGCGCGACGCCCCGGCGGTATGCGTGCATGCCCGACTCGACTCTTCCGAAGCCAGCGGGAATTGAGCGGGTGGCCTGGCCTGATTTAGGCGATCCGCAGCGTCAGGCTGATCTGGTGATCATTGCGCCCTCGCGTTTCGTTCCGGTGCTGGGGCGGCTGGCCGAAAGGCGGGAGGCGCAGGGGCTTAGGACGGTTATTGTGCCGCTTGCCGACATCTATAACGAATTCGGGTATGGCGTGGAGGATGCGGCTGCCATCAAGCAATTCATCGGGTATGCGGCGCATCACTGGGCGAAGCCGGCCCCGCGGTACGTGCTTCTGGCGGGGAGCGGGTC
>JBIIYJ010000202.1:0-10019 GCA_044346855.1 Kiritimatiellia bacterium
CCCCCCACGCCTTTCCGAGAAAAGAGGCCGTTTTGCCGATACCATATACCTTTGCACATTTTTTGACTAGCAAATCTTTAACCCAATCCGCATTCGCCTCCTTGAGCAGGCCGCCGGCGATCAGGCGGACCGGGCCCGCGCTCATGCGGAGGCCCGCCGCCAGGGCCGTCAGATTCGTGGCCTTGGAGTCGTTGACGAACCGCACGCCCCCCAGGATCCGGACCGTCTGCATGCGGTGGGGCAGCATGACAAAAGCGGCGGCCGCCTCGCCCAGCGCCTCCGGCGCGGCCCCCGCGGCCTCCAGGGCGCCCGCCGCCGCGGCCGCCGCCGCGCCGAGCACGGGGTTGTCGAAGGGCGTTCCTGAAATCGGAATACTTCGCCCGGCCGCCGCGATCCGCCCGGGCTCGTACCTGAATTCGCACGCGGGGCCCGTCCCGAACAGGCTGAGCCGGCCGGCGCCGAAGTCGCGGGCCGGAAGCGCGGCCAGGGCGTCCTCGTGGACCAGGGCGGTGTCGCCCGCCCGCAGCCCCGCGAACAACCGCCCCTTCAGGCCGGCGTAGGCCGCCATCGTGCCATGCCGGTCCAGGTGGTTGGGAAACAGGTTCAGCAGAACGGCGATGTCGGGGCGGAAGGCGTCGACCGTCTCGAGTTGGAAGGTGCTGACCTCGATGACGAGCCAGTCCCACTCCCGCTCCAGCACGGCGTCGCACACCGGGCGGCCGTAGTTCCCGCACGGGACGGCCCGGGCGCCCGCCCGCTCCAGCGCCTCGGCGCACAGCTTCACCAACGTGCTCTTGCCGTTGGAGCCCGTGACCGCCAGCACGCGCGCGCGGCCGCGGCAGAGCCAGCCCAGTTCGATTTCGGCGATGACCGGGACGCCCCGCTCCCGGTACGCGCGGATCCAGGGGCCGCCGGCCTCCACGCCGGGGCTGGCGACCACCAGATCGGCCTCGGCGTCCAGCCGCTCCCCGCAGGGAGCCAGGCAGACCGCCCCCAGCTTCTGAAGGTCGTGCAAAACGCCCTCGGCGGGCGCCTTGGCGTCCGCCACGGTCACGGTGAGGCCGCGGCTTCGGAGCAGCCGGACGGCGGCCAGCCCGCTCGCGCCCAGCCCCAGCACGAGCGCGCGCTTGACCTGGTCGAGCCGGATCACGCGTCCTCCCCGCCCGCGCCGAGGGCTTTGGCGACCGTTTCCAGCCGCACGCCGCGCGACGCCTTGAGCAGCACCGCATCGCCGGGCCGCAGCAGGCTCTTCAGCGCCACCGCCGCGGCCTCCGCGTCGGGCGCCCGCGTGACGGCGCCGCCGGGAAAGCCGAGGGCGCAAGCCCGGTCCGCCACGGGGGCCGCCTTCTCCCCCACAACCACCAGCCCGTGCCAGGGTCCGTCGGCGACCGCCTCCCCCACCCCGGCGTGGGCCGATTCGCTCAATTCGCCCAGTTCCCGCATTTCGCCCAGCACCAGCCATTTGCGGCCGGCGCAGGGCGTATTCCGGAACGTCTGAAGAGCCGCCGCCATGCTGAGGGGGTTGGCGTTGTACGCGTCGTTGATCACCAGGATGCCGTTGGCCTCCCGGGCCTGCCAGCGCATGCGCATGGGGCGGTAGCCGGCGAAGGCGGCGCGGATCCCGTCCCAGTCCAGCCCCGCCTCGCGGGCCACCAGGCAGGCCAGCAGGGCGTTCAGGGCGTTGTGGCGGCCCGGCACGGGAAGGCGCAAGGGCTCAAGGCCGCCGCCGCGCTCGCGGACGCGAAGCGCCTGGCTTTCCCCGCCGGGATCGTCCCCGGCCTCCGCGAACAGGTCGGCGGCCGGGTCCGCCAGCGACGCGGTCAGGAGGCGGCAGGGCGCCGCCTTGGCGAGGCGGTCGAAGCCGAGCGTGTCGCGGCTGATCACCGCCAGGCCGCCGGGGGGCAGGCTCTCGAGCAGGGCCGACTTCTCGCGGGCCACGCCCTCGACCGACTTGAAGAACTCCACGTGCACGGGGCCGACGTTGGTCACCACGCCCCAGTCCGGCTTCAGGAGGGCGGCCAGCGCCGCGATCTCGCCGGGGTGGTTTGTCCCCGTTTCAAAAACGCCGCACCGGTGGTGGCCGGGGGCCAGGGTCAGCAGGCTCAGCGGGAGGCCGATGTTGTTGTTCCAGTTCCCGCGGGTCCGGGCGGTGGGCCAGCGGCTCTCCAGCAGGCAGGCCGTCATTTCCTTGACCGTGGACTTCCCGGCGCTGCCGGTGATTCCCACGATCCGCCAGTCCGAGGCGTGGCGGTGGGCCGCGGCCAGGGTTTGCAGCGCGGCCAGGGGGTCGGGGACGGCGAGGCAGGCGGCGCCTGCGGGGGCGGCCCAGCCGGTCTTCACCAGGGCCGCGGCGGCCCCCTGCTCGAAGGCCCGGGCCACGTAGGCGTGGCCGTCGGCCTTTTCCCCGGCGAGGGCCACGAAGAGGTCGCCCGGCCCCGTCAGGCGGGTGTCGTGGGAGGCGGCGCGGACGGGCGCGGCGGGAAGGCGGGTCCACGTTCCGCCGGTGACGGCGGCCATCCAGAGGGGATCGAGGACCGGCCTCATGACAGCCACTCCGCGGCCACCTCGCGGTCGTCGAACGGGATGACCCGGTTGTCGAACTCCTGGAACGTCTCGTGGCCCTTTCCGGCGATGAGGACGATGTCCCCCTTCGCGGCCATGCCGAGGGCGCGGCCGATGGCCTCGGCGCGGTCCGGCACCACCTCGTGGCGGGCGTCTCCGAGCCCGGCGCGGATCTGCTCCAGGATGGCGAGCGGATCCTCGGTGCGGGGGTTGTCGGAGGTGAGCACGGAGAAGTCGGCCAGCCGGCCGGCGGCGGCGCCCATCTTGGGGCGCTTGGTCTTGTCCCGGTTCCCGCCGCAGCCGAACACCACGATGAGGCGGCCGGCGGTGATCTCCCGGAGGGTCTGGAGCACGTTGACGAGGGCGTCGTCGGTGTGGGCGTAATCGACGAAGACCTTGAACCCGCGGGTGCAGGGCACCTCCTCCAGCCGGCCGGGCACGGCCTTCATGCGGGCGAGTCGCTGGAGGGCGGCATCGAGGGGGACCCCCAGGGCGCAGCAGGCCGCGAGGGCGGCCAGGGCGTTGGCGATGTTGTAGGCCCCCAGCAGGCGCAGGGAGCCGTCCGCCGTGCCCCAGGGGGTCACGGCGCGGAAGGCGGTGCCGGAGGCGGAGAGGCGGACCTCCTCGGCCCGCACGAGGGCGTCGGGGGAGCGCCCGCAGCTGATCACGTCCGCCTTGACCGCGGGGTCGGCGGCCAGCCGGCGCCCGTAGGGATCGTCGATGTTCACGATGGCGGAGGCGGCCTTCCCCTCGCGGCCCAGGGCCATGAACAGCTTCCGCTTGGCCTCGTAATAGGCTTCCATGGTCCGGTGGTAGTCAAGGTGGTCCAGCGTGAGGTTGGTGAAAAGGGCGGCGTCGAAGGCGATGCCCCAGGCCCGCTCCTGGTCAAGGGCGTGGGAGGAGACCTCCATGACGGCGGCCGTGCAGCCGTTCTGCAGCATCTGCGCGAGGTAGGACTGGAGGGACAGGGAGTCGGGCGTCGTGCGGGAGGCGGGAATCACGCGGTTGCCCAGCCGGTATTCCACGGTGCCGATGAGGCCGCAGGGCTGGCCGGCCGCCTCGAGGATGTCGCGCATCATGTAGGCGACGGTGGTCTTGCCGTTGGTGCCCGTGACCCCGGCGACGCGCAGGCGACGGGAGGGATTGCCATAGAAGGCCGCGGCCAGCCGGGCCAGCGCCTCCCGGGCGTTGGGCACGCGGATGGCGGTGACGTCCTTCTGGGGGCAGAACGACTGGGCCACGACGGCAACGGCGCCACGGGTCACGGCGTCCTCGATAAAGGCGGAGCCGTCCAGCTTGCTGCCGGGGATGGCCACGAAGAGCCAGCCGGGGCGGACCTGGCGCGAATCACAGGCGAGGCCGGCGATCTCCCGGTTGACGGGGCCGCGGCACTGGGCCTCGGGCAGCGCGGGTAGCAGGGTTTCCAGTTTCATGGGCGTCATCTTCCATCCGGTTCCGAGCCGTCGGCCTGCTCGCCGGCGTGGGGGGTTCCGGCTTCGTCTTCGGTCGGCTCGAGGTTAAGGTAGCGCACCGATTGCTCGGCAATTTTGGCGAAAACGGGGGCCGCCACCACGCCGCCGGTGTGGTAGGGCTGGGGATCCTGCACCACCACCACGATGGTGAGTTCCGGCTTGTCCGCGGGCAGGAAACCCGCGAATGACGCCATATAAGCCGAAGCCGAGTAGCCGCCTTTCTCGGGAATCTGGGCGGTGCCGGTCTTGCCCGCCACCTTGAACCCGTCCACCCGCGCCCGGGTGCCCGTGCCGCCGTCCTCCGTCACCCGCGCCAGCAGATAGCGCATCAGGGCCGCCACGCGCGCATCCACGGGCCGGCCCAGCACCTCCGGCTGCGACCGGAAAGTCACTTTCCCATCCGCGTCGACGACCTCCCGGACCACGTAGGGCTTCAGCAGGAAACCGTCGTTGGCCAGGGCGCTCATCATCCCGGCCATCTGGAGGGCTGTAACGGCCATGCCCTGCCCGATGGAAATCCGCGAACAGCTCAGGCTGTCCCAATCCTTGGTCGGCCGGAGGATGCCGCTCTGCTCACCGGGCAGGTCGAATTTCAGCTGCCGCCCGAAACCAAAGCTCCTCAAACCATTGTACAAGATTTCGTCGCCCATCAGAAGCGCAATCTTCGCGGTTCCGATGTTGCTCGACTTCTTGATGATATCCGCCACGCTGAGCCGGGTGTAGGCGTGGTAATCCCGGAGGATGCGGCCGGCGTGGAACCACGCGCCGTTCTCGGTGTCGAACATCATCTCCGGAGTCACGACGCCGCGGGTGAAGGCGAGCGCCAGGGTCACCGGCTTGAGGGTGGAGCCGGGCTCGTAATTCACACAGACGGCCCGGTTGGACATCAGGTGCGGGGTGGCGGAGCCGAACTCATTGAGATCGAAGGCGGGGCGGCTGGCCATGGCCAGGATCTCCCCGGTCCGGCAGCGCTGCACGATGGCCCAGGCGGCCTTGGCGGAGTGCTCCTGCATGGCCTCGTCCAGGGCCCGCTCGGTGAAGAACTGGATCTGCTGGTCAAGGGTCAGGATAACGTCGGAGCCCGGGCGGGGCGGCAACTCCACGCTCCGCAGGCCGTAGATCTCGATGTTACGGCCGTCGATCGTCCCCTTGACAAGGCCCGGCATGCCGGTCAGGTCGCTGTTGCGGGTCATTTCAACGCCCATCCCGCCGACGTTCTCGTGGTTGACGAAGCCCACGACGTGGCAGGCCTGCATGTTCTGGGGATAGTTGCGCAGCGTGGATTCCTTGAGAAAGACCCCCTCGATGCGGTTGTTGGTCACCTGGATCATGAGGCTCTCGCCGAGTTCGCGGGAAACGAACCGCTTGATGTTGGCGAACTTCTTCTGGGTGAACCGGAGCTTGTGTCGGACCTCCTCCCGGGGAATCTTGAGATAGGCCGACAGGATCGGCACGGCCAGGTCCAGGTTGGTGGTCTTGGTCAGCAGGCTGGGGTCGGCGCAGACGTCGTAGACGCCGAGGCTGATGGCCAGGATGTTAGGGGAGCGGCCTCCGTCCAGGATGCGGCCGCGAGGGGCCATGATGGAGCGCTCGAAATCCAAGGAATCTTTCGTTTCCTGGATGCGCTCGCGGTTGGGGCCGATGTGCAGGATCGCCAGGCGGCCGGCCACGGCGCAGAAAGCCGCGAGCAGCACGGCCTCCACAACCAGGAGCCGGACCCTGACGCTCTTCTTATTCATTCAACGCCATGCGCTCCAGCTGGGCGAACCGGACCGCGTCGCGGGTATCCACGAGAGCCAAATCGCTGGCGCGGGAATCATAGATCCGGACGACCTGTCCCTGCTTGGGCCAGGACAGGGTGAGGCTGTGGCGGACGAGCGCCTGCTCGATGCTCCGCGGGGAAATGGTAACGGCCCACTTGGCCTCCTCGTTGGCGACGCGGGTCTTGTTGTTTTCGCACACGCTTTCCAGCTTCTTGATTTCGCCCCCGAGCTTTTCGCAGCGGTCGTGGATGTTGAGATAGAAATAGCCCGCGGCCAGGAAGAGCACGATGCCGGCCACGATCTTGGGAAGCATCGATTTCTGGTCCGCCGAGTTCAGCTTGCGATTCACTTTTTTCATGACATCATCTCCTCCGCCCGTTCCACCCGTTCAACTGTTCGTAATTTCGCCGACCGCGCCCGCGGATTGAGGCCCACTTCCTCATCCGAGGCGATCACCGGCTTGCGCCCGACCGGCCGCACCGGAGGCGTCTCGCCGTCCCACCGCCGCCCGCCGGCCTGGAGGTTCTCCCACCGGCCCGCATGGCGCTGAAAAATCCTCTTCACAATCCGGTCTTCCAGGCTGTGAAATGTGATCACGGCCAGGCGCCCGCCCGGCTTCAGCAGCCGGATGGCCGCCTCCACCCCCTCCGCCGCCGCCGCCAGCTCGTCGTTAACGGCGATCCGAAGAGCCTGAAACACCTGCGTGGCCGGATGAATCCGCCCCCGCCGGCCGCCCTTGATCCGGGCCACCCACTCGGCGAAGGGGAGCGTCCTTGCGAACGGGGCGCCCCGCCGGTCCATCACCGCCGCCCGGGCAAGTTTCCGGCTCTCCGGCTCCTCGCCGTATCGCCAGAACAGGTCGGCCAGCTCGGCTTCGTCCAGCCGGTTCAGCAGGTCGGCCGCGGTGGGACCCCGGCCGGGGTCCATCCGCATGTCCAGCGGTCCGTCCGCCATGAAGCTGAAGCCGCGCCCGGGGTTGTCCAGCTGGTCGGATGAGATGCCCAGGTCCAGCAGGATGCCATCGAACCCGCTCAAACCCAGCCCCGCGGCGATGGCCTCCATCTTGCGGAAATCGCCCTGCACCAGCTCCACGGCCGTGTCCGGCGCCGCCAGCCGGGGCCGGCAGCGGGCAAGAGCCTCGGCGTCACGGTCGAGCCCGATCAGCCGGCCGCCGGGCCGGCACCGCTCGAGGATGGAGGCGGCATGCGATCCCCCGCCCAGCGTGCCATCCAGGTAGAGGCCCCCCGGCCGCACGGCCAGGGCGTCCACCGCCTCACGCGGCAGAACGGCTTGGTGCACGCTTGTGGTCATGGCTGGCGCCGACCTCCTGGGAGCCGCGCTTCGGCTGCGCACTCCACTGAAACAGCCCGAATTCGTCCCGGCTCCAGCGGGTGCGGCGGGTGCCGTCGCGCGGAAGCTGCAGGCGGTCGCTGCCGTACGGACCGCGCGAAAGCGCTCCGCCGACCTCGAGCAGCCTGGCCAAACCATGATAAAGACCCATGACGACTCTCCTTCCGCCCTTAGAAGCCAAAGAGCTTGGCCGCTTCTCCGAGCGTGATGGTGCTTTCCTTCAAATCGCGGTACTGGTCGCGTTTTCCCGGGTTCCAAAGCTCGAACCGGTCCTTCGCGCCGTTCATGTAGACGTCGTTCTCCATCCCGCCCTTGGCGAGCAGGACATCGGGAACGCGGATGCGGCCCTGGGAATCCCAGGGCAGTTCGACCGAATTCTCTCCCAGGATACGGGTGAAGAGACGGTAGTTGAGGTTCGAAACCTGGGCCATGCCGACCTTTTCAAGCCGGGAGGTGATGACGTGCATGGGGAAGACGTAGAGGCAGGGCTCCCCGTCCAGGCCGGGCATGACAAAGACGCGCTCGGGCTGGCCGACGGCCAGACGCCACTCAACGGGGATCGTCAGCCGCTTCTTGGGGTCCAGGGAATGCGTGAACGTTCCCGAGAAAACGGGAGACGCCTGGCCTGATGACCCATTTGCCTGGAACGACCCATCCAATTTGCTAACCCCTTGACACTTGCCGCCACTTCGCTGACCTGAGCCATAATATGGCTTACTTTGGCCCCACCCGTCAACGAATTTTTAGTTTTTCAAGGGATTTGGGTCTACTTCAGGCCTCCTACAATGGGGTATCCGAGGGGCAGTTTCAAGACAAAGGCAGGGGTTACGAGGGCGCGGATCACCGGCTTCCGGTCAGACTTTACACTGTCTGACCGAAAATCCGGATTTGACTGGATTCCGCGCGCGTTCATTTCACAACGGCTCCATCGGGCAGGTCCCCGTCGATCGTCACCAGTTTGAGCGCCCCTTCGTGGGAGGCGGCCAGCAGCATGCCCTGGGACTCGATGCCCCTCAGCATGGCGGGCTTGAGGTTCGCCACCACCACCACCAGGCGGCCCGTCAGCTCCTCGGGCTTGTAGTGCTGGGCGATGCCGGCGACGATCTGACGCTCCTCGGCGCCGAGGCGGACCTTCAGTCGCAGCAGCTTGTCGGCCTTCTCCACGCGCGAGGCCTCCAGGACGCGCGCCGTGCGCAGCTGGATCTTCGCAAAGTCGGCGTACTCGATCAACGCCACGCCGGCGGGCGCGGCCTCCGCGGCGGCGGGCGGCGCGGGCGGGCGCACGGCGGCGGGCGGATGCGCGTGCGTCGGCGGCTCGACGCGGGGGAAGAGGCTCCGCATTGTCCCTATTTTTGTTCCAGGCTTCGTGACGCCCCACGCCACGAGGCGCTCGGGCAGCGGCTCGACGTCCTCGACGCCCAGCACCTCGCGCATCTCGCGCATCTTGCCGGGCATGACGGGGTAGAGCAGGCCGCTGACGATGCGGAGCATGTCGCCCAGCGTGTAGAGCACGGCGCCGAGCGCGGCTTTGTCCCCCTTTTTAGCAAGGCTCCACGGCTGGCGGATCTCGATCGTGCGGTTGCCCTCGCGCAGGGCCGCCGCGACGGCGCCCAGGCCGGTGTCGAGGCGCATCGCGTCCACGGCGGTGCGCATGGCGGCGATGGCCTCCATCGCCTTCTCCCGGAGCGCCTGCTCGTCGGGCCCGGGGTTGTCGCCGGGCTCCGGGATCAGGCCGCCGCAGTAGGATTCGACCATCTTGACCCAGCGGCTGAGCAGGTTGCCCAGGTCGTTGGAAAGGTCGGCGTTGATCCGGCGGATGAACGCCTCCTGCGTGAAGCTGGCGTCCTGCCCCAGCACCATCTCGGCCATCAGGAAATAGCGGAACGCGTCCACCCCGTACTTGGCGGCCATTTCCATGGGATTGACCGTGTTGCCGGTGGACTTGCTCATCTTGGCGTCCCCCATCAGCCACCAGCCGTGGGCGAAGATGGTGCGGGGCATCGGCAGGTTCATGGCCTTGAGCATGGTGGGCCAGTAGACGGTGTGCGTGGTCAGGATGTCCTTCCCGATCAGGTGCAGCGAGGCCGGCCACCACTGGGCGAAGCGGGCGTCGTCCTTGCGGTAGCCCACGGCGCTGATGTAGTTGACCAGCGCGTCGAACCAGACGTAGCAGACGAAATCGCGGTCGAACGGCAGCTCGATGCCCCAGGCCAGGCGGCTCTTCGGCCGCGAGATGCACAGGTCCTGCAGCGGCTTGCGAAGGAAGCCCAGCGTCTCGTTGCGGCGGTAGTCGGGCTGGATGAAAGAGGGGTTCTCCTCGATATAGCGGACCAGCCACTCCTGGTACTTGCCCATGCGGAAGAAATAGTTGGACTCGCGGACCTTCTCCACGAAGCGGCCGCAGTCGGGGCAGGTCCCGCCGGTCAGGTCCTTCTCCATGAAGAACCGCTCGCAGGCCACGCAGTACCAGCCGTCGTATTCGGAGCGGTAGATCTCGCCCCGGTCCAGCAGGTCCTGCAGGATCTCCTGCACCACCACCGTGTGGCGCGGCTCGGTGGTGCGGATGAAATCGTCGTGCGTGATGCCGAGCTTGGTCCACAGTTCCTGGAACCGGACCACGGTGGTGTCGGCCTGCTGCTGGGGCGTCATCCCGCCCTTCTCGGCGGCCCGCTGGACCTTCTGCCCATGCTCGTCGGTGCCGGTCAGGAACCAGGTCGGAACGCCGAACAGGCGGTGATAGCGGGCCAGGACGTCCCCCAGAATGGTCGTGTAGGCATGCCCGATGTGCGGCTTGTCATTGACGTAATAAATCGGCGTCGTGACGTAAAACTTGGACGAGTTCATGCGTGTGAGGCTACCACGGTCAGGCGTG
>JBIIYJ010000026.1:0-29987 GCA_044346855.1 Kiritimatiellia bacterium
CTGGACCTGTTGCTCCAGGATCGAAACCCGGAATACCAGGAGGACGAATCGCTGCGGGACTTCATCGCCTGGAAGTACGGGGATGAGGCCGCAGAGTTCGTAGCGCACTGGATCACAGGGGAACCGGCTACCGAAAAGCAGGAGGCGGCATGAACAGCATCACGATTCTGGTCATCGCGCTGGGCGCCTGGGGCAAGGGCGAGACGACGAGCAGGCGTTGGCGAACTGCATCAAGGAGTGCGGCCCGCAGAACGCGAACAACATGCACGTTGTCTACGCCTGTACCGACCCCGGCTGTACCGTGGACGGTTACGGGGGTATCCGGTACGCGCACGACACGGTGAACACGAAGATCATGGCGATCCGGCACGGCCGGGTCATGAAACCACGAAAGGACGGTTGAAGATGTCGCATTTCACGACGATCCAGACCCAGATCCGGGATATCCACGCGCTACGTGAGGCGTGTCGGGAGCTGGGGCTGGAGGTACTTGAAAACGCCGTGGCCCGGGGTTACGGCAGCAACACCAACACGGGCGACTACGTCATCCGGCTCAAGGGTCCCTACGACGTGGCGCTGACCCGCCAGGCGGATGGCAGCTTCTCGCTGGCTACGGACTGGTGGAATGGTCACGTGGAACGGGAGGTCGGTGCCAACTATGGGCGGCTGCTTCAGCTTTACGGGGTCCACAAGGCCCGCCTGGAGGCCTGCAAGAAGAGTTACACGGTACGCCGGCAGACCCTGGGCGACGGGAGCATCAAGCTCGTCATCGGAGGGGTGTAGCCATGCGTACCATCGAAGTTATCGTACAGCCCGACGGCCAGCTCAAGATCGACGCCGTGGGCTTCAAGGGGGCCGACTGCGAGAAGGCCACGGCGTTCCTTGAGAAGGCGCTGGGCCAGGTGAAGGGCAAGGCCAAGAAGCCCGAGTATTACCGGCAGAATCAACGTCAGCAACAGATCGGAGGGTAAACAATCAAGAACGGCAGGCCGGGCGCGATCCATGTGAAACCAGTAACAGAATAAACGCTGGGGACCGTTCGGGAATGTCAAACACTGGTAGCGCCCTGTCTCCAACCTACGAGGAAACATGAATGAAATAGCGATCACGTTTACGGCCGACGGTACCGGCCACGCGCTCCACACGGAGTGCATCGACTTGGGCCAGATTGGGCGGCTAAAGGTTGTACGGGCGACCGAGATCGAGTTCGACGACAAGACCCAGCTCTGGTGCGTGCGGCGGCCGGGTAGCCGGTTCTGCCTGTACCGGAACGTATCACGGCTGGCTTGCTTGGCCTGGGAGCGGCGGCACTTGGAGGCCGAAGAGGACCGGGAGCATCAACTGGCGGCATGAGGCAAGTTATCTCAGCAAGTGCCACGCATCCTTGTAAGCTTTTCCGTCTCTGCGCATCCGTGACACTTGCAGGACCTTTCTCTTCCCGTTAGGCGAGTGATAGACCAGAGGTGCAAGCTTCGTGGAGGGCACAACATAGACCTCGGCTGAAATCGTGTGGTCATTGATTTTGCCCAAGTAAGTTACGAAAACGAGGAAGTGGCCCTTTGTGGTCTTCTTCACGTTGTCCACGGGCCAACTGGTCGTACCAGCAAGGCCCTTGACATCCACTGTAGCGACATCACCGGAATCACGTACAACGACAATATCAACAGACTTCTTGTTTCCGAGCGTCAGGCTGGCGTCCATGCCTAGCCGATGCAACATGGATAACACGAAGAATTCGGCAGCAAGATTGGTGTTGTACGTCGTCATAGCGAGCGTTCTCCCGATGCCTTCTAAGTAAACCACTGCACCCATTGTGGTTCAGCGGCTACTGGGCGTCAAGGTAATGCATGAGAACAAGAAGCTGACGAAATTATCAGAAGGAGGATACATGGATAGATCAGCGGAAGAACTGGCCCGCCGGCTGGAGCGGAACCCCGTCTTTACCCACCTGCACCCATATGACCTGTACCGGGAGTGGCTGGAGGGAGTATGGGCGTTCTTGGAGGTCTGGCGGGATGCGGATGGATTCAAGACGAAGCTGGATCGTTATACCCGTGAGCAGGGCGAGGAGTTCGGGCGGTTGCTGGGGCTGTACGTCAAGGCCGTGGAGGAGCAGCCGTTCGTAGACATCCTGGGTGACATCTTCATGCGGCTGGACGTGAACTCTGTGAGGGCCGGGCAGTATTTTTCGCCATGGCCGATTGCCGAGATGATGGCCCGGATGCAGTTCGATCCGGAGGCTTTCAAGCGCACGGTCGAGGAAAAGGGAGAATTGACGGTATGCGATCCGGCCGTCGGGTCCGGGATCATGCTTCTGGCATTCGCCAGTGTAGTCCACCAGACGTTCGGCCGGTGGGGTACGGATCGGCTGCGGCTGTATGGGCAGGACATCGACATCCGGTGCGTGAACATGTGCCGAATCCAGCTCAGGATGAACGGGCTGGACGGTGTAGGCCGGGTGATGGGAACGATGGGCGTCTGCCAGAGTATGAAGGCCGAAGCGCCCGGACAGCTTGTGCTCGCCGGGTTACTGGACGGCAAGGTGGCCTGAGTGTACCGGGGAGACCCCTGGGCGTACCCACAGGGCGCTTCAAGGGGCCGGACGGCTCATGACAGGGGTGGCGGTACATAGCCGCCCTGCGGGTACGTGAACAACCAAGGAGAAACCATGAAGACAGAACAACTGCCCAGCATCGAGCTGGGGTATCGTGAAGGATCGAGCGACAAAGTGTACCGGGCCTGCGTGGAAGCGGACGGGACGGGGTTCGTAGTGAACTTCGCGTATGGGCGGCGGGGATCATCGTTGGCGGCCGGTACCAAAACACAGGAGCCGGTGTCGATGGAAGACGCGCTGGCGATCTACGAGAAGCTGATCCGGTCCAAGTTGGCCAAAGGGTACAAACCCACAAGTGCGACCAGCTCGGGGATCGAAATGAATGTGGCCGAGGAGCGTAAGGATACCGGGCTGCGGGCGATGCTACTCAACCCCATCACCGAGGAGGACGCGGAACGGTACCTGGTGAACCCGGACTGGTGTGCGCAGGAAAAGTACGACGGCAAGCGCATCTTGGAGCGGAAGACCGATGCCGGGATTGTTGCCGCCAACCGGCACGGGCTGTCCACGGGGATCCCTACGGTGATCGCAGATCATCTGATGCGCGTGGAGGGTGATTTCGTGGTCGACGGCGCACTGGTCGGGGATCGGTTCATCGCCTTTGACATCCTGGAAAACATGAGGCACGACTGGCGACCCTATGTCTATCACTTCAGACTGGTGGCGCTGAACGCGTTGCTGGAGGAACTGGAGTTCGGGCCGGTCAGCGTGGCCGAGACCTTCCGTGATGATGAAAAGAGCGAGGCAGTGGGCCGACTGAGGGCCGAGAACAAGGAAGGTGTCGT
This sequence comes from Kiritimatiellia bacterium, assembly GCA_044346855.1. Taxonomy (GTDB): domain Bacteria; phylum Verrucomicrobiota; class Kiritimatiellia; order CAIKKV01; family CAIKKV01; genus CAIKKV01. The sequence goes on from JBIIYJ010000026.1 coordinate 3,400, forward strand.
CTTCAAAAATCTGGAGGCGCCCTGGATGGCCGGTCGGCCGCCTACAGGTGGTAGCGCCTTGAAGCTGAAGTTCTGGTCTACCTGCTCCTGCATCGTGGCCAGGGCCAACGCCAAGCGAAGCGTGGAACTGGCGCTGGGCGGGGTATCGGTCGGCAACGTGACCATCCCACCGAACCAGGCGGTACCGATGGCGGGTCAGGTCATCGAGGTCAGGTACCTGTACGTGACCGGGGTTGGCGGGTCGCTGTACCAGCCCATCTATCTGGGAGTGCGGGATGACGTGCCTGTAATGGAGTGCACGTTTGAAAAACAGCGGTTGAAGTACAAGGCGGGGGAGGATTGAGTCGGAAATACTGGGGCAAGGGACCGCTCGGACCCTTGCCCCATGCCCGCATTCTAAATGCGCTTGCACCGGGGCAAATGGTGGATGACCTTGACGCCCCCCCCATCATTGCCTCACAATGAAACTTAAAACTAGGTCACCATGTCTATATTGGTATATATTGGAGCCATTTCAAAACTCGCAAAAGTACCGCACCGAAATAAAATAGTACGGCTAATCAAACGGAGGCAGCATGACGATCACGGCAACAGCCGGGAAACTCCATTGGAACTATTTTCTTGCCTTGGAGCACGACATGGAGGTCGTCTCTCGTTTTATCGAATTTAGCACACCAAACTTTGGCGTATTCTCGATTGAGCTTGCGCACCTGCTGTTTGCTGCCGCCTCTGAGGTAGACGTGGTGGCGAAGCTGCTCTGCGAACGCATATCACCGGCCGCACCGCGCAGCAACATCAATGAGTATAAAGCGATCTTGCTTCCCGCCCTCCATGATTTGCCAAACACGCAGGTGTTCGTGCCCCGTTACGGCTTGTCGTTTAAACCCTGGTTAAAATGGGCTGGTCAAAACAACCCGGACTGGTGGCGAAGCTACAACAACGTGAAGCACGAGCGCGACGCACACTTTGATGAAGCGACCCTCCAAAATGCGTTGAATGCACTTGGTGCACTGCTTATTGTCACATATCATCTTTACGCACGCACGCTGGCGATTCCACCTGCAAGAGTCTTGACGCCAAAAGACACGACACGAGAACTGCAGCCTGATTCCACCCTTATCCGATTGAACTCCGATTTCTACAACGCCATCCGCATATGCGAATGAGTTGAAGCCCGTGCTTATCGTTTGTCCGGCCCACTTTTTCTCAAGATGGGATCCCCAACGATCCTTAATATTGTAAATACCATCTAAGGGCATACGCCCCACAAGGTTATGCTATTTTTCCAGACTAGGCTCGTGGTCATGCTATTTAGCGGGACCAGCCTGCTGGTCATCAGAAATAGGCTATTTTCAAAGACTGGCCGGGTGGTCGTCAGGAATAAGGTGCACGAGCTGCACAGCAAATACCTGTTGAGGGCCTTCCTGTTACGCTCCTTATAGGAGATGCCCCCGTCAATTGCGCCCGCTGGCGCATTTGATCGGCGCACCCGGATCTTGAATCTCGAAACCACAACAAAGGAGGCGAACATGAACGATAATGGCCTGATTGAGGAGAAGGTGATCCAGATGTGTCCGGTGTGCTGGCATAACACGGCGGACCCGCGCCGGGAACCCAAGGCCGTGGAAACGATCTCGTTGATCTGCGGCCACTGCGGGTACGCGGCGTATGAGCGCCATGACATGCTGCCCAACGACGAGCTGAATGCGCTGCTGCGTGCCCGTGGCAAAGAACCTGTACCGCCCTTGGATCTGCGTGAGCGGGTGAACCACCTGGTGGTGTTTACCCGTGAGAACGGCGATCTGCCCCTGGAACGCAAGGCCCAATACATGGGTCCATTCGGTGACGCAGTACCGGATGCGCTCAAGGTCAGGATCAGCGTGCGGGGTGGCGTGGCGTACGTCGAAGGCTGCCCGGACGGTGTGAAGGTGGAAATCGTGGATCACGATAACGAGGTGAAGGCGTAGAGCGTGTGGCCGGTGTACCAGAGGTGGTACCCGGCCTTATATGAAAATAATCCTGCGCCTATAATAGGGTGGATGCCGCTTGACTTGTGTCCGTGATTGAACAAGTATCCTGAACAGGTGGCGCACGATTTAGAGGGATGAGGATATGGCGACAGGACGCAGCAACAAGCTGATCAGGCAGCGTTGTTAGAAGGGTAGGAAAAATGGCTATCATCGTATCAAAAGGCGGCAGGAATGCTCGGCGCATGGAGCCGACTCCCATTTCGCAGGAGGACTACCTCCAGAACTACATCCATCAGAACCCCGAGGCTATTCCGGTGACTGAACTTAAAGAAGGTGCGAAGCTCCTGATTCTCGCCCGCGAATTCCCGACCGAAAGCGGACCTATCGACGCCCTTGGAGTCGATTCTGATGGCGATATCTACGTCATCGAAACCAAATTGTACAAGAATCCGGACAAGCGCCTTGTTATTGCGCAGATGCTCGATTACGGAGCAGCTCTCTGGAAAGGCTACCAGGATTTCTCACAACTCACAGCAGCGGTTGAGGCTTCCGGCGGATCCAAACTAGAGGCTGGTCTCACGAAAACGTTGGCAGATTGTTTCACCTTGAACACGGAAGCGCTGGAGCTCGTGTTGCAGAGAATGCGGATGTCTTTGCTCGAAGGTCGATTCCAATTCATCGTCCTGATGGATCACCTTGAAGACAGGCTCCGGACGCTCATTACTTTCGTCAACTCCAACAGTAATTTCCGCATACTCGGATGTGAGTTGGAGTTTTACGAACACGATGGTTATGAGGTGCTGATCCCGAAACTATACGGCGGAGAGACACCAGCACGAGTGACGACCATGGGAGGAGGTCCTCGGAGAAAGTGGACACGTGAGATGTTCGATGAAGAACTCGCCAAAACAACGCCTCCGGAACGCGTCAACCGCCTCCGAGACTTGATCGCTGTGGCGGAGAAGCATCCGAAATTATTCCTCAACCCACGATTTGGCACGGGACTCACCGGATCACTTGGGTACTATGACCCTTCAGGCTATGGTTTCTTCCGGATGTATCTTAGCGGCAAGTGTGAATTAACCCGCCTTAATCCGGAAAAGGTTCGCGCCGCAGACGTTCAAAAACTCATCTCAAAATACAGTGATCAACTTCACTGGCGAGGTGAGTTTGAAGGCGAGGAGATGTATTGCTCCATGACATTAACCCCGGTTGAGGCGTTAAGCTCGACGGCATTCGATGCTCTCAAAACCTTTTTGGTGGAATACGCATCGCTGGCCGATGAAACGGCTCAACCTACCAAATAAAGGGTGGAGCACGACATAGGGGACATCATGGCAACGGGACGCAGTAACAAGCTGATCGGTCAGACGGGCGAGTACCTGGTGGCGGCGGAGCTATCTAGGCGTGGGCTCATCGCCACCACGTTTACCGGCAACGTACCCCACTACGACATCATCGCTTCTGATGAATGCGGCCGACACGTGTCCGTCCAGGTCAAGACGGTGCGTGGTTCGTCCTGGCAGTTCGACATTAGCCGCTATTGTCCCATCACCTTCGACGGGAAGCGCCAAGTAGTCGGGAAACCACTGAAGTGTCCGGTACAGCGCCTCGTCGTTGTGTTTGTTCAGGTTTCCGATGATAGGGATGACCGATTCTACATCTGCTCGTGGGAGAACTTGCGGGATATGTTGATCGAAGGGCACACCAGGTGGCTGGATAAACACGGAGGCATCAGGCCCAAGAATCCGGAATCGCTGCACTGCACGCTGCTGGAAAGTCAACTGGTACCATTCCGCGATAAGTGGGATACAGTGGAAGGGAGTCTCAGGTAATGCCTGCCAATGCCCTGAACCAGTGGACACGTGATTTCCGTAAAGCGGCCAAGGCCGACAAGCTGGCGCTTTTCCGCGATCACCTCAAACGGCTTGGCCTACCTGACAAACCTGAGTTGCTGCTCCAGGGCACGGTTGAGGCTGTCACCGCCTGCTGTGCCTACTTGAACGTTGACGGGCGCCCATTCGACAAATTTCTGGCCATGCAGCGGTACACCCCGGCAGACGCACCAGACGCTTGGTACTCGTTGACGTTCGATCTATGCGGTAAGGGGTATGCCCGCCTGCTGGCGCCCAGGAAGAAGATGCTGTTCGAGATCGACCTGGCGGACCTGTACGAGCACCCGTGGATGCCGTTCAAGGTGTGCGGGTATAGTACGTTCTGGGTTGCCCGCTTGGATGGGGCCGCTCTTGGGGTTACCGAGCTGGAGATGATTGAGAAAGAGGTAACCAAGGATCTGCGGTACGATTACCCGGAGGATGAGTTGAACTTCTGGTTCGATCCGGATTCCATTGAAGGGGTGATGGCGGTTACGGTACAGGATGTAGAAATGTAACACCGACGGGAGGTATTCAGTGAACTACTGGCGGATGAATACGGACAAGGGGCCTCGTGATGATCGGACCTGCGATCTATGGTACGCTCATGGCGTTGCTGCTGCTGGGGACTGCATTGAATATCGTGGCAGGCATTCTCACATCTTTACTTTGTTAGCGCCGGGTGATGGGATATTTATGCACCATAGCGAGGTGGGCATTGTCGGGTTCGGCATTGTGACTGCGAAATGGGAGCCTCGTGATATCGAGCGGAATGATATGCTCGTTTATTGCGGCCGTGAGGAAGCGTATGAGTACCGGATCCCCGTAGACTGGGATCCTCGCTTCGACTGTCGAGATAGACCACTCCCCATTTTTGGCCGGTTACCTTATGCGGGGGCATTCAGTCGCGTTGACCCGCTCCGATGGAATATCCAAGACGTCCTTGAAGATATGAAGCGTCGACGGAATGAAGCGAACCGGTAAGTTCATTACCGCGAAAGCACATAATCCTTGAACATGAGCCATATCACAGCACGCGATATCCTGGCGGCGCGGCGTAAAAACGTTTGGGATACTGCCAATAAGGTGCTCTACGACCTGTGCAAACGCTTCCCGCATCATCGCGCACGCGGGGAGATAATCGCCAAGATGCTCGTCATCGGGCGTGTTTATGCGGCTTCGATTGAAAGACGGCGCAACGCCAAGCATGGCGGCGACGATTTTTATATAGAGGTAGTCGCCCCGGCCATGCAGCGCTGTCCGCTTGACGCGTGGCTGAAATCCATAAGCCAAGGTGTGGTTGCCGGAGATCCATGTACCATCGTCGTGCATCAGCGGCTCATGGATCGGTTTCAGCGCATCACGGGCCTTGAAAAACGGTCCCTCGCTTCCAAGTACCTGCACTTCCACAGGCCCAACCACTTTTTCATCTACGATAGCCGGTCACGGAATGCCGTTAAAAAGCTGACGCCAAGGCTGAATGACATACCTGATATCAAGGTCAGTCCAAGCGACAAAGAATACAAGGATTTCGTTCGCCGGTGCACCTGGTTGCGGGATGACATTTACACGCGCCACCGGACATGGCTTACCCCCCGTGAGTTGGATAATCTACTGCTCCGAGTGGAGTAGGATCGGCCTTACGCAACCGTGCGTCAAGGCCGGCGTATCAGAAACGGCACTCGGTCTGCCCATCATTTCATTGCTGCTTCGATTTGCTTCCAGCCATCAAGATAATCAGTAAAATCCCGATCCGCGTTAGCGAAACGATCCAGGGCGATCAACTCCTGGTCCGCCACCGGAAGCCCCCTGGTTTCCCAGCAGCGGTTGGTCTTGGTAACTCGAAGGTAAGAATCGATACGCTTAATGGAGGCGCCATGGATAGCTCGAAAACGACGAAGTAGTTCTCCGGGTTGAACGATAATGTAACTGGTTTTCTTTTCAACAAATGAGGGGAGGACAAACACCCATAAGTCCGCTTTGGATTTTTTGATCTTGGTCACATCGAAAGACCACCAACCCCCTGCCAGCATACGGCTTTGAAGAAGAGGTGAACCATGGGTAGGTGTGAAATCCTTCGAGAACTTGACCTGAAGCGAAACGGTTTTGCGATTAATGGCATCAGTGACGAGAAGGTCAACTCCGGTGTCCTTGGACGGCACCCAGACATTCCACTTTGGGTAGTTTCGCTCGATATAAGCCCCGACGAGATATTCACCGGCATGAATCGTGAATAATGGCTTCATCCTTATTCTCCTGTAGGCCTATGCATGTCGTTATTACAAGCCTCCAGCCCCTTGGATATGACCTCCTGCAACAGCTTGATGCGCCCGGCCAGCTTGTCCGTGCCTTCGGTTTTCTCAGGTTCATCCAGCCCGCGTGCACGTACCAGCTCAGCGAATCGTTCCAAGTCGGTCGGTAGGAATACCGGGTTGTGGAGCAGCAGTTCATGGCAGTCGTAACAGAATACGGCCGTCTGGCCTTCTACGCTCCAGGGGCATTCCGGGAATAGAGGTACCCGCTGATCACCCCTACGGTTCGTTGAACGGCCGTAGAACCGTTCGGCGACGTAGTGGTGCTTGGTGGCATGTGACCTGCCCTGTACCGTTGGCGCGGCGTATCCGCCTTTCCGGTGAACGGTGCATCCGCAGATGCAGCAGTGCTCCTGGGGCTTGATCTTCATTCTTCAGGCTCCCGATCCACATGGCCGATTCCAAATGTGTCGAAGTGAGCCTGCAATTCTGAAAATGCCGATAAAGAATTGGCTGCCCGTATCATGAGCCGGCGCGCCTCATTCGTGTCCCCTTTCGTCATTTCCTGTTCGGCCTGCCGGATGTTGTCACGGACGGTGTTTGCCCATATCCCATATCGACTGATGGTCGCCTCACCTTGAGATAGCTGGTTCCCTGCGGCTCGTTCGAGCCTTGGGGTCAAGGGATCGAGTCCGCCATCTAAAAAGCCTTTCGAGACTATGAACTTACGATCCGTATCGTAACGCTCGATTATCTGGCGCATCTTATCTTCGGTCATCCGAGTGGCTGCCATACCTGCTCCTGCACTTTTGTTAATCCCACATGATAAACGAATTGCGTTTCTTGGCCATCCTGGTACCGCACTTCGGGCATGGATGCTGCCGGGGCCAAGGTTGAATAGACCGGTTATGGCACTCCGGGCACCGGTTCAGACGCTTATCGTAGGCAGGATCGCCTGACGGCCCTTCCTTACCGAACCGGCCGATACACACGTCAGACACGGTATTGCACTTGTCGCAGGCCATGGTGCGGGTCGTGGCCTCCATACCACAATCGCGCCCGCCGGAAACCTCGGCCGTGTAACCGCACTTAGAGCAGATAAACTCGAACTTAATGCCCACGAAACCTCCGGATCATGTCGCCTGTCTTGTGCCCCTGCATGCCGGAAATTTAGAACATCCCCAGAAGCGGGTACCGCCTCGGCTGGTCCTTAAAACAAGGCTCGTCCCACACAACGGGCAGATCGGGGCCGCTGCATCCGGAGGCACCGGTCCCTTCCGCGCCCGAAGATGATCAACGTGAGCAGCCCGCTGCTGTTCCGTTACCGTACCGGCCCATTCTCGGATTGCGGTGACAATCTCCGGGACCTGCTTATCTTGGATAATCGGCGTGCGGAACCCCAAGATGTAGGCGACAAGCTTCTTCGAGTAGAAGACCCCGGCCGGCATCTCGGTCTTGAAAGTGCAGTCGCCACCAAAAGCTACGGCTGGCTTGAAGTAGTCCTCTGGAATCCCCGTCCGATCAGCAAGCGTCTTGGTATGCCGGTAGTTCTGGCGCAGCGGGTTCTGGAACTGGCTCTTGCGGCGGAAGACCACCTGGGTCCACTGGGGATCCCGCTCGTTCCCGTAGATCCAGCCGGTGTAGGTCTTGGTCTCTACCACGAAAATGCCGTAGCGGGACACGACCACGTGGTCGATCTGGGTCGTACCATCGGGCGTGGGCAGCATGATGTCGTCTAGGAGGTGGTAGACGGATGGGTCCAGTTGCTTCCTGAGCCTATTGCTGACGATCCACTCGCCGATCCGCCCCTTGATTTTCGGGCTAAGGATGAACTGAACGAGTACCTTCATCAGGAAGATAGCAATGGCCGCATAGACCAACGGCATCAAGGCGCCAAGTACTGAACCCATATTCCCCCCTTAACGAAGTCCACCGTTTTTCCAAGATGGTACCACCGGTGAGTAACAATACAACAACAAGGAGACGAAAATGCGAACACAGATCACGAACTACGTCCGCGCCGGGTACGCTGGAATCTACCTGGTGTCACATGAGGAGGCCCGGGTCGAGGGTGAACTGAAGGCTGTGGCCCAGACCTTGAAGTACCACCTCCACGCCTGGTCGGCTACCCAGGGCCTGGTGGATACGGAGTCCGGCAGCGTGAAGCCGGCGAATGACCCCCTCGAAGCCATCACAGCCATCGGTGAACTGCCCGAAAACAGCATCGTGCTGCTCCGGGACTTTCACATGTTCCTGCAGGACGGTAACCCGGTACTGATCAGGGCCGTGAAGGATGAGCTGCTGGCGTCGAAGGCCAAGGGGCGCTGCCTGGTGGTCCTGGGCTGCCGGCAGGTACTGCCCCCGGAACTGGAGCGAGAGATGGTGGTCCTGGATTACCAGCTACCCGACAAGGATCAACTCGGGGTGGTGCTGGATGCCATCTGCGAATCCGCCAAGCTCAAGCCGGTAAAGGGAGACGACCGGGACCTGGTACTGGACGCGGCCACCGGATTAACGTCCACGGAAGCCGAGAACGCGTACGCGTTGGCCGTAATCGAGTCCAAAAAGGTGGATCCCGGTATCGTAGCCAGAGAGAAGGCTGCCACGGTCAAGAAGAACGGCATCCTGGAGATCGTGCAGGTCAAGGAAACCCTGAACGACATCGGTGGCCTGGACGTGCTCAAGGGCTGGTTGATCCAGCGCAAGGATGCGTTCAGTCAGCGGGCGCGGGAATACGGCCTGCCGAGCCCCAAGGGGCTGCTGATCGTGGGTATCCCTGGCACGGGCAAGTCCCTGACCGCGAAGGCTACAGCGGCCGTCCTGGGGTGTCCGTTGCTCAAGCTGGACGCCGGCCGGCTGTTTGGCGGACTGGTGGGGCAGTCTGAAGCCAATCTGCGAGCTGCGTTGAACACGGCGGAGGCCATATCAAAATGCTGCCTTTGGGTAGATGAAATAGACAAGGGTTTCAGCGGGAGCAAGTCCAGCGGGTCTAGCGATGGCGGTACCAGTGCGCGGGTATTCGGCGGGTTCATCTCCTGGATGCAGGAGCGGACCAAGCCGGTATTCGTGGTGGCGACGGCCAACGATGTGACGGCGCTGCCCCCGGAGTTCCTGCGAAAGGGGCGCTGGGATGACTTGTTCTTCGTGGATCTGCCGAACGAGACCGAGCGTGAGGCAATCTGGAAGATCCAGATTCAGCGGCACGGGCGGGACTGGAGCCACTACGACACGCTGGCCCTGGCGAAGGCGACGGAGGGTTACACGGGTGCGGAGGTCGAGGCGGCCGTCTGCGATGCCCTGTACGCCGCCTTTGCGGCCAGTCGGGAGCCGGTGATGCCAGACATCCTGAAGGCGGTTGCCGACACGGTGCCATTGTCGAATCTGATGGGCGAGCAGATCGCCGGGCTGAGGAAGTGGGCGGTGGGGCGATGCAGGATGGCGACGGCGCCTACCGTAGAGGCCAAGGGGCGAAAAATAGCAGCATAAACAATAACAGCCGCTCCGGCGGCTACCACGAGGTGGCCGTCGGGGGGCATTACGCCTGCCGTCGGCCACCTCCATCATGGAGGTCAAGATGAGTCCGACGGCAGGAATGATGCTCGTTTCACAGATCGTGCCGCTTATCGTGGCGGCAGTCGCAAAGGGGGCGGTCCGGGGTATCGGTTGCGAGGATGTCCAGGAGCTGGCGGCCGAAGGGGTTGCCCTGGCCGCCAAGGCACTGGATTCCGCGGAACGGCGGGGTAAACAGGTCCCGCCTCAATCCGTGGCCTGGTATGCCGTGGAAAATCTCAAGCAGGGGCGCCGATCCGGATATGCCGGTAAGGCCGACGTGATGTCTGCGGCCGCCACCGTCTGCGGGAGAGTGACCCTCCGGTCCATGGATGAACCCATGGCGATTAGCGGGGACGATCCGGGCACCGAGATGACGTTGCACGACGTGCTGGCGGACACGGCCGAGGACGTGGACGTGACGGTGGCGCGGCGGATGGACTGGGACCTGGTGCTGGGTCGTCTTGAGGCTCGCAACAAAACCGTGGTGACCGCGATGGCGGCGGGATACGGCACGGGTGAGATCGCCGACCAGATTCACGTAAGTCCGCCACGGGTCTGCCAGCTCAAGGAGGATCTGGCGGAGTATGTGGTCGATTCCTGGGGTACCACCGGTATCGCCGAGGCGTCCACGCCATCCCAGTGGAGGGCCGGCCTACGGGCGGGGGTCGAGAAGCGGGCGGCCAGGTATGAGAGGGCGCGATAGGATGCGATGTGGTGCAGGCTGCCGTATGAATGGATACGCTTAATCAAAAGGAAGGAACCGTTATGAACGATGACGATTTCAGCATGCTGACGGTACCGCAGCTCGTAAGCCACTGCGGCCCCTGCAGCCTTTCCTACTGCCTCTACCTGCTCGGTATCGAAGCGACCCAGCGCGAAATCGCCTGGTCCGCCGGGATGCCGATCAAGACGTTCGTGAAGGGCATGGACCCCGACGAGATCATGCGGGCGGCCGCTAACTACGGGGTTGCGGGCGAGGAGGTGCTTTTCGCCTCACGGGGATCGGGCAGCCGGTTTATAGCCCGGTTGAAACGGCACCTGAAACATGGGCACCCCGCGCTTCTGCTGGTCGCAGACTTCGAGCACTGGGTTGCCGTTCTGGGCGTTACGGAGGACGGGCAGGTTGTAATCGCCGATCCGGATGACGAAGACCGGGCATTCAGTAAGTATTCGGATCAGCGGGTACTGACGGAGGGCTGGAACGACGACGGCGAGGACGATCCCGATAATCCGCCGCAGTATTACGCGCTCCTTCTCAAGCGTAAGGACGGCAAGCCCAGCCGGTGGAAAATTACAGGTGAATGGATGAAACTGGTTCAGCGGGGGAGCGAGGAGAACCTGCAGGAGTTGGCCGAGGACGTGGCTGAGGTAGCCATGCGGGCCGGCGGCAACACAGCGGGAAAAGGGCAGATATACCTGGCGGACGTGATGCGGGAGTACGAGAAAATGGTGCCGGAAGAGGTGGCACACTGGGTCGAGGTGGATGTCAGCCTGGCGGACCTGCGCGGCTTGTACCGCGATTTCCGGGTGGCCGCCAATGCGTTACGGCTCCAGGTTCCCCGGAACGTCAACCACGGCCGGATCGTCGCGCAACTGACCGTGCTCCTGTCTACCTGGGCATGGGTTGACGAGCTGTAAGAGGATAACATTGGAAATGGCCGGCGTTGTCGTAACTGGCAGCGCCGGCCACTTCTTTTCCGCAAAACGAACCCGAGGATTTACACGGGCACTTCGATAACAGCCCTACTCTCGACTTCCTTTATCATCGTCACAGTTTTCGCCATGGAACGGCGGATGCGATCTTCGTATTCACCGAGTCCGTTGATTTCGGCAACTCGTCCGGCGGAAGCCCGGTAATGCCGCCGGCGGCAGTGATTGATACGGGCATCGGCGACGCGAACCTGGCTTATGTCCTGCTCCAGCATTGCCCGTTGCCTGTCAAGAAGGTCCGCCCATCGCTCACGCTGGGCAGGAGGTATGCTCTTCCGGCCGGCTACATAGGCCGTTAGATCCGCTTCCTTTTCAACGAAGAAAAGTGCACGGTCTCTGGTTTTCATATCCGCCTCATCTTGGCCGATAGATTCCAGCGTTATAGCCCGGATGCTTTGAAGATGCGGTACATCCGCTGGATCGGCAACGGCGATCTCGGCGTCCAGTTCTTTCAGTTCCTCCTGGTCCCGGGCAAGAGCTTGCCTGGGCTCGTTCATGTCCCGCCACAGGTCGGCTGCCATGATCGCTACAAGGTCATCAGGGACCACTAACCGCACCCTATTCCGTAACTGGGCCGCCCCGATGCTGTAGGTCTGAAGTAGCGCCTCGTTTTCTTCGTCGGACCGGTGATGGCTGGCTCGTTCACGATCCCGGAGTGCGGTTTCCAACTCCCGGTCGCCGTCGAGACCGGGATCGAGCACGGCGAGTTCCATGGAGCGCAGGTAGCGGAGCCGCAGTATGTCCAGCGCCAGGCTTTCTACAAGCGCCCGCCCCAGGGCTGTCCTGATTCCGAATTCGCCCTGCATCTGCTGGACGAGTGGGACGTATTCACGACGATCAGCGAATACCGGTAGTTGTCCAGCGGGTACTACGCGGGCAAACAATCCATGGGTGACGGCATTACCCCGCGAACGCTCCTTCCCGGCTACGGTTACCGGGCCTCGGCTCTTACGCCCGTTACGACGGCTGGCTTGTGCCTGGTTTTCGGTTCGACCTAAGCTTGGTGATAGGGTGCCGGGCTGTACCGGCTCAACGTCAACGACGGTAGCTATTTCCATAAAACGAACTCCTTAAATGGTGTCGGTATTCGCAGCCGCAACAGAAGGGCTACGGCTGCACGTATGCGGAGTTCGTCGAGCCTTGGGGCACGCCGCCCATAGGGACGGATTCGATTAATAACAGGGTACCACACGTGAACAACAGCATCAAACCAATAAGAGGACCCATGAAAACAATCTTCGATCCCCGATACTGCGCCCTGATCGATCTCCTGAAGACGCGTCGTTGCGAACTCGGGCTGAGCCAGGAACAGGTCACGCGCCAGCTTCAAGTGACACGGTCTTGGATCGGGAAGGTCGAGCAGCGTGAACGGCGGTTGGACGTATTGGAGACCTGGCTCTTATGCCGGCTGTATGGGATCAGTCTGAAAGACATCGAAAAAACAATGACTTCAGCCGTGAAGCGCCCCTGAGCGCTTCTTTTACCGATCAAAGACCCCCTCGCCTGTTTGACCACTTCTCCCCGTCTGTTTGACCACTTCTCGGTTATTTGACCGATAGCCGATCAACGGTACAATTTCCCGTACCGACACATGGGATCAGTACAAAGGGCTTGTTTACAGGGGGTTATGAAAGGCGCTCCGGGAGTTGTCCCGAAGATGGTGGGCAGTACAGGACTTGAACCTGTAACATCCAGCGTGTAAAGCTGGCGCTCTGCCAATTGAGCTAACTGCCCGCGAAAACCAAACACTAGCGGACCCACCAGGGAAATGCAAGCCGTGTCCGGTTCGCCTAAGGCAAAAGACGACACGGGAGGCCGCGCCCCTTGGTCAGGCTCCGGCGGCAGCCCCTGCCGCATGGGCGCACGCCCTTTCCAGCGAGGGGGCACTTCAACTGACTTGAAGAACCGGCCCATCCGTGGTTAGATGACGCCATGACCCAATCCGACCATCCGACCCCGGACCCCTACGGCCACTCGCACGAGTTCTCCAAGGTCGATCCGAAAAACGAAACCCGCACGCTCACCGTCGTGCTCCTCACCGCCGTCACCATGGTCGTGGAAATCGCGGCCGGCGCCTACTACGGCTCCATGGCTCTCCTCGCCGACGGCTGGCACATGGGCACCCACGTCCTCGCCCTCGCCATCGCCGTCTTCGCCTACCGCATCGCCCGCCGCCACGCCCGCAACAGCCGATTCACCTTCGGCACCGGCAAGGTCGGCGTGCTGGGCGGCTTCGCCAGCGCCACCACCCTGGCCATCGTGGCACTCCTCATGGTGATTGAGTCCGTCCACCGCCTCTTCGACCAATCCCCCATCCAGTTCAACCAGTCCATCCTCGTCGCCGCCATCGGCCTCGCCGTCAACCTGGCCAGCGCCCTCATCCTCGAACGCGGCCACGGCCACGCCCACGATCACGCGGAACACGCCGGCCACGACCACAGCCACGGCCACGACCTCAACCTGCGCGCCGCCTACATCCACGTCGTGGCCGACGCCCTCACCTCCGTGCTGGCCATCGTCGCCCTGCTGGCCGGCAAATATGCGGGCCTGGTATGGATGGACCCCCTCATGGGCCTCGTCGGCGCCGCCCTCATCGGCCGCTGGTCCTTCGGCCTGCTGCACGACACCGGCGCCATCCTGCTCGATGCCGCCATCGATCCCAAGGGCGTGGCCGCAATCCGCGAAGCACTCGGCCCCGAAGCCCGCATCACCGACCTGCACGTGTGGAAAGTGGGACCCGACGCGGACGCCGCCATCGTCTCGCTCGTCACCGACAACCCCCAGCCCATCGACTATTACAAGAAAAAGCTGGCGGGGATACCCAAGCTCATCCATGTGACAATCGAGATTAAGAATAGCTGATAGCTAATAGCTGATAGCTGAAAAATCTTGAAGAAGGGTGTGCCCCATAATAGGATTAAATGGACATTCCCGAACGGATTCCACGAAAAGATGAGAATCCGTCATGAAGTATTCCCGTTTTCAAGATGTGCCTGTCTGGAAAGATGCTGTTCAAGTTGCGGCTGATGTCTTCCGTTTTACATTGGCACCGGTCTTTCACGGAAAAGGCGACCTGGCCAACCAGCTGCAACGGGCTGCCCTATCCATTTCAAACAACATTGCTGAAGGGTTTGAACGTCAGACGAGCCGGGAACTAGCGCAATTCATCCATATCGCCAAGGGATCCGCGGGTGAATGCCTTTCCATGTGCGCCGTCATGAGAGAACTGGATTTCCTTCACCACCATTTGGACGAAATTGCCCGACTTGAAATCCAGGTCTATTCCATCATGCGCCAGTTGGGCGGCTGGGCCGCCTCGCAGCGAAATGGGTCCATTGAAGGATCACGCTATCAAAAGAAAGGCGACTAATCTTCTCTCCGCTATCAGCTATTAGCCATCAGCTATTAGCCATCAGCTATTAGCTATCAGCTATCAGCTATCTCTGCAGCGGCCGCGCAACCAGCGGATCTTTCGACACATCCGTCCCCCCGGCCTTGCCGGTAACCGGGGCCGCTTCGGCCAGGGGCGTATAATCGGTGTTCTTGCGCTTCAGAACGATGGTGACTTCCGGGCCCCAGGGATCCCAGCGGCCGGCGACGGCGTTCGTGAACACGTATTCCTTGCCGCGATCCCAGTGGAATTCGGGCAGGGGCAGCACCATGCAGCCATATCGGCCGGAAGCACTCTTCAGCGTCAGCGCCACGACGCCGTCGGGGCCGGTCGCCCCCACCTGGGTCATGTGCTCGTCGCCCCCCGCATTCCGGCGGCCCGGAACCCACGAGGCGTAGGTGCTCAGCACCACGCGCGCCCGCCCCACGGGCACGCCAGCCTCGTCAAGCACTTTCACCTTCACCTGGGCGGGCAAATCCTCGGACTGCTGGGCAAACGCCAGCGTGCTGCCAAGGAAAAATACGGCAACGATCCCTCGTAATGTCATTCAGTTAGTTTAGGAGAGCGGCGGACCGCTGTCAACCTTGCGCGCGCTAACAAGAATAGCGAATAGCGAATAGCGGACATGCCTCACGGAACCGCGAGGCCGGCCACTTCATCCGCCGTCAAAGCCCGGTTGAAGATCATCACCTCGTCCATGGAGCCTTTGTAAGATTCCGCCCCGGGCCGCACGCAACCGATCCGCAGCGGCGCCGCCACATTGGCCAGCACCGGAATGGAGGCGGTGGTTTCATAGCCGTAATTGGCCGCCTGCTCTTTCCCGTTGATGTAGAAACGCATCTGGTGCGCCGGCAGGGCCGGGTCGTGTGCAATGGCCACATGGGTCCATAAACGATGCTGGATCAGGGCGTCCGTGACGACTCCGCTGAAAAATTGGCCCTCCCCCTTCCAGAAATACCCGCCCAACTGGGACAGGTGGCTCAACTGGAACTCGAACCCGCGCGCATTCCGGTCGGGAGCAAAAGACTTGGTGATGAGGCTGTATGGCCCCGGGCAGTCCGACTTGATCCAGGCAGCCAGGGTAAACCCCGACACGAGCTGAAGCCCCGCCGGATTGCCGGCATCCACGTAGTCGTCAATGCCGTCGAAACGCAGCCCGCCCCCGCGCTTGCCGTCGGGCGTGAAGACGGCGCCGAAAATCCGGCCATGGTGGCCCCTCGGGCTCCCATCGACGGCGCGCTCCGCCTCATCCGGGTCGAACGCGTAATGCAAAACCAGCCCCTCGGCCGGAACCGCCGCCCGCCCCGCCTGGTTCGCCCCGAACTTCCGCACCTGCGCAAGCGGAACGGCGAATTTGCCGAACAGCGTGGCCAGGGGAATCTCCGACGCGTCCAGCGCGCCCGTCAACCGGTCGCCATTGCGCAGGCTGAACGTGCCATTCGTGCCGTCGGCCGACCGGTTCCACTCCCGCACCAGCGCCAGGGGGAGTCGGATAGTCGCAAAATCGGTCCGCAGATCAAGGGCCTCGACCCCCGGAACCCCGATCACGCGGGATCCGTCCATCAGCGACACCTCCAGTTGAAGGCCCGGCGTCGCGGCCCCGTCCTCCGCCGCGCCCGCCCCCAGGGGCAGCGCCGCGGTCAGCAGCAGGGCGATGAAAAAGCGTTTTGACATGGCGACCTCCCAGTAAATCGGGAACAGAAAACAACCACACACGAAACCGTATGCCTCGGAAGGCGGCAAGTCAACCCGAAATATCGTCGTTGCATCCCCGGGAAAGCGCGTGGCACAATACCCGCTCTAAAGGAGACCCCATGGCGGCCCCCAACCTGCTCTTCGTGTTCGGTGACCAGTGGCGCGCCCAGGCGTTCGGCTATGCCGGCGACCCCAACGCCCGCACGCCCCGCCTCGACGCCTTCTCCCGCGAAAGCGTCAACGTCCCCCGGGCCGTCAGCGGCTGCCCGGTCTGCACCCCCTACCGCGCCTCGCTCATGTCGGGCCGCGCCCCGCTGGCCACCGGCATGATCGTGAACGACCAGCGGCTCCACGCCGTCCCGGGCGGCGCCCTGGCCGAGCACTTCAACGCCGCCGGCTACGACACGGGCTGGATCGGCAAATGGCACATCCACGGCGGCGGCCGCAAGCAGCCCGTCCCCCCCGCCCACCGCCTCGGCTTCCGCTTCTGGCGCGGCTACGAGTGCACGCACACCTACAACCAGTCGTTCTATTACGACGAGTCCGACGCGCTGCACCCCTGGGAGGGCTACGACGCCGACGCCCAGACCGCCTGCGCCGTCGACTACCTCGAATCGCACGACCGCGCCCGCCCCTTCGCCTTGTTCCTGTCCTGGGGACCGCCGCACGACCCCTACCAGACGGCTCCGGAGCCCTTCCGCTCCCGATTCACGCCGGAGGCCGTCCAGCTGCGCCCCAACGTGCCGGCGGAGCTCGCCGGCAAGGCCCGCGAGAAGCTGGCCGGCTACTACGCGCACGGCGCCGCCCTCGACGCCTGCTTCGGCCGCCTGCTCGACGCGCTCGCGCGCACCGGGCTGGACCGCGACACGATCGTGGTCTTCACCTCCGACCACGGCGACCTGTGCGGCAGCCAGGGCCTGTGGAACAAGCAGTGGCCCTTCGAGGAGTCCATCCGCGTGCCCTTCCTGCTGCGCTGGCCCGCGGGCCGCGGCCGGGAACCGGGGACGGCGGACCTGCTCCTGGACGCGCCCGACCTGATGCCCACCCTGCTGGGCCTGTGCGGCGTGCCCGTCCCGGCCGGACTCGACGGGCGCGACTACGCCCCGGTCCTGCTCGGCCGCGAACCCGCGGACCCCGCCTCCGACGCCGTGCTCTCCTGCTACACTCCCTTCCACCAGATGGTCCGCACGATCGGCGGCAAGGAATACCGCGGCCTGCGCACGCGACGCCACACCTACGTCATCAGCCCCGACGGGCCATGGTTCCTGTTCGACAACGAAACCGATCCCTTCCAGCTCCACAACCGGGTCAACCAGCCCGAAATGGCCGCCGTGCAGGCGGCCTTGGACAAGCGGCTCCGCGAGCGGCTCGCGCGCCTTCGCGACCCGTTCGAGCCCGGCCCCGCCCTGCTCGCCCGGTTCAAGGTCCGGCTGAACGAGGCCGGTGACGTCTTCTACGAATGATGGAGGGTTGCATGACGGGAACACCGGAACTGGTTTGGGAAGATACGCGGCAGAGACTGGTCCTGTCGTTCGCCGCGGGCGGCCGCCTCCTCTCATGGCGCCTGGCCGGGCGTGAGCGCGTGAAGCCCGCCCGCGGCCTGGATGGCGGGCTGCTCCGCGTGCTGGCGCTGCCCGAGCGCTATCCCGGCTCCTCCTACTCCACCCCGCACGAGGCCGCGGCCGTCCGGCGTGATGAGGCGGGCTTTTCCGCCGTGCTCCGCTATGCCTGGAACACCCCCGCCCTCGTCGCCGGCCTGCTGGGCTGGCCCGGCAAGCGCAATCCCGCCTACCTCGACGGGCTCCTGCTCGAAAAAACCGTGCGCTTCGACGCCGCGGCCTCCACGCTCGCCGTCTCCCTCCGCTTCTGCAACGGCGGCCCGCGCCTGCTCCGGATCTCCCCGTGGTTCCACAACGCCTTCGACGGCTGGGTGGAAAGCGCGTTCATCGCCCTCGACGGCCGGGCGCAGCCCTACCGCTGGGACAACCTTTTCTGGACCGGCCACCGGGCCGAGCCGGGCCGCGACATGCGCCTCGTCTGCGCCGATCCGGCCGGCCGCCTCTTCGCCGTGCTCGGCGCCTCGACCGGCTGGCTCGACGGCATGGCCGCCTACACCAAGGCCGATTTCGGCCCGGCTTCCACCGAAGGCTCGCTCGAGCTGCGCGGCAAGCCGGTCGAGATCCCCCCCGGCAGGGCGTGGGAGGCGGGCGCCTTCCTGGCGCTGACCGAGGGGCCCGATTCCTGGAAACGCTGGGCCCGGTCCGCCCCCGGGCCCCTCGCCGCGGGCCCCGCACCCCTGCCCCCCGCCCTCGATCCGCCCGGCCTGGCCCGGCGCCTGCTGGGCTCGTGGGCGCTGCCGGCGGAGCAGGAGGCCGGGCTGATGATCCTCTCCCCGCTCGACAAAGTCCCCTTTTCCGAGGCCTCCCGCACGCGCGGCAACCTCGCCTTCGCCCCGTTCCACCAGGCCGGCCGTTCGGCCCGCGCCTCGGTCCGCCTCCTGGCCCTGGGCGCACCGGCGAAGCCGCTCATCACGCTCGACGCGCCGGCCGGCTGGTCGCTCGCCCGCGCGCCCCGCCGGCTGGAGGAAGGCCGGCCCGCGGAGCTCGCCCTGCTCGGCCCCCTCTCCCTGCGCGGGAAGGACGCCGTTCGGGTCAAAATAAAAACGGGGACAAAAGAATGGACCCTGACCGTTTCGCCGGACGCCGCGGTCGAGAACCGGCAGCCGTGCCAGGTGCGCCAGCTGTCGGCTTACCTGGAGGACCGCTTCCGGAACGAGCGCGATGTTTTCCAGGGCCGCACCGCCGCGGATTTCAGGCGCTGGCGAAACGACCACCGGCGGGCCCTGCTGAACTGGCTTGACGGGGCCATCACCCGCCCCGTCGAACCCGAGGCGCGGCTGGCCGAACGGCAGGAAGGCCCCTTTTGCGTCCGCGACAAGATCCTGATCCGGGTGGAACCGGACATGTGGATGCCCTGCTTCCTGGTCCGCCCCCGGGACGCGAGGCCGGGACAACGGCTGCCGGCCATCCTGTTCTGCTGCGGCAGCGGGCCGGGCAAGGCGGACATGGCGCCGGACGAAACGGAGCGGGCGCAGGATCCGGCCACGTGGAGAGACTGGCCCTCGCCCTACACCCTGGCCCGCCAGCTCGGAGCCTTGGTGCTGATCCCAGACCGCCGGGGCTGGGGCGAATGGGCTGAGGGCAACCACAACCAGCGGCCCCAGCGCGCGCAGGCCGCCGGCTTCTCCGTGGCGGCGCTCGAGGTCCGCGACCATCTCCGCGCGGTGGACTACCTGGCCGCCCGGCCCGACGTGGACCCGGCGCGAATGACCTGCATGGGCAGTTCGGGCGGCGGCCTGATGACGCTCTGGATGGCCGGCCTGCAC
Source organism: Kiritimatiellia bacterium (assembly GCA_044346855.1). GTDB lineage: Bacteria > Verrucomicrobiota > Kiritimatiellia > CAIKKV01 > CAIKKV01 > CAIKKV01. The sequence continues at coordinate 23,229 of JBIIYJ010000026.1, forward strand.
GACCGGATCGCGGGCGGCATCGTCAGCAGCGCGATGACGACCACGGCCGCCCTTCCCCCGGATTTCTTCTTCGCCCCCCAGCCCGACCCGCTGCCCGACATCCGTCCCTCCGGCATCCCCCTGTGCACGGCCGGCATCCTCAGCCTGGGCGCCCCCAAGCCGATCTGGATCATGGACGGCCGGCTCGACGGGGTGGGAAACCCCCACCTGCCGGAAGCGGAAAAAAGGGACGTGATCCGCCGGTTTCAGGCCGTCCAAAACGAGGGCCGGGCCGCCATCACCCGGGCCTACGCCCTGCTGGGAGCGGCAGACCGCTGCCGCGCCACCTGGTTCAAGGGCGGCCATCTGGCAGGCTTCAACTTCGAAAACATACGTTTATGGTTTGCTGAAACCGGCCTCCACCGCGCCCGTCCGCGCGCCCGTAAGCGCCCCTGAAGCCCTCCTTCACATCATTTTGTCTTGACGATCATTCGCAACGATGTGAGCATGGTTCCAAGTAAAGTTGCGCAACGGAGGAAAACGCAATGAGCTACGCCTCATCCATCTATCGACTTGGGTTGTGTTTTGTGCTGAGCGGCCTGCTCTCGTCGACGGCCGCCGATTTCAGTTCCTGGAACAACCGGGCCCGGCTCGATGTCACGGGCTACGACCACGTCGAGACCCTCACGAATTTCCCGCTTCTCGTCGTCTTCAGCAATTCGGCGGCCTTCAGCTACTCCCAGTTCTTATCCGGAACAAACGAGGAGCTGCGTTTCACCGATGCCACCCAGACGAACGAGCTGGCCTTCGAAATCGAAAAGTGGAACACCAACGGAGCCTCCCAGGTGTGGGTCCAGCTTCCCGAACTGGCCCCCGGCGCGACAACCCTCTATGCCTTCTGGGGGAAAGCCGGCGAAACGCTTCCCCCGGGCGCGACCAACGGCGCGGCCTGGGATGCGACCCACCTCGGCGTCTGGCACATGGCCCAGGCGTCCGGCCTCGACTCGACCAGCAACCGCTTCAACGGGACCGCCGTCGGCACGGTCACGCCGGTCGCCGCCGGCAAGATCGACGGGGCCAACGATTTCGACGCCGATGTGGATTACATCCAGATTCCTGACAGCGCCCGCTTCACCCTCACCAACGCCTACACGGCCTCCGCCTGGATCAAGCCCGACGCCCTGGCGGACTACCAGGGCATCCTGGGAACCTACACGGGCGGAACCGCCGGCTTCATCTTCACCCTCAACAACACCACGAACAACTGGCTGATGTTCTGGGCCGCCGGCCAGTGGCGCACCAACACGGTCGGCGTCCAGGACGGCGCGTGGACCCATGTGGCCTATTCGCGCGCAGGCTCCGCGGGCACGTTCTACATTAACGGGAAAGTATCGGGAACGGTGACGAACGCCGTTTCCGGGGGAGACGGCGGCGCCCTGCACATCGGCGCCGGCGGGGCGCTGTGGAGCGCCCAGCGGTTCGACGGCTCCCTCGATGAAGTCCGCCTCTGCGAAACGGCGCGCAGCCCCGACTGGATGTGGGCGAGCTGGGCGAACCAGGTGTCGAACAGCGCGTTCATCACGGTCACCCCCCTGACCAACCTCGTCCGGCTCGCCGCCGCCACCGTCGTCAGCAATACCTCGGCCACCCTGAACGGGGAACTGCTCGCCTCCGCCGAGGCCTTTTCCACGGTCCGCGCCCACTGGGGAACCAACGATGCGCAAAGCGGCGAATGGGCCTTCTCCGAGCTGCTCGCCGAAACACTGGAGGCCGGCCCGCTGTCCCTTCGCGTCAACGACCTGCTCCCCAACCAGGTCTATTATTTCACCTTCTCCGCCACCCAGTCGATCGGCTCCTTCCGCGGTTCGCCCTCCGGCGCTTTCAAGACCCTCGGCCAGCCGCAGGTGGACAGCCAGCCCGGCGCCACCTCCATCGCCTATACCGTGGCCACCCTCCAGGGGACCCTGCTCGACGGCGCCGGCGCCTTCGTCTCGGCGGACTGGGGCGAGGCGCCCGACGCGCTGAGCAACCGGACCGAGGCCGTCTGGTCGGGCGAAGGCCTCTTCGGCCTCCCGCTGGCGGGGCTGGCGGCCGACACCGCCTACTTCTACCGCTGCTTCGCCTCCAACGACTACGGGACGGCCTGGGCCGACACCGTGGCCGCCTTCACCACGCGGGTTTCCACGCTGCTGTGGACGGGCGGGGGCTCCAATGCGCTGGCCAGCAACCCGACCAACTGGTCAACCGGCCTCGCCCCCATCGACGGCGCCAACATCCTGCTCAACGAGACCAACACGAAGTCCCTGACCTGGGACCTGACCAACGTAGTGTTGCAATCCTGGGAACAGACGGCCGGCTACACGGGCCTCGTCACGATCGCCACCAAATACCCCGGCCCGGGCGCCTTCTCGAACCTGCTCATTCTCGGCTCCTGCGTCATCAACGGCGGCTCCTGGACCCATCCCGCCAACACGGGCGTGGATGTGGCCAAAGACCGCCTGAGCGTGATCGTGGACGGAGATTTCACGCTCGGCTCGAACGGGACGATCAACCTGGTCGGCCGGGGCTTCGCCGCCTCGCGCGGGCCCGGCGCGGGCAACGCCATCCAGCGCTCCTCCAATTTCGGAAAGGGCGCCTCCCACGGCGGGCACGGCGGCTTCGGGGCCTCCATCCTCCCCTCCCCCTGCTACGGCTCCCCCCTCGCACCCGAGCTTCCCGGCAGCGGCGCCTCAACCACCGGTGGCGGCGCGCTCCGGCTCTTTGCCGGGGGCACCGCCACGTTGAATGGAACGGTCCTGGCCAACGGCAGCCTGGGAGCTTCCTCGCAGTATGCGGGCGCTTCCGGAGGGTCCATTTTCATCCGGGCCGGCCTGATCGAGGGCGCCGGCCTCCTGGACGCCTCCGGCGGGCTGGGATACTGGTCAGGGGGCGGCGGGCGCGTGGCACTCATCGCCACTAACGGCGCCACGCTCGGGTCGGTCGCCTGCCGGGCGCTGCCCGGAGGCCTTCCGAATCTCGCCACGGCGCGCGGCGCCGCCGGCACCCTCTATAAGGAAACTGCGGCAGAAGGCCCGGGCCGGGGCCGGCTCATCGTCGATTCGCAGGGCCTCGCCCCCATGGCCGGAGCCTTCACCGAACTGCCGCCGTCCTACGAAAGCTACTCCCCCCATCCCGCCATCGGCGGCGAACTCGAGAACATCCTTCTCCAGCTCACGAACACCGGCAGCCGCGTCCGCCTGAGCAGCAGCCTCCGGATCGAGGCCATCGACTGGATCGCCAGCGGCTCGACCCTGGACCTGGGCGGCTTCACGCTCTTCAACAAGGCGGCCGAACCCCCGCTTCCCTTCCCGCAGTCCTACGGCAACGGCTCGATCGCCACCAACGGCGGCCGCATCCTCTGGGACGACGAGGCGGCCACGGCCCGGGTGACCGCCACCAACGGCCCCAACGGAACCACGACCCAGTCGCCCGCCACCGAGAACGACTACTATCCCTTCGGCGAGCCGGTGCTCCTGACCGCCATTCCCGACCCCGGATTCGCCTTCCTCTGGTGGGAGGGCACCCTGCCCGCAGGCTCCAACCGGACCAGCAACCCGCTCCTGATCACCGTTGACCGGACCGTCGACCTCCGCGCCCTGTTCGCCACGAACGACGCCGCCTGCCGCACCTGGACCGGGGACGGAGCCACGACGCTCGCTAGCAACCCGACCAACTGGTTCCCGGTCGCTGTTCCCGTAACGGGAAACCGGATCATCTTCAACGCCACCAGCGTCAAGAACTGCTCCTGGGATCTTGACATCGAGCCGGCCGCCTGGCGGCAGGAGGAGGGCTACGCGGATTCCTACTCCCCCCTCGATGGCTACAAAGGCTGGGTCACGCTCAGGACCCGCTACCCCGGCCAGGGAACCTTCACCAACCTGACCGTCACGGGCGACATCGTCCTGAACGACGGCATCTGGACCCATCTCGCCAACAACACGTCGGAAGTGGAACGCCTCGCCGTCCGGGCGGGCGGCGATTTCACCCTGGGCGCCGGCGCGATCATCAATGTCAGCGGCTGCGGCTACGCCGCCGGGCGCGGGCCGGGCGCGGGTTACAGCGTACAGCGGAGCGGCACGGGCTACGGCGCGAGCCATGGCGGCCGGGGCGGCACCGGCAGCACGAACGGGCCGGCCTTCTGCTACGGCTCGGCCCTCGCCCCGACCACCCTCGGCAGCGGCGCGGTCCAGGCGGGCGGCGGCACGGTCCAGCTGGCCGTCCAGGGCGCGGCTCTCATCGCGGGCACGATCACGGCCGAACCTGGGATTGGCAACAGCCAGGGCGCCGGCGCCGCCGGGGGCTCCATCCGGATCACCGCGGCCTCCGTGGGCGGCCAGGGGCTTCTGACCGCCGCCGGCGTCTCCGGCTACCAGTCCGGCGGTGGCGGCCGCATCGCCCTCGTGCTGACCGGCTCGGATGACTTCGGCTCCCTCGACCTTCGCGCGCACGGCGGCACCGGAAGCTCGCCGCCCTACAACCTCGCCGCGGCCGGCACGATCTACAAGGAAACGCCTTCCGGCCGCATGCTCCTGGTCGATAACCGCGGCTATGCCGTCACCTCCACCAACACCTACGCCGAGCTGCCCGCCTCCCTCGGCGCCCCCGCGGACGACCTGACGCAGGCCATCCTCGTCATCACCAACCAGGGGCGACTGGCCCTCACCGACCACCAGGTGATGCAGGATCTCTTCGTTTACACCAACACCCTGCTGTTCCTGCAAGGCCGCGACCTGCGCCTGAGAAACGCCTTTCACGCAGACTGGGGCGCGCCCGCCCGAGTCGTCTACGACGAGGGCCGGATCCTCTGGCCCGCCACCGGGACGGTGATCCTGATCCGCTGACCGCCCACAATCAAGTAAAGGACGCAACCATGAAACGCCCGTTTCAAGTCATTCCGCTTGCCGCGTGGCTCGGCTTCACGCTCGCGGCGCAGGCCGCCGATTTCAGCGACTGGAATCACCGCATGCCGATCACGGTCGCCGGCTACCCGCGGCCCGATACCCTGACGAACTTCCCGGTCCTCCTGACCTTTGCCGAGGGCTCCAACGGCTTCCATTACGCGGACCTCGCCTCGCCCGCCGACGCGGCCGACCTCCGGTTCTCTTCAGCCGACGGCGAAACCGAACTGCCCTACGAACTGGAAGACTGGAACACCACGGGCGTTTCGCTCGTGTGGGTCCAGGTGGAACGGCTTTCGGCCGGAACCAACATCTGGGCCTATTGGAACAAAAGCGGCCAGCCGGTGAAGCCCTACACGACCAACGGGGCGGTCTGGGCGGACGGCTTCAAGGCCGTCTGGCACCTCGGCGACGGCGGCGCGACGCGCCGGGAATCCTCGACCAACCGGTACGCCACCACGGTGGACGCGACGGGCGTGACGGCCACCAACGCGGGCCCCATCGGCAAGGCCGACCTCTTTACCGGAACGGCAACCGGTTCGATCAACAATCCCCCCGCCAGCGGCGGCATCAACTGCGGCAACATCTCCATCACAGGCTCCGAGACCATCGAAATGTGGCTCCAGGCGACCAACCTCAGCCAGCGGCGCAACCCCTTCAACAAGGCGTACGGCGGCGAGGGCACGATGACCATCGAAACATCGGGCATCATCAACTTTTTCTACGGCACGTCGGGCGCCGATTCAGGCACCTTCCAGACGTTCGGCACGCCGGCGGGAACCGTGACGGCCAACAAGTGGATCCATCTGGCCCTGGTCCGGGACCTGGTGGTCCCGCGCACGCTCCGCTGGTACGTCAACGGCGTGCAGGTCGCTTTCGCGACCGCCTCCTACGCGGCGGCGACGGCCTCGGCCAACACCCTGCGCCTCGGCAAGGGGTACGTCTACTGCCACAACGGGATGCTCGACGAGGTGCGGATGTCCACCGTGCCGCGCTCCTCGAACTGGGTGTGGGCCTGCTTCATGAACCAGGCCTCGAACCGGACGTTCCTCGCCTATGGGGACGCCGAGCTGAACAACCCCAATACGCCCCGCATCGACAACACCGGCGGCGCCACGAACATCACGGACGACGGCGCCTGGATCACGGCCAACCTGACCTCGACGGGATCCGCCCCGACCACCGTGTGGGCCTACTGGGACACGAACAACTGGGGTCCCAACCGGATCTGGGCCAACGGGCAGGATCTGGGCGTCCAGCCGGTGACAACGGGCCTCGCCTGGCAGGCGACCGGGCTGCCGGCCAACACGGACTGCCATTACACCTTCTATGCCTCGAACGCCTTCGGCGAGTCCTGGGCCAAGCCCTCCGTCACCTTCACCACCCTGGGCCCGCCGCTCGTCGACAACGGGCCGGGCGCCGCGGACATCACCTACCACACGGCCCGGCTCCAGGGCGCTTTGCTCGACGGCGCCACCGCCCTCGTCGCCGCCGCCTGGGGCGAAACGGCCGGAACGCTGACCAACCTGACCCCCTTTTCCGCCGTATCCGAAGGGGCCTTCTCCCTGCCTCTGGCCGGACTGGCCGACAACACCGCCTTCTTCTACCGCTGCTACGCCACGAACGGCTACGGCGAAGCCTGGGCCGGCTCCATCGCCGCCTTCACCACCCTCCATGCGCAGGTCGTCTGGACGGGCGCCGGCACCAACGGCCTGGCCAGCAACCCCGCGAACTGGTCCGGCGGGCTCCTCCCGCTCGACGGGGCCCGCATCCGCCTCGACGACGCCAGCCAGAAGAACCTGACCTGGGACCTGACCAACCTCGTGTTGCAATCCTGGGAACA
>JBIIYJ010000517.1:0-2790 GCA_044346855.1 Kiritimatiellia bacterium
TTCCGTCTTGCTTTCCACATATCCGCCCGCCTTCGAGGTCAGGTCGAGCGTTTCCCGCACCGCGTTGCTGATGCTCCAGACGTCGATGTTCAGGGACGCGTTCCAGACGATCATCCTGTCGGATGTGGGCCTGGCGGCCTTCCCGGATAATTCCATGGCGGCGCCGGCCCCCATCATACGGGCATCACCACTGGACATTTTATGACTGGCGCATCCGGAGAGGACAAGGGCCAAGCCGAGGAACAAGCCGACGTGAATCATTCTCATGGTGGTCTCCCTGATAAAACAGGGACAAACTACCCGTTCCGCCTCGCTTCGTCAACACATTATCAATGCGATAACCACGAATAAGACGAATGAGCACGGATAGGGGAAAAGGTCCATGGGCATGCCTCGCGGTTTCTACTCCACTCGACTTCTCACGACGCCTGATGATGTAGCCGGGCGACGACGGAGTCGATTAACGTCCGGTCCTCGCCCCTACGGCGTCTCGCAGCACACGGGCAAATCGGTGCCGGCCAGCCATTCCAGGTCCTTTGCAAACCGGTACTGATAACAGGTCAGGACGAGACGATTCTTTGACTGGTCGTGGAGCAGCCCAACCTTGTAATTGAGGCAAGCCCGGAGCAATTCATAAAAGTGCCAGTGGGGCATGATTTTGGGTCGGGTGGCGACGATCTCATCGCCCTTGATTACGAAGACGGGCCCCTTGACGATGTCCCCGTTGTTCAGGAACTTCACGGCCCAGTCCTGCGCGCTCCGGTTCTTCTTCAGGACCAGGTCGGCCAGAGAGACGTGCCAGACGTGGAACTGGCGGAGGGATCGATCGAAGGTGAACCGCTTGAGGCCCGGGTTGAAGGTCGCCGAGTCGAGCCGGAAGCCGGGCGGCGAGGTGAAGGCCACATCGTAGCAGGCCCAGGGGACAGGGCCCGTGGGATGACGTTCGAACGAGGCCATGAACCGGCGCAGGAAGCCTTCGGCCTCGCCCGGGGCGCCCGGATCATAGTGGAACTGGAAAAAGCCGAAGCAGTCCTTGCTGTCCGACAGGTAGAATGCGAGGCCGAGGCGGCGGCCGTCCTCGAAGCGGTAGATGATGGCGGACCAGCCGTCGGGCGTTTTGGCGAGCGTCTGTGAGTCCTTGGACACCTGCCGCAGTTTCTTTGACGACGCCTGGAAGCGGGACATGATGCGGCCGAGGTCGATTCCGCCAACGGGAGTCAGCCATTCGGCGGAGAGCCGGACGGCGACCGGATCCTCGAGCCGGATGCGGGTGATGCCGAGGCGGGTTTCCTGGTAGGCGAGGTCCCAGTCCTCGGGCACCTCGAAGGAGAGGCCGTCCCAGGCGAAGCGGTGGATGGCGCCGGTCATGGAGCCCTGTCAGGCAAGGGTTTTGCCGTCGATGGAACCGATTTCGATCTTGATCTCGCCCTTCCGGGCCGAGCGGTCGACGGCGCCGTCCTTGATCCAGAAGACGACGTCCGAGGCGGAGAGCATCTTCATGTCATGGGTCGCGGTGATGATGGTGATGCCGAGCTTGGCCTTCATTTCGCCGATGAGGTTGATGATCTCCTCGCCGGTGTGGAGGTCGAGGTTGCCGGTGGGCTCGTCCGCCAGGATGATGGAGGGCTTGTTGACCAGGGCGCGGGCGATGGCGATGCGCTGCTGCTGGCCGCCTGAGACCTGGGAGGGGATGTGGTGGAGGCGGTGGCCGAGGCCGACCCGTTCCAGGGTTTCGGCGGCGTCGCGCCGGGCCTCGGCGGGGCTGACGCCGGCGAAGATGCGGGCGATGGCTACGTTCTCGAGGGCCGTCATGGACGGAATCAGGTTGAAGGACTGGAAGATGAACCCGATGCGGTGGCAGCGGACCCAGGCCAGCTGGCGGGACGAGAGGTCCGAGAGCCGGTACCCGTCGATGAACACTTCGCCTGTGCTGGGGGTGTCGAGTCCGCCGATCATGTTGAAGAGGGTTGACTTGCCGGAGCCGGACGGGCCCATGATGGAAACGTACTCGCCGCGCCCGATATCCATGGAAATGTCGCGCAGCGCGTGAACCTGCTCGGCCCCGCGGGTGTAGACCTTCGAGACGCCCTTGATCTGAACGATGTTCTTCTGGTCTTTCATTCTTCGACCCTCATGGCTTCGACGGGCTCTTTCTTGGCCGCCCAGTAAGCCGGGGCGATCGAGGCGGCGACGGAAATGAAGAGGCCGGTGGCGGCGGCGATCGCGATGGACTGGAGGGTTGCCACCCCGGGGAAGTGGGCGAAAACGTACCCGTGGTAATTGGTCATGGCGATGAGGATGGCGACCAGGAGCCCGATGACGATCCCGAGCAGCGTTCCCATGAAGCCCTGGAGGGAGGATTCGATGAAGTACGACTTCACGATGAACGAGTCGAGCGCGCCGAGGCATTTGAGCGTTCCGATTTCCTTGATGCGCTCGGTCACCGACATGAGCATGGCATTGATGATGCCGACGAGGCAGGTGACCAGGGAGAGCGTGATCAGCAGGATGGTCATGCTGTCGACGCGGTTGGTGCTGAAGATGTCGATGCCGGCCTTCTGCAGCATGAGGTTAAGGTCGTCGATGTTGGCCCTGACGAGGGCGTCCGTGATGTTCTGGGTCACGAACATGTAGGTGAGCAGGGCGATGGCCAGCACCACGCCGAGCATGGTGATGGCGGAGCGGAAGATCCGGCGGCGGACCCCGGCCCAGCTGACCTGGAAGGCCACGCTCCAAGGGATCGAATACTGATTCGGGATATCCTGGGTGGAGTCGATTGTTTTCGCGTTT
>JBIIYJ010000518.1:0-2788 GCA_044346855.1 Kiritimatiellia bacterium
CGCGCACGGGCTCGGGCTCAAGTTCGGCATCCACCTCATGCGCGGCATTCCGCGGGTGGCCGTGGAGCAGCGGCTGCCGATTGCCGGGACGGCGTTCCGGGCCGACGCGGTGGCCGATACGACCAGCCGCTGCGCGTGGGAGAACACGATGTACGGCGTCGATATGATCCGGCCAGGGGCCCAGGCCTGGTACGACAGCCTGCTCGCCCTGTATGCGGGGTGGGGGGTGGATTTCATCAAGGCCGACGACATGGGGAACACGCCCTATCACCGGGCCGAGGTGGAAGCCCTCCATCGAGCCGTCCAGGGTTGCGGCCGCCCGATTGCGCTCAGCCTGTCGCCGGGCATCGAGATCCACGAGGTTCTGACCGCGCACCCTCATGTGGCGGCGCACAGCGACCTGTGGCGGATCAGCGCGGACATCTGGGACAAGTGGGACAACGTCAAGTACTTGTTCCCGCTTTGCGCGATGTGGAGCGGGGCGATCGGGCCGGCCTCGTTCCCGGATGCCGACATGCTGCCTTATGGCATGCTGGGGCTGGGGGAGAAGCCGACCCGGCCCACGCGGAAGAGCCGGCTGACGGCGGCCGAAGTGCGCACGCATTTCACGCTCCTTGTCATGGCGCGCAGCCCGCTGCTCTTCGGCGGCGACGTGCCGCAGTTGGACGATTTCACGCTCGGGATTCTCACCAACCCCGAGGTGCTTCACGTCCACGCGGTCGGGCGGAACAACCGGCCGCTCTGGATCTGGGACCTGGAGAATCGGCGCGTGGCCTGGAAGGCGGACGATGCGTCCGGCGCCTGCGCTTACCTGGCCGTGTTCAACCTGGCCGACGAGCCTGCCGAGGTGAAGATCGACTTGGCGGCGCATGGGTTCGGAGAGAAGGCCATGGCCCGGAACCTGTGGGAGAGGGCGGATATAGGAGTGGTTGAAAAGATCATCGTTTCCCAACTTGCGCCGCATGCGTGTGCGCTTTATGGCATAACGCGAATGGCGCTTACTTAAGACAGGAATGGGGCGATCCTGCTTAATGTTGCTTGGGTACAACGGGACCTACGGGACCGCTGCCAGCCGCCCACAGCGGTCCCGCAGGCCCCGCTGTACCAAACCCCACTTTAACGATAAGGATGCTGGTCATGCTTAATGGCTGTGCGCTTTGAGGTAATGCAGCCGCGTGCGCTCGACCCATGCGTTGTCGATGGGAAACCGATCATAGTCATTCAGTGCGAGCAGGGGGCGGTCATCGCGCGGTACGCCCAGCGTCTGCAGCAGGGCGTAGTCCTGGAGGCTGTCGGCGAACGCCTCCCAGCGCAGGGTGCTGATCGGCCCATCCGGCCCCGGATAAACGGACCAGCAATCCCCATAGGCGTGATGCGGCCAGTTGAAGGTGTCGAAATTGGCGAACGGATCGCACGGGCAGAACCGTTCGCCATCCCAGCGGTACCAGAAGTTGTAGGCCCAGTGCAGGAATCCGCTGATGGGGAACCGGTAGAACAGCCAGCCGTTCATGCGCACCTGCGCTAGCGGGGTGTCCATCAGTCGGTTGATGTGCGTGTTTCCGGGATTGCCGCAATAGTAGGCCCAGGTGGACAGTCCGCGCTCCAGGATTGGCTTCACCAGCGTCGTCCGCGGCACGCGCACGTCCATCAGGTCCGGATCCGCGTAGTCGAGCCAGCAGAACGGCTCCATGACCTTGAGCCACGGCGCGTATTCGCGGAGCATGGCGCGAGTCTGCCGGTAATTGTGGATGTTTTCTTTTTCCGGTTCATCCCCGATGTGAAACAGGCTTTTGTCGACCAGTTTTTCGGCTTTTAGAAATGCATGGAAATCCGGAAGGAACTGGGCGAAGAAGCCGCGCGACTCCGGGCCCAGGGCATCCGGGCAAGCCACGGCGCCGATCTGGGCGGCATACTTCTTGTAGTGGGCGGTGGTCGGATCCGGCCGGGTGCGCCAGAGCAGGCGGCGTTCCTGCGGGTCGCCCTCGAAAATCTCGGCGGCATAGGCGGCGTTCCATCGGGTCAGCAGGTCCATCCATTCGAAATGGGTGATGCCGGCGGCGCGCGCCGTGTCCACCCAGCGTTTAACGACGCTGAAGTCGAAGCGGTAGCGGTCGCCGTCGCGCGTGACCCTCAGCAACTGGTTGGCCTTGCCGGGGACCGCCCAGTTGAAGAGCTGCGACGACACCATGTTCTGCCCGTGTTCGGCCATGTCGTGAAAATAGGCCGGCACGATCGACCAGAAGCGCTCGTCATAGCCGCGGCAGCCGTAGCGGTCCACGAGCGTCTCGGGTGTGAACCAGTTGGTCACATGGAAATTCCGTCGCGGCCGGATGTGGACGGGATGCAGGACCGCCGCCATCCGGAGAACGACCGGTTTTCCGCTTGATCCCGCCACGCGCGCCGCGAGGATCTGACGCCCGGGAACCGCGGCGCGCCCGGGCTGGACGGTGACCAGGAACGCGTGGGTTTCGCCGGCGCTGACGAGATGCTGCGATTCCTCGAACAGGGGGTCGGGATACAGTCCGGGGAGGAGGCCGTCCCCCTCGGGATTGCGGATGCCGTTTCGATGCCACAGGGGCACATAGCCGACTCGCCGTATGCGGACCGACCAGCCGCGGGGCGGCGCAACCTCGACCTCGACCTTCTCGTGCGAGCCTTCCGCGCGGACGCCGATCTGGAAGGCAAAGCGCTCGTTGAGCGCGGCGTGAAGGGTCATCGAACCGGCCGGCCGGGCCGGCGTTCCGGGAAAATGCTGCGTCAGGGCAGAGGCCAGCCAGGCTTGGAAGGG
>JBIIYJ010000203.1:0-9954 GCA_044346855.1 Kiritimatiellia bacterium
CAGCGCCAAGACCGAAAGCTATTACACCGTGGCCAACGGCGCGGCCGCATTCGGGAAAAAAGTCGGCATCGTGTCCAGCGTGTCGCTCGACCACGCCACGCCGGCCGCGTACTACGCCAATGTAACGACCCGCAACTACATGAACAACATCGCCTACCAGGCCACGCGCAGCGGGTTCAATTTCTTCGGCGGCGGAGGCTTCGCCTCCCCCACCGGCCCTAAGACGGCGGGCGATACGTCGCACAACATCTGGAACGAACTGGCCGGCCAGGGTTACACCCTGCGGACCAACCGCACGGAGATCATGGGCCTCACGAACAGCCCGGCGGACAAGGTGGTCTGCATCAACCCCTGGCTGCAGGATGCCAGCGCGATGCCGTACGCCATCGACACACCCCCCAGCAACGTCACGCTGGCGGAGATGACGCAGGTGGCTATCGACTGCATGAAGGATGACCCGGACGGGTTCTTCCTGATGGTTGAAGGCGGCAAGATCGACTGGGCCTGCCACGCCAACGACGCCATGGCGACGATCGGCGACATGATCGCCTTCGACGACGCGGTGGCCGTTGCGGCGGCGTTCTATGCCCAGTATCCGAACGACACGCTGGTGATCGTCACCGGCGATCACGAGACCGGCGGCATGACGGTCGGCAACGCGCGGCTGGGCTATGGCGTGAACTACAGCGTCCTGACGAACCAGACCTGCAGCTACCAGTACTTCGGCGACAACCAGTGGAAGGCCTACAAGCTTGCCAACACCACCAACGGCCAGACCGCGGCGACGATGAACATCGCCGACGAGGCCGATGGCGAAGCCAAGGCGTTGTTCGCGAGCTGCTTCGGCCTGGTGTGGGACAACCTCAACGCGTTCGAGAAGGAGCGCCTGGAAAACGCCTACGACAAGGCGCTCGGCCTCGGCTCGCCCAACACCTCCCAGGAAGATTCGCTGATCTACGGCGGCTATGAGCCGATGATCGTGACCCTCACGCACCTCGTCAACGAGCAGGCCGGCATCGGCTGGACCTCCTACGCCCACACCGGCGTGCCGATTCCCGTCTTCGCCGCGGGCCCGGGCGCGTGGCGCCTCGAAGGGTTTTATGACAACACGGATATCGCGAAGAAAATTGCAACGATTCTCGGTCACACGGGGACGCTTCCTGTAGCAAAGTAAAGCCTTAGCGTACCGAAGTCGTTCTGGCCGGAGCGGCCGCAAGGCTGCTCCGGCCTCTTCCCATGAAAAACATGCTCCTCCATCATCTGATCGGCAGCCGATCTTCCCCCCCCCGGCGGGATGTCGCCTTCTGCCTTGTCACGCTCGTTGCCTGCCTCATTCTATGGCTCTGGGAGCCCTTCCCTGTCAAGCATGCTTCGCACCATGCCCCCTTCCGTCATCGCGGCCGCGTGACGGCCACCGACAACAGCCATGTGCGCGTCAATCTGATCGTCAAGACCCAGACTCAGTTTCTAACCGTCAGGCTGGTTTCCGGCCCGCACAAGGGAACGGTGTTCTCCGCGGAGAATCAATTGACCGGCAAGCTTGAGATGGACGAATTCTACGAGCCGGGCGATGCCATTCTGGTGGAGTACCAACTGAGGGACGGCCTCCCCGCCGATCCGGTTGCCCGGGGCCACTACCGCCTCCACGCGGAACTGCTGCTCGTCGTCCTGTTCGCGGGGCTGCTGATCGTGCTCGCGGGACCGACGGGCATGAAGGCCATCCTGTCGTTCGTGTTCACCGCCCTGATGCTCTGGAAGGTGCTCTTCCCGGCCCTGTTGCGGGGCGTCAGCCCCATCCCCCTGGGGTTGGCCGTCGTCTCGGCCATGACGGCCATTGTCACGTTTTCCGTGGGCGGCCTGAGCCGCCGCGGGCTCGCCGCCTTTTCCGGCTCCATGCTGGGGCTGCTGCTCACCGCCGGCCTGGCCGCCTGGTTCTCGTCGGTCTTCCGGCTGCACGGCGCCGTCGCGCCCTTTGCCGAGACGCTCATCTATTCCGGCTATCTGGACCTGAACCTCACCCGCGTGTTTGTGGCGAGCATCTTTGTGGCGTCGTCCGGCGCGGTCATGGACCTGGCCATGGACATCGCCGTGGCCATGGAAGAGGTCCAGTCCAAGAAACCCGAAATAGGGACATGGGAACATCTGCGCTCCGGGCTGAACGTAGGGCAAGCCGTGCTCGGGACCATGACCACGACCCTGCTGCTGGCCTACACCGGCAGCCACATCACGATGTTCATGCTGTTCATCAGCCGCGGCCTGCCCCTAGACCGCATCCTCAACACCCCGATGGTGGCCGCCGAAATCCTCAACATCCTGGTCGGCAGCCTCGGCCTCGTCACCGTCGCGCCGTTCACGGCGCTCGTGGCGGCCGTGCTGTTGCGGAATCGCATGCCGCGCGCCTGACCGTTTTCCGGGCGCAACGACGCCCCAGGCCGCACCTAATTGACATCTCGTGCGGCCACAATACAACCCACACGATCGTTCGGCACAGTGTCGGCGTGCTCGGGTCGGCCTGCGGACCGAATTAAAACGCGGCCTCCTCCCGGCACAACCTCAATCAGGAGACAGCTCATGCGATGGAACATCGGTTCAAGTCAATGGACAACGACGATTCGGCGGCTGGCGTGGCGGGGAGCCGTGATGGCCGTCGGCCTGGCGGCGAGCTCGGCCTGCGGGGCCGACTGGTCCCTGCAGCTCAACGGGACCAGCCAGTACGCCTCCTTCGGGGCCGCCACCGCGACGCTGGGAGCCTCCAACTTCACCCTCGAGTGCTGGTTCAAACGGACGGCCGCGGGAGTCGCCACGACGACCGGAACCGGCGGCATCACGGCCGTGCCTCTGCTCGCCAAGGGTCGCGGCGAAGCCGATGCCTCCGACGTGGACTGCAATTATTTCCTGGGCATTACGACCAACGGGACGCTGGGGGCGGACTTCGAGGAATATCCCGTTGCGGGCGGGACGGCGGGGCTCAACCATCCCGTGGTCGGCCGCACCGTGCTCGCCAACGGAACCTGGTACCACGCGGCCGCCACCTACAACGGCCGGCAGTGGTCGCTTTACCTGAATGGCAACCTGGAGACCGCCCTCGTCGTCAACGCCTCGGCCGACCGGCCGCCGCGCTGGGACAGCCGCCAGCATGCCGGCCTGGGCACGGCCCTGACCAGCGCAGGCGCGGCCGCCGGATTCTTTCAGGGGCAGATCGGCGAATCCCGCGTCTGGAACACGGTCCGGTCCCAGGCGGAGATCCGCGACGGCATGACCGCCAAAACGACTTCCGGGCCGGGCCTTCTGGGTCGCTGGGGTCTGGACGAGGGCGCCGGAACCACGGCCAGCAACAGCGTGGCCGGCTCACCCGCCGGCACGCTGATGGGCGGGCCGGTGTGGACGAACGATGCCCCGCCTCTGATTGCGATCAATGCCGTGTGGAAGTACCTGGATAACGGCAGCAACCAGGGCTCAGCCTGGCAGACGGTTAGCTTTGACGATGGCGCGTGGGCCTCCGGCCCGGCCGAGCTGGGGTATGGCGACGGGGACGAAAAGACGGTGCTGGGGTACGGATCCGATGCCAATAACAAATTTGTCACCGCTTACTTCCGCCGCGCCTTCGCGGTGGCGGACCCCGCGGCCTACAGTCGCCTGAACCTGCGCGCCATCCGGGACGATGGCATGGTCGTCTATCTCAACGGAACGGAGATCTGGCGCAACAACATGCCGGCCGGCACGATCGCGTCCACCAACTATGCAGCCGCTCCGGAAATCAGCGGCGCGGCCGAATACACCTGGATTGTCACCAATGTTCCGATCGCGGCCCTGGTTGCCGGCACGAATGTCGTGGCGGTCGAAATCCACCAGCAGCGAGCCGCCAGTTCAGACATCAGTTTCAACTTCGAGCTCGCCGGCGCGCCGGCGCTCGGCAACCAGGCCCCTTCGGTCACGCTCACCGCACCCGCGGCCGGCAGCGCGCTGCCGACGGGAACCCCCGTTTCCCTCACCGCCGCCGCCACCGACGACGCGACGGTCGCGAAGGTGGAGTTCTTTGTCAATGGAAGCAAGGCGGGAGAGGATACCACCAGCCCCTTCTCGTTCGACTGGACGCCGGCCGCGCCCGGCCGGGCCACGCTGACGGCGGTCGCGACGGACAACCTGGGGCTGACCGGCGCCTCGGCTGCCGTCGGAGTAACCCGCTTCGAGGCCGGAGCCGGGGCCCTTCAGCTCGACGGCGTGAATGACCATGTCACGTTCGGCCAGGCCGCCAACCTTGGCGCGGCCGCCTTCACGCTCGAGTGCTGGATGCGCAAGCTGGGCCCGGGGCTCACCTCCTCCAGCGGCAACGGCGGCATTACCGCCGTTCCCCTCGTGACCAAGGGGCGCGGCGAGGCCGAGAACAGCAACGTGGACTGCAACTACTTCTTCGGCCTGCTGCCGAGCGGCGCCCTGGCCGCCGATTTCGAGCAGTTCTACGCCGATGGCGGAGCGGCGGGGCAGAACTACCCCGTGACCGGCGTCAGCACGAGCGCGGCCGACGGCGCGTGGCATCATGTGGCGGCGACCTATGACGGCTCGAATTGGGTTCTGTACCTGGACGGCTCCGTGGACCGGACGTTGTACGTCGGCCCGCACACTCCGCGCTTCGACAGCATCCAGCACGCGGGGCTTGGCGTGGCCCTGAACTCGAGCGGCGTGCCCGAAGGCGCGTTCGAGGGAACGCTCGACGACGTGCGCATCTGGAACTACGCGCGCAGCGCGGCGCAGATCGCGGCCAACGTGAGCAACGCGCTCGCCGCGGCCAATGGCCTCGTCGGCCGCTGGAGCCTGAATGACGGAAGCGGCACGGCGGCCGCCAGCACCGTGGCCGGCGCGCCGGCGGGTGCGCTGGTCAACGGCCCGCTCTGGTGCCTGGGCCAGTCGCTTATCCCGGTCGGCTCCGCCGCCCCCGTCGTTTCGCTCACAGCCCCCGCCAACGGGGCGACGCTGGACGCCGGCGCCCCTGCGACGCTGACGGCCCAGGCGTCGGACGACGACGGCAGCGTGGTCTCCGTCAGCTTCCAGGCCGACGGCAGTGAAATCGGCAGCGACGACACCGCGCCCTACAGCGTCGTGTGGTCGGCCGTGCCCGCCGGAACCTACGCCCTTCGGGCCGTCGCGACGGATAACGCCGGGTTGAGCGCCACTTCCGCTGCAGTCACCATCACTGTGGTCGCGCCGAATCTCTCGCCGGCGGTCAGCCTTCTTTCGCCGGCCGATGGCGCTTCGGACGTGGTCGCGCCCGCAACTCTTTCCGCGCAGGTTACCGATCCGGAAGGCTTGCCGCTGACCGTTTCGTTCTACGGCCGCCTGAGGGGCGCCGCGAGTATGCCGGGGCCCGATTTCACAGTCGTGGCGCTGCCGGACACCCAGTATTACAGCGAGTCCTATCCGGCCATTTTCCAGAATCAAACCGACTGGATCGTTGCCAACCGCACGAACCTCAACATCGTGTATGTAGCCCATTTGGGCGACATGACCGACGACAGCGACAACCAGCCGTATCAGTGGACCAACGCAGCCAACGCGATGTATCGCCTGGAGAACCCGGACACGACCGGCTTGCCGGACGGCATCCCTTACGGTCCTTTGCTCGGAAACCATGACCATGTGACCGGGACGGCGGGCTTCAACCAGTTCTTCGGCGTATCGCATTTCACCGGCAAGCCCTGGTATGGGGGCCACTTGGGTGCGGACAATCAGAACCACTACGACTTGATCAGCGCCAGCGGCCTGGATTTTGTGTTTCTGTTCATGGACTGGAACTACACCAGCCTCGACTATGCCCCGATTGACGCCTGGGCGGACGGCGTGCTGAAGGCTAACTCGGCCCGCCGCGCGGTGGTGATCAATCACGACATCCTGGCCGTGGGCGGGGCCTGGGATTCGAGGGGTCAGGCGATCTATAACAATCTCAAGGACAATCCAAACCTCTTCCTGATGCTCTGCGGGCACAATCATGGCGAAGGCAAGCGGTCCGATGTGTTCGAGGGGCGCACGGTATATTCGTGCCTCAGCGACTACCAGAGCTATGCCAATGGCGGCAATGGGTTCCTGCGGCTCTACCAGTTCTCGCCCTCGAACAACCTGATCCGCGTGAAGACGTATTCGCCGTACCTGAATCAATACGAAACGGACAGCGAAAGTCAGTTCGATCTGGCCTACGACATGGGCGCCGGAGCGGAGGCGCCCTTTGACCTGATCGGCGTTTCAAACAACGTGCCATCCGGAAGCGCCGTCTCCCTGCCGTGGGCGGGCCTCGCGACCGGAACGAACTACGAGTGGTATGCGGTGGCGAACGACGGCGCGTCAAGCGTCACGAGCGCGCCGCGCGCCTTCGCCACGACGACCCTGCCGGAACCCGTGATTCGCGTATCCAATCCCTACTCGAACGTGAACTGGGCGGCGGCGACCGGTTACAAAGCCAATCTGCACACGCATACCACCCAGAGCGACGGCAACCAGGCCCCCGCCGCCGTGATCGACGGCTACCAGGCCCTGAACTTCGACGCGCTGGCGATCACCGACCATGACAAGGTGACCTACCCTTGGACGGCCTACGGACGCGATCCGGCCACGGTGGGCATGCTGGCCATCCAGGGCAACGAACTGTCGCAAGGCCACCACATCGTCAGCCTGTTCAACGGCTTCGCCAGTTCCTCGGCCGACGCCCACACGCTGCTGACCGGAGTGGCGGCCTCGAACGGCATTGCGTTCTTCGCGCATCCGGGCCGCTACGCCTATGACGCGAGCTGGTACGCTGCCCTCTACCAGGCCCACCCGCACTGCATGGGCCAGGAAATCTACAACCAGGGCGACCGC
Organism: Kiritimatiellia bacterium; assembly: GCA_044346855.1. Lineage (GTDB taxonomy): Bacteria > Verrucomicrobiota > Kiritimatiellia > CAIKKV01 > CAIKKV01 > CAIKKV01. The sequence continues at coordinate 6,847 of JBIIYJ010000203.1, forward strand.
TACACCGGCGACCGGGTCAAATGGGACCAGGTCCTCTCGACCCTGATGCCGGCCCGGCCCGTGTGGGGCTTCTCGAACGACGATTCTCACGACGCCTCTCACATCGGCAGGAACCGGACCTATCTGCTGATGTCCGGCCTGACCTCGGCGGACGCGCGCGCCTCGCTGGTTCGCGGCGAGTTCTACGGAACCTACTCCACCTCCGGCGCGCACGTGCCGCCGGCGATCACGAACATCGCGGTGAACGAAGTCGCCGGGACGATTACGGTCGGCGGAACGGGTTATACCCAGGTGCGCTGGTTCTCGCAGGGCAACATCGTCGGCACCAACGAAACGCTGGATCTGGTCGGCACCCCCGGCGTGGCGAAATACGTCCGCGTGGAATTGCAGGGCGCCGAGGGGCTGGCCTTCTCCAATCCGTTCGGCCTGCTGCCGACCGGCAACCAGGCTCCGGCGGTGAACGCCGGGTCGGACCTCGCCGTGACGCTGCCCAACGCGGCCGCGCTTTCCGGCAGCGCCAGCGATGACGAACTGCCCAACCCGCCGGGAACCCTCACGCTGGAATGGACCACGGTCAGCGGCCAAGGCTCGGTGACGTTCGCCAACGCGGCCGCCGCGCAGACCACGGCCACGTTCTCGGAGGCGGGAACGTATGTCCTGCGCCTGACCGCCTCGGATGGCGCCCTGTCGGCGTACGACGAGCTCACGGTGACCGTCAGCGCGCCCGTGGCCGACGGATGGACGGCCTACAACGACTGCTCCTGGATCAGCGGCCAGCTCAACACCCGCATCACGACCTACGGCCTGAACCAGTCCGGCGCGATGGTGGACTATGCCACCGGCGCCGCGCTGCCGGTCACGGTCCAGGTCGTCAACAATCCCTCCGCGCCGGCCACCGCCAACGGCACGGGCGGGCCGATGCCGAACTCCGGAACGGACGCCTACAACACCTTCAACGGCATCGTCTCGTTCGCCAACGTCATTTATTACGGGAACACCGGCTGGTGGGTGGATGCCGTGATAACGGGCCTCGATCCCAGCCGCCGGTATGAGTTCGCGACGAGCTGCAATCGCGGCAACAGCGCCTACCCGACCCGCTGGTCGAAGTTCACGCTCTCGAACGCGGATGCCGCCATCCAAGCAAGCACCCCCGGCGTTCAGGTCAACTCGGACCTTTCGGTTTCCATCTGGAGCGGCTACAACAACGTCAACGGCCAGGTGGCGCGCTGGACGGAAATCCGCCCCGGCTCCGACGGCAGCTTCACGGTGCGCGCCGAGGCGGACGGCCAGCTTGGCCACGCGACGCGCGAGGGTTACGCGTTCGACGGCATCCTGCTGCGCGATCTCGGCCCCGCCGCGCCCGAGCCTTTGAGCGTGTCGCTGACGGCGCCCGCCGCCGGCCAGTCGTTCGCGGCCAACGCCGCCGTCACGCTGACGGCTGTTCCTATGGCGGGGACAGCTCCCCAGGCGGTGCGGTTCTACACCAACCGCCTCGGCGGCGCGTATGGGCAGGCCGGGAGCGAGCTCTCGGCGGCCCCGTGGCAGCTCGAGCTGGGCCCCTTGTCGCCCGGCTCCTACTCGGTCTATGCCGTGGCGACCGATGCGGCGAGCGGGGTCGCCGTCTCCATCACCAACGCCTTCACGGTGACCACGCTTCTGAATCCCGTCACGAATACGCTCATCGCCGCGGGTTCGGCGTGGGCGTATCTGGACGACGGCAGCGATCAGGGTGCGGCCTGGCGCGCCCCCGGGTTCGACGAGTCCGCCTGGGCCTCCGGTCCGGCCCCGCTCGGCTACGAGGACTCCTGGATCGCGACCACGGTCTATTCCCCGGCCCGGCCCAATCGCACCATCACCACCTACTTCCGCAAGGAATTCACGGTGAGCGATCCGTCAGCCTACTCCGAACTGAACATCGGCGTCATGCGCGATGACGGCGCAGTCGTGTACCTGAACGGAACGGAAGTGTTCCGCAGCAACATGCCGGAAGGGCCGATCGATTACCTGACCTTCAGCAGCAGCATTGTCAGCGGCGCGGACGAATCCACGTTCTTCCCCGGCACGATTCCGGTGAACCAGCTGGTTTCCGGCCGCAACGTCATCGCGGTCGAACTGCATCAGCGCGACGGGGACAGTTCCGACCTCGGGTTCGACCTGCGGCTGACCGCCGTCACCCCGGCTGGCAATCTGATCCAGGCGCCAGCGCTGGCCGTTTCCCTCCCGGCGGAGCGGAAGATCGTGGTGCCGAACGGCACGGCGACGCTCACGCTGGCCGGAACGGCCGCTCGCGCCGAAGGCGTGCTGCAGCTCACCAACACGCTTGGATCCGCCGCGGAGCAACCGGCCTCGGACACGTGGACGTTCGCGAACGTGCCCCTGGCCGAAGGGGTCAACCGCATGACGATCACGGCCGGCAATGCGGCGGGAACCGTCACGCAGACGATCGTCGTCATCCGTCAGGCGACACCGGCCCCTGCCGGGATTCTGCGCATGGCGTCGTTCTCCGATCCGCACTACTTCGCGACGAACCTGCTCATCAACGACGGCCTGGCGTTCCAGACGTACCTGGCGCAGGACCGCAAGCTGATCGCGGAGAGCGTGGCCATCACCGAGGCGGTCGTGGATCAACTGATCGCGCGGAACGCGAACTACGTGTTCGTGACCGGCGACCTGACCAAGGACGGCGAACTGGACAGCCACCTGGGGTTTGCGGCGGAACTGGCCCGGCTGGAGGCCGCCGGGGCGCAGGCGCTGGTGATTCCCGGCAACCACGACATCAACAGCCCGGCCGCCCTGGCGTATGACGGGACGAACGCGATCCCCGTGCCCAGCGTCTCGCCGGAGCAGTTCCGCGGCATTTACGCGGCGTACGGCTACGACCTGGCCGGGGCGACGGACACAGCCTCGGTGGCGTACTCGGTGGCGCTGACGCCCGACATCCTGATGGTGTGCATGGATTCCTGCCAGTACGGGGCGACGGCTGGCAGCTTCGATGCGGCGCGGCTGGCGTGGATCACCAATCAGCTCGCCGCGGCGCGCGCGCAGGGCAAGCTGGCGCTGGGCCTGATGCACCACGGGCTGATGGAGCACTTCCAGGGGCAGAAGACA
>JBIIYJ010000519.1:0-2780 GCA_044346855.1 Kiritimatiellia bacterium
TCGGTTCTTCCTTTCCTGATTTCCTGATTTCCAGATTCAAGCCGTCTTTTCCAGCGGAAGTTATGTTCGTTCACGAGCACTTGAGTTACAGGCAAGATTCGAGCAGGAAGAGCCCGACGCCTTCCTCAACGAATCAGTCTTTTTGCCGCATCCGGCGTGCAGGCGCCGATGGATTTGGGACTGCGGCGGAGTTGCTCCTGGTCGAGCGTGACCAGGACCGCCCCGTAAAGGTCCGCCACGGCGGCGTAAACAAGGGCCATCAGCGCCTCATCCGGGACAGTTCCCTGACCGCCGAGCGGGAGGGCTGCCTGCTTAAGCGGTCGGCCAGTTGTTCAAACCGGTTCCATGCTTCAGGTGCGGCGGGGGACTCCTCCAGGCCCGGGCGCAAAGGAGACAGGACGGCGACCGCTTTCCCGCGGCGGGTGATCGTGTAAGGCTCGCGGCTTTCGGCCACGTGCCGCACCAGCGCCGACGCCTTTTTCTTCAGCTCGCGAATGCCAATGTCCTTCATGCCAAGAGTCTACATGAGTGACTACATTCAATCAAGGTGATTTATCGCACATTGGCTTGTCAGTTTACTCTTCTCCTAATCCTAATCGTAATCGTAATCCTAATCCTAATCCTAATCCCCGCTGGCATTGCGCTAGACTGTATGGATTAAGATTAAGATTAAGATTAGGATTAAGATTAGGATTAGGATCAGGAATCCATGCGCAAAACGAAGGATTGAACCGGATGTGCGGGTGGGTTAGTCTGTTTTCCACAAGAAGGAAACACCGATGCCGACCTGTTATCTCATCCGGGAGGAGCATGTGCCGCGGAAGGCCGCCTTTCCGGTCATCGACGCCCACAATCACCTGTGGGGCGGGTGGGACAAGGTGCCGGAGACGGTCCGCGTGATGGACGCCTGCGGCGTGGCGGTCTATGCGGACCTGACCGCCAATCTCCGCCTCCGGTTCGCCGGCGGCGGCTACCGCTTCGAAACTGGCGACTTGGCCGATTTCAAGTCCCATTGCGACGGCCCCTTTCCGGGTCGCTTCTTCTGCTTCACGACCGCCACCTTTTCCAGCCCGGTCGACCGGCCGCTCTTCACGGACGTCCGCGCCTTCGCCGCCCGCACCGTGGAGCTGCTCCGCGAGCACAAGGCCCAGGGCGCGCGGGGGCTCAAGATCCTCAAGGAGCTGGGGCTCAAGTACCGCAACGGGAGCGGCGATCTCGTCCGCGTGGACGATCCCGGGCTGGCCCCGGTGTGGGACGCCTGCGCGGAGCTGGGGCTGCCCGTCCTGATGCACCAGTCCGACCCGGTCGGCTTCTTCGAGCCCGTCACCCCGGACAACGAGCACTACGACTCGCTCATCAAGTATCCCGACTGGTCCTTCAGCGACCCGAGCTTTCCCCGGAAGAAAGAGCTGATCGAGCGGCGGGACCGGCTGATCAAGCGCCATCCGCGGACCACCTTCCTGCTGCCCCACGGCGGGAACTGGCCGGAAGACCTGGCGTATGTCTCCCGCCTGCTCGACGAGAACCCGAACGTCAACATCGACTTTTCCGCCCGGCTCGACGAGTTCGGCCGGCAGCCCTACCGCGCGCGGGAATTCTTCATCCGCCACCAGGAGCGGATCTTCTTCGGGAGCGACATGCCGGCCTCCGAGGCCATGTACCGGAGCTACTTCCGGTTCCTGGAAACCTTCGACGAGCACTTCGCCTGTCCCGATTATGATGGCACCTTCAGCCGGCTCCGCTGGCACATCCACGGCATCGGGCTGCCGCGGGAGGTGCTGGCGAAAATCTATTACCGTAACGCCCTGAAATGGATCCCGGGCCTGCCGGATCCGACGCTGAACGAAAGGACCGACCATGCCACCCGTTGACCGCGTACCCGGCGGGCTGATGCCCTTCTGGATGTTGTGCGACGCTTCGACCGTCGACGAGAAGAAAGCCTACATGCGCCGCTGCCGGGCGGGGGGCATCAAGGCCCTGACCCTGCATCCGCGGCCCGGCAACCTGGTGCCGTTCGCCAGCGACGAGTGGTTCGGCATGATCAGGGAGCTGGTCGCCGAGGCGGCCCGCCTGGACATGAAGCTGTGGCTCTACGACGAGGATCCCTACCCGAGCGGGGCGGCGGGCGGGCTGGTCATGGCCGAGCGGCCCGACCTGCGCGCGCGCACCATGAGCTGGGTCGCGAAGCCCGACGCGGTCAAGCCGGGCGAGCTGTGGTTCATCGGCCGCCAGCGCGTCATCTGGGCCGGCCTCGCCCCCCTCAAGGCCGGGCTGCCGCCCCGGGAGCTCACCGCCGCGGTGGGGCCCGTCCGCGCCGACTGGTTCGCCACGGACTGGGACAGCCGCTACTACTACAACGAGACCCCGCTGTTCCCCTGCGTGCGCGGCCATGCCACCCGCCTCTTTTACGCCATGCGTGTGCCCGCCATCCCGCCCGGCTACCGGCTCGCGGCTGCGGTCGAGCAGTTCTGCGGCGTGGACGGCCCCTGGGGCAGCCTGCCCGACCTGCTGCAGCCCGCGACCTTCGGCGTCTTCCAGCGCCTCGGCCTGGATCCCTACGTCGGAGCCGTCGGTTCCCATTTCGGGACCACCATTCCCGGCATCTTCACGGACGAGGCCAAGCCCCACGGCGGCATGCCGTTCACGGGCGACCTGTTCGCCTCCTTCCGCGAGCGGTTCGGCTACGACCTGTTCCCGAACCTGTGCCGCCTCTTCGGCAATCCCCTGGACGACGAGTCCCTGCGCGCCCGCATCGACTACCGCCAGTGGATCATGGAGCG
>JBIIYJ010000204.1:0-9950 GCA_044346855.1 Kiritimatiellia bacterium
CGATCCTGGAAGGCATCAGCCTGCTTCCCTGTTTCGAAAATCCCGAGCGCCGGCTCCAGGACGAGGTGTTCATCGAATTCGGCCGCTACGAGACCGACCACGACGGCTTCGGCGGGTTCCAGCCGCTCCGCTGCGTGTGCGACGGCCGCTACAAACTAACGGTCAACCTGCTGACGACGGACGAGCTGTACGATCTGGAGGGCGATCCCGAGGAATTGCGCAACCGGATCGACGATCCGGCGCTGGCCGCGGTCCGCGACCGGCTGCACGACCGGCTGCTCGACTGGATGAACCGCACGCGCGACCCGTTCCGCGGCTATTACTGGCACAACCGCCCCTGGCGGAAGGATGCGCCGGAGCCGACGTGGGCGTCCACGCTGATGACGCGGCAGCGCGAGGAGTCGACGCGATACGAGGCGCGGCAGCTGGATTACCAGACCGGGCTTCCGATGATCCGGGCAACGCGGAAAAAAGGAGAGGTATGAGCATGACGACCTTCTGGGGCGACACGCATCAGAATTGCTACACCAGCCGCATCATGCCGGTGCACATCACGGACACGCTGGCTTTCGCCCGCACGCACCTGGACTTTTACGCCGGCGCCTATTATACCCCCATGATGACCCGGGTCTCCCCGCTTCCCGACAAAATAACGGCCGCCCTTCCCAGCGCCGGCGGCCATTTGTCGGAGCAGGTCACTCCTCCGCAGGGCTGGCTCGGTTTCTTCAAGGAAGGAACGAAGCCGAGGGAGCGGGTCGAGACGGAGTGGGCCGAATTCGAGGCCGCCATCCGGGCGTCGCACGACCCGGGCCGGTTCGTGACCTTCCCCGGCTACGAGTGGCAGGGCGACGGCACCTGGGGCGACCACAACGTCATGCTCAAGCGGGAGGGCGGCCCGGTCCACCTGGTGGAGACGCTGCCGGAGCTGTATGCGCTTCTGCGCAACGAGGACGCCATCGCCATCCCGCATCATATCGGGTACAAGACGGGCATCCGGGCCCCGACCTGGGCGAATTGCGACGAGCGGATCACCCCTTACGCCGAGCTTTTTTCGGTGCACGGCTGCTCGGAGACGGATGAGGAATGGATCGGGCTGCGGCACAATGCGCACATGGGGCCGGGGCTTTCCGGCAGCGTTTACCAGGCCGCGCTGGACCAGGGCCTGCACCTGGGGTGCATCGCCTCCACCGACAACTGGCAGAACACGCCGGGCTCGTGGGGCAAGGGGCTGATGGGCGTGCAGGCCGAAGAGCTGACCCGGGACAGCCTGTGGCAGGCCTTCCGCAGCCGGCGGGTCTACGGGGTGACGGGCGACCGGATCGGGCTGGACTTCACCTGCAACGACCGGCCCATGGGCAGCATCCTGGGGCCTGTTGGCCAGAGGAAGATCGAAGTGACGGCGCGGGGGCTGGACGCCATCGACCGGATCGAGCTGCTCCGCAACGGCCGCGTGATCGCGACCGCCTGCCACCAGGGCACATGGGAGGTTCCGAAGCCCGGCCGGAAGACCCGCTTCCGCATGCGGATCGAGGCGGGCTGGGGTCCGAGGGTGGGCGAGCTGCCGGCGTTTGAACATCTTTGGGACGGCGTGGCCAGCCTGGCGGGCGGCCGGTTCCTGGGCTGGTTTCCCTGCTGGACGGGGCGGGGGCAGGAGGTGCCGTCGCTCGAGGGAGACCGGGCCCGCTTCCGGATGCGCACCTACCAGACCGCGGTCACAAATCCGTTCCAGATGGGAATCGTGCTGGAGTTCGAGGCCGACCCCGCCGCGCAGCTGGCCATCATGCTGAACGGGCAGGAGGCCCGCGACCCGGTCTCCGCCTTCGCCGCGGGGAGCCGGGTGATGTGGTACCGGCAGGAGTGCATCGATCGGCTGCAGGAGTTCACCGGCGTGCGGGGCGAGGAGCTGGGGCGGACGGATCCGCTTTTCTACCAGCTTGCGTTCAAGGCCAAGCTGCACCGGGCCATCCCCGAGGCCGGCTACACGGCGCGCCTGTCGTTCGTCGACGACGAGCCCCTGGCCGGCGAGGCCAACTACCGCGTGCGCGTCGAACAACGGAACGGCCAGCGGGCGTGGTCGAGTCCCATCTGGGCGGGGTGAGGATCTAAACGGAATACCGTTTTAAGTCTTCGGTCGTAATCTGGTTGGCAGGAACAAGTTTGTAGTGCCGCTCTTCGACGATTCTGAATTCTTCATCGAATTTGGCTAGTTCGAATATGGCGATTAGGTCTTTTTCGGCAAACTGGACCGATACGGGTCGGCAGAGAAGATGGGGGAATTTTTCGGTGCAACAGGCGAAATCTTGACGGGTTTGAACCGTGGACAGTTTGTCTTTCCCGCCTTTGGCTTGCACCGGGAGAATAAACTGTCTTCCTTTTTTGTCGATCCCTACATACAGCTCGTCCGTCTCGATCTGACCAAGGCCTTTTACCGACGTCCGAAGATGGTTTTGAAGAGAATATGCGGTTATTCCAAGAAAAATGTCGATTAACCGATTGTATCGTACTTTCGCGAGCAGAGCTTGCTCGTCCGTGAATGCATAAGCCGCCACGATTTCCGGAGTGGCATCGGGGATTTTAATGCTTGCCAATTGCTTGTTCGGAGTAATCTTGCAAAAAGACTTCAGGCAGAATGCATATTGAGCTTTGCCGCGTCCATCGATGATCCACTCCTTGCCTTCCGTTTGAGTGGCTAAAATGGTAGCGGGCATGTCCATTCTATAGCGTATCGAATATAGGACATCTCCAAGATTTTTCGGCAAGACGATTTTAAGTTTTTTTGCGGTCGATATCAGTTCGTCGCGATCGAACGGTAACTCCGAGAGCCCTTTTCGATAATGATTGGTAAATATTTTTTCGATCAACAAAGAATAACGATTTGCCGACGGAATGTTGATTTTCACGATACCTTCCTCGTTTCGAGTGGATCGGTATTTTCGGCAGTTGCCTTTTTGGACGTTAGACCAGCTTTCCGGTCGCGTTTTCCTATGATGATAGGAACACCCCAAAAAGCGGCCGCTTCGCTCATGTCCATCGATAGCAAGGACGTATCTCCCAAAGGAACTTTGGCATTGGGACGAGTGGGCTTCATACCTAATGCTGCAATAATTTGGCCGGCAACGAATCGACCCAAGGGCGGAGGCACGGAATTGCCGATTTGTCTGGCTCCGTGCCATTTGGTTGCGTGAAAGCGGAACCAATCGGGGTAACCATGAAGTCGTGCCATTTCGCGAACCGTGATGCAACGAGCATGGGTATAATGAATCGGTCTCGGACTTGTAAAGGCTCCTCTGGCCGAATCCGTCCCGGCTCGCAATGTGTTGCATACTCCTTTTCGGGCAAGTTTGAAGAATCTCGAAATTGGCTCGATTTCTCCCTCGCCGGTAGATGCAAAACGCTTACGAGAGGCTTCGGTATGGTAAGTTCTCATGCTGGAGGTTAAGAAATCCGGATCCCATTTGCGGACATACCCGTTATGCCACGATGTCTTATTCAGACAGCGCATTTCTTTTGAATACCACGATGCATTCCCCCATTCGGCACAAATTGCCGAATCCGAGAAAAGGAGTTCGTCATATGATTCCGCGTCGGGCAAATCGCACAAGGCATCGTAGCAAGTCGTTAGGGGCCTTTTGCCTTTTTCGAATAACCCGGCTTCAGTTTGAACGATGGGATCGGGGTAGGAGGGAAGTTGACGCCCCTTTTTCGCGCCCATTATAAATAGACGCTGACGATCTTGAGGTACGCCGTAATGTTTGGCGTTGAGCACTCTCCACGGTAATTGCACGGAATAGCCCGCCGCTTCGAATTCCGCGATTAGATTTTCCAGAAACAGGCGATGTTTGCCGATGGTTAGGCCTTTAACGTTTTCGAAAACGAATGCGCTAGCATCCAACTCCGCAACCAGACGGACGAATTCTTTAACCAATTGATTTCTCGCATCGTCGAGCATGCGATGTCCAATCAGCGAAAACCCTTGGCATGGTGGGCCGCCAAAAACGACATCGATCTTGCGGTTTCCTAGCCCCGCTTCCTTTCGGATTTCTTTCCCCGACAAACCGATGACCGATTTTGGGAGGACGGTCGTGCTTTGAAAGTTATAATGATGAACGGCGGCATGAATGGGATCGATTTCGACCGCCGCGACGACATCAAACCCGGCTTGCTCGAATCCAAGGGAAAGCCCGCCGGCCCCCGCAAATAAATCGATGCCAATAGGACGATTATCCATCTAAAAATTTTCCGATTTTTTGCGCAAGGATCCGTTCGTTCTTCAATGCACACTGCCATATAATCATGACAGACCAGCCCTCTTTCTTCAACAATTTTACTTGAAGCCGATCTCGAAGCTTATTGCCCAAAATTTTGGGTTTCCAGAAGGACAGCTTGCTTTTGGGCAGTCTTCCGTATCGGCACGAATGACCGTGCCAGAAGCAGCCATGAACGAATATAACCTTATGCCGACTAACAAACGTCAAATCCGGTTTGCCGGGTAAGTCTTTGCGAATCAACGAATAGCGATAGCCGAGTCCGTGAACCAGCCGACGAACGGCTAGCTCGGTCCCCGTGTTCGAAGACCGAACGGAAGCCATTATTTTGCTTCTTATAACGGTTGTAACGCGATCCATGACCGGTAAACCTCGCTGATCCAGTATGCGGAAGCCGGGTCCGAAAAACAACGCGAAATGTCCTTCTATCGCTCGATTTGGATTGCGATTTCCGGCTACTCTTTTATGATGCAAAAATGAAGCCACAAAACATTTTGTTCTTGTATACCGACGAGCAGGCCTGGCGCACTCTGGCAGCCTACGGTAACACGCGTCTCGCGATGCCGAACCTGAACCGGCTGGCCTCGCGGAGCGCGGTGTTCGAGCGGGCCTATGTCACGCAGCCCGTCTGCACGCCGTCCCGCTCCACGCTGCTGACGGGCCTGTATCCCCACGCCAACCAATGCCTCCGGAACAACGTCCGGCTGCCGGCGGACATTCCCTGCCTGCCCGAGATGCTGCCGGAGGGCGTCTACCGGACCGCGCACATGGGCAAGTGGCACCTGGGCGACGAGCTCTACGCCCAGCACGGCTTTCAGGAGTGGGTCACCAGCGAGGACGGCTACAACCGCTACGACGGCCCCGGCCGCGACCCCGCCCGCCGCTCCGACTATCACCATTTTCTGATTTCGCGCGGCATTAGTCCCGAAAAAGGGGACATGTTCGGGCGCGGCGAGGTCTGCCGGCTGCCCGAGGAGCTGGGCAAGCCCGCCTTCCTGGCAGGCGAGGCCTGCCGCTTCCTGGAGCGGAACCGGACCAACCCGTTCTGCCTGTTCGTCAATTTCCTGGAGCCGCACATGCCGTACCACAGCCCGCGGAACGATCAGTACGATCCCGCGGAGGTTGACCTGCCGGACAACTTCGGGGCCGCCGGGGACGCCGCCCCGGTCCTGAAGACGCGCCTGCTGCGCGAGCAGGCTTTCCAGCAGGGGCACAGCGGCATGCCGCTGCAGAGCGAAGCCGACTGGCGCCGCATGATCGCCCATTACTGGGGCCTCTGCAGCCTGGTGGATACCCACATGGGCCGGATCCTGGCCAAGCTGGAAGAGTTGGGGCTGGACGACAACACCCTGGTCGTCTTCACCTCCGACCATGGCGACATGATGGGTAGCCACGGGCTGATTGCCAAGTGCGTGCCGTTCGAGGAGGCGTCCCGCGTCCCGCTGTTGATCCGGACTCCCGGCGGGAAGCCCGGGCGGGTCTCGGGCCCAGTCAGCCAGGTCGATGTTGTGCCCACCATTCTCGATTGCCTGGGCGTTCCCGCCCCCGCCGGTCTGCAGGGCGCCAGCCTGAAGCCGGCCATGGAGTCGGGCCGGGCCGAGCCGCCCGACGGCGGCATCGTTTTTGAATGGAACGGGGCCGACAACGGCATCGAGCAGGTGACGCGCAAGGATCCGCTTCCGGACTGGATGACCGCCCTGGCGCCGGCGGAGGCGATCCGGGCCGCCTTCTCGGCCCCCTCCCGGACGTTCGTGGGGTCCGACGGCTGGAAGTTGACCTGGCACTCCGCCGGGGAGCATGAGCTGTATGACCTGAACACGGATCCGGGCGAGCGGACCAATCTGTTCGGCCGCCCCGGCATGGCCGAGCGCGCCGCCCGCATGGTGGCCCGCATCCGGGCCTGGCAAGCCCGCGTCGGCGATACGGTTGAGCTTCCGGCTTTGCCGTAAGGCCGTGGGGGTTCCGCCTGTTTGGTGACACGGCGGGGGTGTGGGGCTTCCCCACACGAAACACCGCTCGAACTGAAATGATTCTGACGAAAAATGATTTTGCCACTCTCTAACACAGCCGCTGAAACCAGAACAAAGACAAGGCAGAACCATTACCAGCAGAACCATTTTCGGATTGGCGTCAAAGGCAGGAAAGACGATGATGCTTCGAACGACCTGCTCGTGCGTATCGCCGCTGGCGCGGATCACGCAGAGCGGGATGATCGCGACCGGCCCCAGGGGAGGCCGCTCGCGGATGTTGGAACCGTGTCTTCCGTTCGCCGTGTTCCACCGTGTTGTTCTTTTCAGGAGCAGCCTGCTCTTGCATGGCGACCGGGTTTTGATAAAATCAAACGTTTTATCAAGGAGAGCATGATGTCCAAGAGCAGGGTCATTCTGGTTGGCACCGGCGGCCGGTCCGTGATGTGGCGCGATTCGGCGGCCTTGAATTATCCCGATTCGGCCGAACTGGTCGGCTTGTGCGATATCAACCCCGGCCGGCTTGAGCTGGCCCAGAAGCAGCTCAAGGAAAAAGGGTTGGCGAAGCCGGTTCCCCTGTTTCCGCCCGACCAGTTCGAGGCCAGGATCCGCGAGCTCAAGGCCACTCTGGTCATCGTGACCAGCCGCGATTCGACCCACGATCACTTCATCGTCCGCGCCCTCGATTCGGGGTGCGACGTGATCACCGAAAAGCCGATGACCATCGACGCCCCCCGCTGCCAGGCCATCGTGGACGCGGTCAAGCGCTCCGGCCGCCAGGTGCGCGTGACATTCAATTACCGCTACGCCCCGCCCCGCCGCCAGGTCAAGGAGCTGCTCCAGTCGGGCGTGATCGGCAAGGTGCTGTCGGTCGAATTCAAGTGGCTTCTCGACACGAGCCACGGGGCCGACTATTTCCGCCGGTGGCATCGCAACAAGGAGAACAGCGGCGGGCTGATGGTGCACAAGGCCACCCATCACTTCGACCTGGTGAACTGGTGGGTCAACAGCGTGCCGGAAAAGGTGGCCGCCTTCGGGTCGCGCCTGTTCTACACCCCCGAGCAGGCGCTGCGGTACGGCCTGGCGAACCGGGGCGAGCGCTGCTGCGAATGTGAGGAATCCTTCCGGTGTCCCGTCTACTTTGACATCAAGGGCAACGCCGGCCTGCGCGACCTGTATTTCGACCAGGAAAAACACGACGGGTACAAGCGCGACCAGTGCGTGTTCAGCTCCAAGATCGACATCGAAGACACGATGAATGTCATCGTCGAATACCGCAACAAGGTCCGCATGAGCTATGTCCTGACGGCGTTCTCGCCGTGGGAAGGGTATCATGTCGTCTTCAACGGCACCAAGGGCCGCCTGGAGCACATCTGCCGCGAGTCGGCCTACGTCAACGGCGACGGCCGCACCCCCGGCGAGCTGCTGAAGGAAGGGACCACGATCAACGTCATGCCCCACTTCACGCGGGGCTACTTCGTGCCGGTGGAGGAGGGGAAGGGCGGCCACGGCGGGGGCGACGTCAGGCTGATGGACGACCTGTTCCTCCAGCAAAAGGGGCCCGATCCGCTGGGCTTGCGCGCGGATTTCCGGGGGGGCGCCTACTCCATCCTGACCGGCATCGCGGCGAATCTGTCGATGAAGGAAGGCCGCGTCGTCAACGTCGCGGAACTGGTTTCCGGGGTTCCGGAGCCGGATTATCCCCCCACGCCCGCCTGGGACGAGCCGATCGTGATCCCTGAATTCATCCGGGCGTTCGAGGTCAGCCCGGTGCAGCCTATGGAGGGGCCCATCGCGGCCGCGCCCCTGCCGGCTTCCACGCAGGGCTGGAAGCGGACGAAAGTGGCCGGCGGATTCCTGAACCTGCGCAGCACCCTTGAGAAGGAAAAGGGCGTTGTTTACACGAAGGCCGAGTTCTTTTCCGAGTCGGGCGGCGAACAGGTTTTCGGGGTCGGAAGCGACGGCCCCATCAAAGTCTGGCTGAACGGCGTGGAGGCGGGCGTCTATCCCGATTTCACCAACCCCGCCGGCCCCGACAAGGCCCGTATTCCCGTCACGCTCAAGAAGGGCGCGAACGAGGTGATGGTGGCCCTGGACAACCGCGGCGGGAATGTGTGGGGGCTCTACGCCCGGTTCTCGGCCTGAAAGAAAAAGGTGGAGTCGGCGGTCCCCCGCCGTGAGCGCCTGTTTTGAGAAGAGCTTGACCTGATCCTTCCCCTGTCGCATCCTGACTGCATGCCGAGTCTGCTCCCCGCCATTCTATTGCTGCTCCTGGCCGTCTCCACCGGCTGCCGCAGCGCCTCCGCCGCGAGCGCCGCCGCCGAAGCGCGGGCGTCCGTGACCGTCGTGGAGGCGACCCTTTCCGCGCCGAACGAGGCGGAGCGCCGTGCCTCGGCCCGCAGCGCCGACCTGCTTGTCCGCCACCTGACGGAGGCCGGCGTCACCGTGCACAAGCTGACCGACAGCGACGTCATCCGCGGCGGCCTCCGGGACAAGGTGGCCTTTCTGGCCTACAATCCGTTTATTCCAAAAGAGGAATTGGACCGGCTCTCCTCCTATCTCGAGCGGGGCGGCCGGCTTGTTGTGTTCTATTCCGGCGACTCCGGACTGGCGGCCCTGCTGGGCTTCAAGCTCGGGCCGCTGCAGATGACCCGGGCCGGGGCGCCCTGGACCTCCTTCGCTTTTTCCCGCAGCCGCCCGGCCCTGCTGCCGGGACGGATCTACCAGAATTCCCGGCTGGCAAGGCCCGCCTATGCGGCGGAGGAGTCGGCCCGCGTCATCGCCTGGTGGGAGAACGCCGATGGCGAGGCGCAGCCCTGGCCCGCCTGGACCCTGTCGGACCGGGGCGCCTGGATGAGCCACATACTCCAGGACGGCGACACCGCCTCGCTTCGGCGCCTGCTGCTGGGGCTGGCCGGTCATTTCGACCCGGCCGTCTTGCGGGCCGCCGCCCAGCGGGCTCTGCTGCGGGGCGGGGCATCCGCCCCCTACGACTCCGCGGCCGCCATGCTGGACGCCATCCGGAAGAGGGGCGGGGCGACGGCCGCCCTCGACCAGGCTCGCGCAGGATTGGGCGGCTTGGTCCGGGAGGGCCGCTACCTGGAGGCGATCGAGGCGGAAAGCCGGTTGGCCGATCGCATGGCCGCCGCCTGCGCCGAAACGGTCCGCCCCGTTCCGGGCGAGTTCCGGGCCGTGTGGAACAGCTCGGGGCTGGGACTCTATTCCGGCGCCGGCAGTTGGTCGCGTACCGCGAGCCTGCTCCGCCGCCGCGGCTTCACCGCCGTCTTCCCGTTTGCGGCGTCGGCAGGCTCGGCGCTTTATCCGGGCTCCCGGCTTCCTCAGTCCGAGGCGGCGCGGTCGGCGGGCGATCCGCTGAAAGCGTGCTGCGAAGCCGCCCAGGAGGCCGGGTTGGCCGTGCACGCCTGGAAGATCTGCTGGAATCTGGAGGGAGCGCCCGCCGAGCTGACGGCCAAGTTCAAGGCTGCCGGGAGGCTCCAGGTGAGCGACACGGGCCAGACGGTCAACTGGCTGTGTCCCTCCCGGGCCGACAATGTGGAATGGGAACTGGACGGCATCGCCGAAATCGCCCGGTATCCGGTCGAGGGCGTGCATCTTGATTATGTGCGCTTTCCCGACCGCCACAGCTGCTACTGCAAAAGCTGTCGCTCCGGCTTTGAAAAGGCTGCCGGGGTGAAGACGGTTCAGTGGCCGGCCGACG
>JBIIYJ010000205.1:0-9928 GCA_044346855.1 Kiritimatiellia bacterium
TTTGCTGGGCTCATCCGGAACACCGTTGGTCCTGGCGGGGATCTCGGTCGGGGCCGCGGGCTGGTTGCCGTTATCGATGATCACGACCCCCTTGCCGGCTCCCTGGGCCGCCGTCTGCAGATAAACCGTTCCCGCGCCACCATTGCCTGTCGCGCCGACTCCGCCGCAAGCCGTGATATTGGTGAGCGTGGCGGCACTGAAATCGGCACCGACATTGGTGACCACCACGGCGATCCGCCCCCCGCCGCCCGCCCGCGTGGCCGAGGCGGCGCCGCCATTCGCCCGGATCGTTCCCCCACCCGAAAACGACCCCGCGTCAACAAAAACGCTTCCGCCCGACCCGCGGCCATAGAGCCCGTCGACCGCCGAGGCCGTGATCGCGCCGTTGTTGACCACCCGGCCGGCAACCGTCAGCGAGATGGCCCCGCCGCCCGTGCTCGTCGGCGGGTAGCCCGGCGTCGCTCCCCCGCTTCCGAGCGAGACGGGGTGCAGGAGGCTGCCATACGTCGCCGTCATAATACCGGGCGCTTCCGATCCCCGGCCGCCGTGGGCGGCGCCGGAATGGTTGTTATCCAGCGTGCCTGGCGTTCCCGGCCCGTACCCGACATCGTAACCCCGGCTCGTGACGTCGATCGTTCCGCCCATCTCAATCAGGAAGTCCCCGCCGACATCCATGATGACCTTGAATTGCTCAGTGGTGCTGTTGGCGCTATGTGTGAGGACGCCGTTGGCGTTGACGGTGACATCGCCCAGCGCGAGGACGTTCGTGTTGATCGTCAGGATGCTAGCCTGGGTGAGGCCGACAACCAATCGCCCGATCGTGGTGTTGCTCGAAATCACCGGGGCATTGGGCCCGTTGCCATCGATCAGGACGAAGCTGCCCGCGCCCGGCGCAACGCCGTTGGTCCAGTTGGCGTCATTCGTAAACGACCCCGACGCCGCCCCGGACCAGGTATGCCAGGTCCCGAAATCCCAGTTGGAGTTGCCGGTGCTGTCCGTTGAGTTGATCGCATACAGGCGGCGCCCGCCGGAGGCGTTGCTGTCCTTCACATCCACATCGCGCACGACATGCAGGCCCGAGACATTCAGATTCCACGCTGAACCGCTTGAGCTGCTGCGGAGGTAAACGGGGGCTCCGGCGCTTCCGATCATCTTCAGATCGCCGACGGCAAACGTGCTGCCCGCGTTGAACACGATCGAGGCTCCGCCGGTCAGGCAATAAAGCTGCGCCGCGGCAAAGGCATTCTGCACCGTCACGGTGCTGCCGTTCGAAACCTGGATCCGATGGAAAGACTTGGAATCGGGCGTCAGGCGCTGCGCTCCGGTCCCGGCCAGGAGGAGCGTCGAGCGGGCCGGCGTGAAGCTTCCGGCCGTGAAATCAACATCGCTCTTGCAGGTTATCGTTTCTCCGGCGGAGGCCGTGATGGCGCCGGCGTTGCGGACCGCGCCGTTGACCAACAGGCTGTACCCGTTCAGAGTCAGGCTGGCGCCCGCCTGGTTCGTCAGGCCCCCGATTTCACGGTAGGCGTCGAGCACCGGATCGTTGGCCGTATCCGGAATGATGACGATATCCTGGTCGGTCGGCAGCCGGCCCAGGTCCCAGTTGGAACTCACCCCCCAGACCGAGTTGCTTGAGCCGGTCCAGGTGACCGTGGCGCCGCCGAAAACCCAGTTCAGGTTGTTCAGGCCATCCGTGGAATTCGCCGTCGGGATCGGATCGCCGCCGCCGGCGTTGGAGTCGGTGATATGCGCGTAGGAAACCGACTTGGAGGATCCCGGCATCGCATAGAAAAACCACTGCGCCCCCGGCGACAGGGAGCGGAGCGTGACCGGATTGCCGGAGGCGCCGGCGATGCTCAGGGCCCCGGTCAGGCGGTTCGTCTTGCCGGCCTCGAACCGGAGAATCTTCCCCGGGGTGACGCAGGTGAACCCGTCAAAGGTGTTCGTCCCCCAGACCGTGGCGTCGTCCGCGCCGGCGAAGACGACGGTCCCCGCCGGTCCCGCCGTGAATCCGAAAGCGTTGGACCAGGTGCCGTAGACGGTCAGCGCCTGGTTCGTCTCCACGCGCAAGCGTCCGCCGTTGCGGATGACGACGTCGCCCACCGTCGTGTCCGTCACATTCGACGATAAGACGGCCCGCCCCGCCGACACGAAGTTGCTGTTGTCCAGGATCAGGACGCCGTAGGCCTGGTCCATCCCCTTCAGGTACACCGTGCCGTTGCCACCCGGATTGGACCCGCTGCCGCTGGTCTTGATGCCGCCGCGGGCCAGGATGGACTGGCCGGCGAACGAATTGCCGTTGGTCAGGACGATCGCGATCCGGCCGCCGCCGCCCGCGTGATCGTTGGAGACGTCGCCGGCATTGGCGGTGATCACCCCGGCGCCATGCAACGAGGGGGCCGTGATCCAGATGCTGCCGCCCGAGCCGGTGTAATAGGTGTCGTTCGCGCCGTCCGCCCGGATGGTCCCGTTATTGGTGAGCGGGCCCGTCACTACAAGCCGCACGGCGCCGCCCCCGTAGTTGAGCGCAATGGATCCGCCGCTACCGAGGTTCGTTGGCGACGTGACGGACCCGTAGCAGCCCCCGTACGCCACGCCCCCCTTGCCCCCCTGCCCGCCGTGCGCCGAAGGCTGGTTGAGCGCCGTATATCCGGGACCGTTCGGGCTGACATAGCCTTTCCGGGAAACGTCGATCGCGCCCCCGGCTTTGATCTCCAGCGATCCATTGACCGTCAGGTTGGCCTTGAATAGTTCCTTGTCATTGTTGGGATCGTGCGTGATCAGCCCCCCCGCCTCCACCGTCACGCGGTTGGTGAGCGACCACGGGGTGTTGACGATCAGCGTGGCCTGGGTCCCGAGGGTCAGCGATTCGGCCGGCATGAACTGCGCGCCCGCGTTCGTGTGCACGCTGATGAACAGGTTGCTGATGCCGAACGCGTCGGGGGTCACCAGCTTGCCGCCGAAGAGCCGGATGCCTTCCTGGCGGTTGGTCCCGCCGCCGGTGATCACCGTGTTCGTCAGGATCAGCGTATCGTCGGCCCCCAGGCTGATGACGCCGGCGTTCGTGATGACGAGACGGGCGAACTCACTCGTCATGGCGGAGGCGCCTAGCAGTTCCGTGGTCACCCGCCAGCTCAGGGGAAAGGCCGCCGCCAGGCAGACCCGGTTGGAATTGTTGACCCACAATTCGCCTTTTCCGGCCACGTCGGCCTTCGTTTCCTTGTAGATCGTTCCGGCGGCGCCGGGCTTGGTCACATTGTACCCGCCGTAAGCCTGGATCGGGCCGGTGAAGGCGCCGAAGGTCTGCCCCTCGCCCTTCAGGATCAGGGCGATGCGCCCGCCGCCGCCGGCCTGCGTGCCGGCGTCGCCACCGTTCGCCCGGATCGTGCCGGCGCCGGAAAGGGCGTTGGCCGCCAGGTAAACGCTGCCGCCTGCGCCGGAATAGTTGACGGCGTTCGAGCCGTTGACTCCGATCGTGCCGTCGATGGTTGCCGTCCCGACCACGTCCAGGTATACCGCCCCGCCCCCGGGTGTCTGGGCGCCGCCGCTCCCGAGATTCACGGGCTTCACGATCGACCCGTAGGTGGGCCCGGCCTCCGTCGCCCCGCAATTCCCCCGGCCGCCATGACTGCCGCCGGACTGGCTGAGTCCGTAACCGGTCGGCTTTCCATTATCGTAACCCAGCCCGTCCACCAGGATTTTCGCATTGGCGGCAACGGTCAGGTTCCCTCCCACGCTGACCTTCAACCGATAGGTTTCGGCCGCGCTATTGTCCTGATGCATCCAGAAGCCGTTGCTGATGACGCAGTCGTTCGCGATAACCAGGTTGGTGAATCCGCTGGCGCTGTAAACGGTATCAATCCGCACCGTACCGGTATAGGTGACCTCCTGCACCCACGAGTTCACGTTGGACGGCATGGCGGCGGTCCACGCCAGGTTGGTGCCGCTGCGGATGACAATATCGCCGCCGGTCGCCGGAGGCGTGTCCCAACTACCCGTCCAGACGTGCGTGGCGGCAGCAGCCGGAAACGCCTGGAAGCAAATCGCCGCGCAACCCAGAATCATCATCATCCCGGTTCTTAACGCTCTCATGCACGCCCTCCGTTGCTATCCTCAGACCACCGCCTCCGTCTTCCCTTCCACAAACCCGGATCCAGCGTTCGACGATGCGGCACGCACGGAACCGCCCGTCGTCAACAAGACGACGTTACCGAAAAAGAAGCCTGCTTCGCAACTGAATTGAAGACCGACGCACTTTTGACATAACGCCTTCATGGATAATCGAACCCGGTCGCGACGTGCAACTGGGGCCGACCCGGGAAGTCCGACTGGAACACGGCGAACCGCCCGTCCGGTGACAGCGACGGATGGGGGTGCGCCGGCTGCCCCTTCCACGACGTCCGCGGAAAAAGCAGATACCGCGACTTCAAAAACGGCTCTTCGCCAGACTTATCGATGAGTGCGCCGATCCACATGAAGCTGTTGGGGCCGTGGTTGTAGCCGTCCGTGTCCGAGACCACGCGCGTCCCGGTCCCGTCCATGCCGAAGTGGCACGAGTCCGCGCGGCTCAGCTTGCGGGTCAGGTCCACCCACGTGGCGCGCGGATGCCGCTGCCCCAGCCACAGCTCCGCCTCATTCGCAACCGGAATCGGCGCGGCCTCCATCAACGGAGAGCGCCACCGCTCGGGCGTACAGTTGTAGACCGCGCTGACCACGGAATAGCCCCGGCCCCGCCAGGTGTTGTGCCCGCCGTTGCTGAACGAGGGAGCCCGCCCTAGCGGAACCAGGCGCCAGTCCGTCCCGTCGTCGCGCACCACCGTATAGGCGCCCCCGAAGGCGTCTGCCGGCGCCGGCATGTCCTTCCACCGCCAGGAGCCGTCGGGAGGCGTCAGCCACGAGCCGTCCGACAGTTTCGGCGGTACGGCGTTCAGCAGGATGTCATGCGAAAAGGCGGGATCCGGATTGTGCGAATATTGCGCGTGCATGTTGCGGTAGCCGTTGCCGAATTCAACGACATGGCTGCCGCCCGTGCGCAGGTTGAAAATGACCGCCCCCCAGGGCGCCCCTTCCATCCTGCCGTCCCCCAGCCAGCTCCCCATCAAAAGCCGCTCGCAGTCGGCCGAGATGCTCAGCGCGCCCCTGACGCGCAACGGAGCTGAGGCGGTCGCCACCGGCTCCCGATCCTCGCGCCCCGTCTGCAGGTCCACCCGCATCACCTCGACTGTCCGGCCCTTGCGCCTGATATGGTAGGCGCACGCCCCGTCGGGGCTCAGCACGCCGCCGAGGCTGGCGTCGCCTTCGAAACTCGGATTATGAAAGCCTTCCGGGCGGTCGAACTCGATCAGCGGCCGGCTGCTGAAACCCTCCTCCGTGTCGCACAGCCACAGGCCCGCCTTTTTCGAGCCATCCTCCGCCGCCTCCCGCTCGAACACGAACCGGCGGCTGTCCGGCGTCCACGACGGGCAGTCGATATACACGCCGCCGCTGCTCCGGTCCGGATCCGACGTCACCTGCACGATGGTCAAGCCGTCCGGCGAAACCGGCGTCCGGTACTCATCCCGCTCCTTCGCCTCGTTCATCGGATCTCCCTCTTCACCGCACCAGCAGCAAGGCACCGTTGCCACGGAGAAACAGCCAGTTCTCATTGTTCCCATAATCAATCGAATTGCGCGCGGTCACGGTCTGTCCGCCGATCGCATGACTGTCCCGCACGGACACGCGCCGGACGTCCTGGGTGGCCGCGCCGTCCAGCTTCAGATGCCAGGCCGTTCCGGGGCTGGCGGAAGCCAGGGACACGTCCCTGAGCGTCAACGCGCCCCGAACCCCGCTGGTCACGGCGGCGGAGGCTGGGAACGTTAGCACTTTGCCGGCCGTCTCGGCAGACAGGTTGTAGAACGAGTTCGTGTCGGCCCGGAAAACGCCGGCCGGCCCGATGACAACGAAGGCGGCCCCCGTTCCCGCCAGGACCACCGTGCTGTTCGTTTCGGCGAAGAAAAAGGCCGAGTTGGTCCACTCGCCCCGGACTTCCAACATCTGGTTGGTGCCCAGGCGCAGGAAACCGCCATTCCGGATGATCACGTTCCCGACCGCGCCGCAGACGACGTTCGACGACAGGTGGGTCGCTGCCAGGGCGGCCGAACCCACGCGGTTGGCGTTGTCGATCAGGAGGTGGCTGGCGGCCGGAGAAAGCGTCTGAACAAAGATCGTGCCGGCCGCCCCCGCGCGCAGCGGATTATTGGTCCCGCCGATGGCCGAAACGGCCAGCGAGCCGATCGAATTCCCGTTGGTCGCGACCAGGGAAATGCGTCCGCCCCCGCCCTGCCCGGAGAAGTTGTGGAACCCGCCCCCGCCCCGGGCGGTGATCGAGCCGGCTCCGTCCAGCGTCCCGGCCGTGATCCAGACCGAACCGCCGGCGGCGCCGGTGAGGCGTTGCGGATCGCCAAAGCCGTTGGTGGCCATGCAGTCCGCGGTGACCCGGCCGTTGAGCGTGCAGGCCCCGCCCACGCCCAGCCGGAGGGCTCCGCCGCCCGAAAGATACGTAAGGCCCAGAGCCGTGGAAGCGCCGCCGCTGCCCAGCGTTTCAGGCATCTGAACGGAGCCGTAGGTCATGCCGCCCGTGCTGACGCCGCTGCCGATGTTGCCCTGGGCGCCTTCGCCCCCGTGACCTGCCCCGGAGCCGTACCCGGTGTGCCCGTTGCCGGCGCCCGGACCATAGGAAGAAAGGTATCCGATGGCTTCCGCCGTTACGAACCCGCCGGCGTCGAGCGTGAAATCGCCGGTAACGGCCAGGTTCAGCCGGTTTGTCTCGGTGGCCGTGAAATTGAAATTAACGTCGTACCGCTGGAACTTCTCGTGCGTCAGGACCGAGCCGGCGGCCACGGTCAGGGAGGTGTCGAAAACGATCGCGTTGGTCCCCTTCTGGGAAAGGACGGCGCGGTTGGTCAGGATAAACGCAGCCGGAAAGAGGATCGAACCCTCCGACACGACGATCCTGGAAAACGCGCCGGTCGCGGAAGCCGGGGCATCGCCGATGATCGGCGCGCCGTTGGTCAGATCCAGGACGGCGCCGCCGCCGATTTCCAGGATGCCGACATTGGTGGTGATAATGGAATCGAACCGGAACAACCCGTTCGTCAGAAGGGTGCGGGCGCCAGACGGAAACATCACGTCATTGCCCCGGTTCCTGACAATCAGATCGCCAAAGGTTGAATTCGATTTCCGGATCAGGATCGTGCCCGCGCCCCCGGCCTTGGTCGGATTGGCCGAACCGCCCCAGGCAACGACCGTGACGCCGCCGATCGAAGTCCCGTTGGTCAGCACGATCGCGATCCGCCCGCCCCCGCCCTGGCCGGAGCGGAGATGGCTGGCGCCGGTGCCGACCGCGGAGACGAGGCCCGTACCGCCCAGCGTGCCCGTGGTCAGGAATACGGAACCGCCCGAGCCGCCGCCGGCCGAGACGGCGACGATATTGGAGGCGTCGGCGTCAACCCAGCCGTCGATCGTGGTCTGACCCGCCACCCGCAGGATCACCGCGCCGCCGCCCTTGAACGTCGATCCTCCGCTTCCCAGCGCGACCGGCTCGCTGATCGAACCGTAGACCGTTCCGCCCGTATCGTTCGTGTTGTATCCGTCCCCGCCCTCTCCGCCGTGGCCCGCACCGCCGCCGTACCCGCCGCCGGCGGTGGTCAACGGCCGGCCCGGCCCGTAGCCGGCATCGAAGCCTTTCCTGTAACCCGTCACGCGGCCGCCACCGGCCACCGTGAGGTTGCCGCCGACCTGCATGTTCAGGCGGTGCACCTCGCTGGTGGCATTGTCAGCGTGGGTCAGCCCGCCCGCCGCACCGACGGACACGTTTCCATCGACGATGAGTTTTCTCGCATCGGCGTCGGCGTTCGCCACGGTCAGGGTGGAGGCGTTATTGGCGCCGATGGACAGGGACGCGATGTTGGTGGCGCCGGACGCGACGCTCAGAGTTGGGTGGCGCGGCCCGCCGTTGATGATGACGTCGTCACCCGCCGCGGGAATGGCCGCACCCCCGCTCGAATTGGTCCAGTTGCCAGATGCCTGCCAGTTGGTGGAGGCCGCGCCGGTCCAGACCACCGTATCCGCGGCCGCCATCGATGCCGCAAGACCAAGCGCCAGGCCCGCCATGACCGCCAGGCGTTGAATGACCGAGTTCGCCGGTTCGCCGTGTTTCATTCATCCCTCCTCGTTCCAACATCGATCGGCTATGGTTCAGCGCCCGTATTAACAAACGCCACGGTATCCCCTTCCGAAAAGGTCGTGTCCAGTACCACCCGGCGGCGTGCGGCGCCCGGGTTTCCGATCCGCCACAGCAGGAGTTCCAGAGCGGCCGCGCCAATCTGTTCCAGAGGAATGGCCGCCGAGGCGATGCGCCGCTTTTCGTTGAACGATGCGGGAAGCACGCCGTCGAAACCGGCCACGCTGACCTCCGCGGGAACGCGAACCCCTTTCGCATCGAAGTAGCGCAAGGCGATTTCGGCCATGTAATCATTGTAGGCCACAAGGGCGGTGAACGGCAGGCGGTCCAGCCGGCCCCCGATGAAGGCCTCGAGCAGGTCCCGGGTTGGCTTGTCACTGGCGACGAATTTCTCCAGGCGCACGAGCGAATCGGGAACCTCGCAACCCGCTTCCCGCGCCGCCGCGCGAAGCCCGGCCAGCCGCTCGCGGGCCAGGTCCGTCTCGGGGCCGATAAAGGCGACCCGCCTGTGCCCGAGGGCGAAGAGGTTGTGCCCCACGGCGCGCGCGCCGGCAAAGTTGTCGACCGTGACGAGATCGACCCCTGGCACGTCGTACAGCAGGCTTACCCAGGGAACGGGACAGGGCACCACGCCCTGGTCCACTTCCAGGTCGCCCAGCAGGCGCACCACCCCGTCCACCTGCTTGCGCATGACGATGCGGGGAAACTCGGTGATGGACCGGCTGCCTGTAACCATGATCACCTCGAGGTCGGCCTTGCGGGCGGCCTCGTTCATGCCCCGCAGAATACGTCCGCCGAACCCGGCGGCATCGTCATCGTCGTACACGGTCGCGCAGACGATCCCGGTGGCAGGCAGATTGCCCAGGGCCCGCATCCGCATGGTGCGGGCTTCGAAATTGGTGGAATCGATGTTGTAGCCCAGCTTCTCCGCCTCGGCATGCACGGCCAGACGGGTCTTCTCGTTCACCCCGGCCTTGTTCCGAAGAGCCCGCGAAACCGTCGATTGGGACAAGTTCAGATGACGCGCCAGTTGTTTTTGAAAGGCAGACATAATAAGGGCCCCATACGTATTCACAAAATATGCCTATTCAAAAACAATGTCAACGTGATTGACAATTTTTATGCGCGTAAACTATATTGCATACGTATTCACAACGGAGATGTTTTCATGAAGAGGACGCTGGTTTGGGGATTACTCTTGGGCCTCTCGACGCTGCTGTCGTCGGCGCAGGAACCATGGCGGGCGGACTTGTATAATAACTGGAAGAAGCTTCCGGAGCCCCCGGTTACGCCTTATGACGGGCCCTTCGGCGGCGAGGCCCGCGCCTTCACGGTCAACGAGCAGTCGTTCACCCGGACAAACAAGGACACGCTGACTCCCGCGCAGGTCGCGAACTTCCGCGCCCGACATGACTTCAAGCACCTCGCCCTGAACGGAATCTACGATCCCGCCAAGGACCCCCGCCCCATCAACCTCGCCTTCGAGGAGGCCATCCTCGAGGACTGGAGCCGCATGGGCTACAACTGCGCCTACAAGGGCGCCTCCTTCACCTTCATGGTCGGCTCGTTCCTTAAATCGAAAGGCCTCCTCGGCGCCATCGACCAGACCCTCTTCGGCGCCAACGGCCCGCCCCCGCTCCAGTTCGACGGCAAGCCGGGCAACAAGCAGCGCGAAGCGTGCGGCAGCTTCTTCAACCCCGAGAACCT
>JBIIYJ010000521.1:0-2752 GCA_044346855.1 Kiritimatiellia bacterium
CTTCAGGCAGCCGAGGGCGAAGTCGCGGTCCCCCGCCACCTCCATGGGAAGGGTCTCGTCCTCCTGCTTCACGGCGATCGAGTGGTGCATGCCGGAGGTGTGCCCCTGCAGGCAGATCATGAACGTATAGGGCGGCTTGGCGGACGCGGGCAGGCAGACATAGGCAGGCATGTCCGCGCCCGGCTCGCAGGTGAACACGACCTTCTCGATCGCGCCCAGGGGATGTTCCCGTTTCCAGATCCGCTTCGCGTTGAGCGCGGGGCGGCCGAGGGGATCGAGGTTGAGCAGTTCCTTCACCTTGCGCCGCAGCGCGCGCTGCCAGGGGACCACAGGGCCGCCGGTGAAGGCGCTGGAGGGGACAAGCGCGTCCATCACCCGGCGGTGGTAGGACGAGGGGCTGAGCGAGTCTGTCATGGTCGTCATGCTCTTACGGGGTTTCGTTTTCGCGGATGGTCTCGAACTCGAGGCGGACGCGGCCCTTGCCCGGCCGGGGGGACTCGGGGGCGATCGACACGGCCGCCAGGCGCCAGGGCGGGGCGGCCGCCTCCGCCGATTCGATCAGCGGGCTCAGGGCCGCCAGGGGCGCCTGCTCCGCCTCGACGAGGATCCGGACCGCCGTGCCGCCGCCGACTGGAAAGCGCCGCAGTTCGCGCACGCGGTTGG
This sequence comes from Kiritimatiellia bacterium, assembly GCA_044346855.1. Lineage (GTDB taxonomy): Bacteria > Verrucomicrobiota > Kiritimatiellia > CAIKKV01 > CAIKKV01 > CAIKKV01. The sequence goes on from JBIIYJ010000521.1 coordinate 664, forward strand.
TCCCCGTCCCGCCCAGGGCCTGCTCCGCGAGAACCGAAAGGTCGGGAAGCGGCACGGCTTTTCCCGGAACGGCGGGCGCCGGATAGGCGGCCCGGAAGGCTTTTTCCGCCCACGTGGCGGTTGCAACCTTCGCCTCGTACTCCGCCACGGCCGCGAGATCGGCCAGCCGGGCGCGGATCCGATCCGGAACCGCCAGGCTTTTCGCGAACGACTGGGCCAGCATGACCGCCGCCAAAAGCCAGGCGGCCGCCGCGGCGAACCGGATCAGCGCCGTCGCATCGTGTTTAGCGGCCATCGCGGCCCTCCAGGACAAACAGCCCGTCTGTTTCCGTTTTAGAGTCAAACGCCAGGGAAAGCGCGAAGCCGGCCTCGCGCTCGACGGCGGCCTTCAGGCGGGCCGCGGCTTCCGCGGATGCGATCCGCCCCTCCACCCTCAGCCCCGCATCATCCCAGTCGAGCCTGTGCAGGACGGCTTTCTCCTCCCGCGCCGTCATGAGAAGGCGGCCCAGGCCGCGGCTGAGCCGGGGGGACATCGCCCGGCTGTAAGCCTGCAACTCCTCCTTCCGGGCCGCCCAGGCCCGCTCGAGGGCGCGCTTCTCGTAGCCGGGCAGGACCGCGGCGGCGGGGTCCAGCCCGCGCACCAGGATCCGGGTCCGCCGATTGACGGCCTCGTCGACCGCGGCCAGCCGGTGCCTCAGCAGCCCGCCCCAGGCCAGCCCCGAAGCGAGCAGGATCAGGCCGGCGGCCAGCCAGACGACGGCGGAAAACCGGGCGCGCCTGTCGCGCCGGAGCCGGACAGCGGGATGGGTCAGCCCGTTCCGCCGCAGGTCGCAGCGCAAGAGGCCCGATGTCAGGGCGCGGACGGCATAGGCGCGCGCCAGGACGGAGCGCGGATCCTTCATGATCCGGCCGCTTTTCGGCAAGCCCAATTCGCGAGCATGGCTTTCGATGGCAGCCTGCTCCGCCAGGGGGCCGGCCCAGATCCAGTCGGTCTCCCCCGCCCCGCCGTCGAACGCGAGGTTCGCGAGGCGGCGGGCCTGGACGGGCTCGAATTTCTTCAGGCCATGGGTGGAGATCAGCTCCGCCCCGCGGCCGAAGGCCAGCACGGAACGGTCGTCGCCCAGGTAGACCACGGCCCGGGGCGCCTCGAAGGCGGGCGGCAGTTCCTCGAAGGCCTGCGACCAGAGGGCAAGCCCCTCCTGGTCGAGGTGATGGGGCTCGCGTCCTTCGGCGGCCCAGCGGTCCAGTCGGGCCCGGATTTCGCTCTCCCGGGCCCCGGCCGCGGTCACGGTCCAGCCGGCAGGTTCGCGGGCCAGGGCGACGTTGGCGAAAACGCATTCCTCGATGCCGAAGGGAAGCTGAACGTCCAGCAGGCCCGGCAGCACGCCCAGCGCCTTGGCCTTGTCCTTCAGCGGGGTGCGAATGCGGCGCACCCAGGCCTCCCGCTCGCCAAGGCCGGCGGCCAGGGCGGCGCCCTCCACGGGGCCTGCCGCGGGCTCCACCGCCACCGAGCGGCCATGGCGGACGGCCAGGACGGCGACCAGGCCCGAGGCCGTTTCATCCAGCCCCACGCAGCGGTCGGTCCAGTCACAGGTTGCCGGGCGATTTTCCATCAGCGCTCCACCCAGGTTAGAATGCGGAAGCCCTCCCCGGTCCGCTGGACAAGGGCCCAGCCCTCATGGCGGGCGCGGCCGAGGGAGGCCGTGACGGACACCTCGAACCGCCCGGACTCCTTCCCGCCCGCGGCCGGGCGCGCCTCCACGACCGTCTGGACGCCGTCCGGAGCCTCGTCCGGCCCGCCCCCGGGCAGGGATTTCGGCTGGGCGGCGGCCAGGCGGAGATCGCTCCAGACGGCATCCCAGGCCGCCACGCGCAGGCGGGCCCGGACGTCGTCCCGCTTCTGCCCGGCCAGCAGGGTGTAGCGCCGGGCGCCGGCCACCGCCAGCAGCGAGCCGACCAGGGCAACGGCCGCGAGCACCACCAGCAGGGCGGCGCCGCGGCGGATTGGAGCCGGGGCTGGCATCTCAGCGCTTCAGCTTCCGGACCTGCTCGTCCAGCAGGGCCGTGTTGATCAGCATTTCAAGCTCGG
>JBIIYJ010000522.1:0-2751 GCA_044346855.1 Kiritimatiellia bacterium
TTCTTGCGAGGCGGCGGCGGCATCGCCATCCGCAAGCGCGGCGTCGGCCTGCTGGCCATGACCAACAGCCTGGTCCATTCGTTCACGAATCACGGCGTGCTGGTGGATGCGGGATCGGTGGTCCTCGCCAACTCGACCTTCGCGAACAACGGCGGGTGGGGCGTTTCCAATGCGCTTGGCGCCGTCACGGGCAAGAACAGCATTGCCTGGGGTAACGCCAAGGGCGGGTTCACCAATGCCGTCCTGACGTTCACCTGTTCACAGGAGGCGCAGGCCGGGACCGGGAACAAGAACCAGGATCCGCTCTTTGCCGGGGCCGCCGCAAAGGACTTCCGTCTGGTCCGGACCAGCCCGTGCGTCAACGCTGGCAGCAATGAGTCCTGGATGGCGGTCGCGCTCGACCTTGCGGGAAATCCGCGCATCATCGGTAAGATCACGGACATGGGCGCTTTTGAAAACACGACGCCGCCCGTTAATGGAACCGTGATCATGGTGCGATAAGAGGGTTCAGGGTTCGGGGTTCAGGCTGAGCAGAGGGCACGGCCTTTCCAGCCCGTGTCCCCGTTGGTTGTGGCGGACCGTTATGGAGAGGGAGACAACGATTAACATGGTTTACAATTGCCTGGAAATCACGCAGACTCTGGGTCAGGCCAAAACCGTGTTCGAGGCAGTGTATGATTGTATGATGGCAAACCGGTGGCTTTCCCGGTGCGGAAGGCCAAGTTGTCACCCCGATTTTGATGCGTTTCTGGTTGTTCCGCGAGGAAAGTAGAGGAGGGGTTCATATGACGGTAAAACAGGTTTTTGGATGGGTTGTTTTCTCGGCGCTGCTGTCGACGGCTGGCGCCACGACCAAATATGTGACACCGTCCGGCGGGGGATCATTCAGCGGCGACGACTGGGCCAACGCCTACAGCAATGTCCAGGCCGCGATCAACGCCTGTCCGTCCGCGAGCGATGAGGTTCGCCTGAGTTACGGCGTCTATTCCAACACCAGCCAGCTCGTGGTGACCAACCATGCGGGGCTGACGATCCGGGGCGGGTACCTGGGATCGGGTGAGGATGTCACGAGCACGCCGACCGTGCTGACGCGCTCCCTCTCCGTGACCAACCGGATCTTTTATGGGCAGGCTTCGACGCTGACGCTGGATCGCCTCTGGGTGGCGGGCGGGTTGGGGGTGACGAACGGGGTCGGTGTTTACCTGACGAACTGCATAACCCTGGTGACGAATTGCGTGATCGCCTCAAACAGCCTGGTTTCCACGGTGGGCGGGGTGATCCAGGGTGGCGGCCTGTATGCGACGACCGGGACGCTGACCGTGGCGAACAGCCTGGTGCGTAACAACATCCTTTCCGGGAACACGGCCTTGGGGAACCGGTATGGCGCCGGCCTTTTTGCCATGAACGCGGCGGTGACACTGAGCGGGGTGGCGTTCGTGTCCAACACCATCACGTGCGTCAATCCGGATTACGGCGCCGGCGCTTACCTGATGGGCGGCAGCGCCCGGATCACGGGGTGCTCGTTTGAGACCAACACGATCGACAACACCTGGAATGTTTACGGTGTCGGGCTCGGAGCCGATTCCGTCAGACCGCTGACGATATCCAACTGCTTTTTCAGGGGAAACAGCAGTTCGGGTACGGCCGTCTACTATGTGACCGGCGGCGCTCTTTATATGGGCGGGACTACGCTGTTCGACGTGTCGGCCTGCGAGTTCGTCTTCAACTTCCTGTCGGGGAATGCCGGCGGCGTGTATGCGCAGAGTAAACGCGGCAGCGCGATCTGCCTGACGGGAGCGGGAGTGGGCGGCGTTATTTCGGATTGTTCGATGACCGGCTTTACCAACGGCATCGCGCTGGAAATGATCTATGCCGATGTCCAATCCACGAACCGGGTGACGATCCGGAATACGTCGATCCGGGGGGCGCTCGCCGAGGGCGGCGGCATTTTCAAAATGGGTGCCGGGACGCTGATCCTGACCAACTGCCTGGTTACCGGCACCGCGGCGCACGGTCTTCACGCCACGGTGGGAACGACGATTGTGGCGCAGTGCACGCTGGCAGACAACCGGGGATTGGGCGTATCGAACGCGCCCGCCCTGGTGGCGATCACCAACTCCGTGATCTGGGGCAATTATATCGGCGGCGTCAGTTCGACCAATGGCAAGTATTCCTACACCTGCTCCCAGGATGCGCTGGCGGGTACCGGCAATATGACCAACAACCCGTTGTTTATCGCAGGCTATTACCTGTCGGCCGCCGGCTTGCCTTTCCAGGGGGCGGACAGCCCCTGTATCGGCGTGGGCAGTTTGACCGCGGAGGACGCCGGATTGGATTCCCGGACCACGCGCACGGACGCTGGTGCCGATTCGGGACAGGTCGACCTGGGCTACCATGCATCGACCAGCACGGTCCTGGTCGTTTCCAACCTGAATCTGTACGTTGACGTGGCGAGCGGAAGCGACGCCAACGACGGTTGGACGTCCGGAAACCCCTTGAAGACGATCACCGCCGCACTGGGGAAGGCGATCGACGGTACCGCCATTTACGTGGCCACGGGGCGTTATTACAGGGCCTCGGGCGAGGTGTTTCCACTGATTTCCCGCACGCCGAACCTGCGGATTGTCGGTGCGAACCGCGCCACCACGATCCTGGACGCGACCGGCACGAACCGGGTGTTTTCGGCCGATGGTCGCGGGCGGGTCTGGTTCCAGGGGCTGACGATCGCAAACGGGCAGGAATCGCAGTGCG
>JBIIYJ010000027.1:0-29533 GCA_044346855.1 Kiritimatiellia bacterium
CTGCCGCCGCCGGCTACGGTCCAGGCCAGTGACGGCGCTTTCACGAACCGGATCGAAGTCGCATGGTCGGCGGTCGGCGAGGCCACGACCTACGAGGTCTGGCGCGGAGCCGTGGACAACGGGGGCTTGGCGACGAAAATCGCCGAAACCGCGGCCACCAACTTCGCCGACACGGCGGCGGCGGAATGGACCGCTTGGTATTACCGGATCAAGGCGAAGAACGCGGTCGCCCTGAGTTCGTTCAGCCGTAGCGACAGCGGCTGGCGGGGACTCTCAGGGCCGCCCCCGCCTCCGCCATCCGTCTTGGCCAGTGACGGCACATACACGAATTTAGTGCGCATCGTCTGGACCTCTCTAATCAAAGCGAGCGGATACCAAGTGTGGGTCGGCCCTGCCAACGACATCGGCACGGCCGCGCTTGCAGGATTGATAAGCGACGGCGCATACGATTACGCGGCGGCAACGGAAAGCCCCTATTACTTCTGGGTCCGGGCCACCAACGCCCTGGGCGATGGCGGGTTCAGTTCCGGGGACATTGGCTTCCGCGCCCTCTCCGGACCGGATGGCATCGAGGCAGCCCCCCGGTCCGGCGTGGCTATCTCCCTGCGCTGGTCGGACCGTTCAGCGGTCGAAACAGGCTTCGAACTGCAATGCAAGATCGGCGCCGTTGGCGACTACACCACGATCGCGATGGTCGATTCCAATGTCACCAGTTACGTGAACACGGGGCTTCTGCCCGGGATCCAATATGTTTACCGCGTGCGGGCTTATAACGCCTATGGCAGTTCGGCGTGGACGGCCGAGGCTGCGGCCGTTCCCGTCTGGAATGAGGGCTCGAACAGCGTGCCCTACACGGAGTCGTTCGAGGATTATTCCACCAATTTCATGCTGATCGGCACAAATGGATGGCGCGCCGATCGGAGCGATGCGGCGCAAATCACCGGCGACGCCGCAGTGCTCGCCGGCCTGACCGAAAGCTACCACGGGCACTACGCCATCGCCACAAACCACACGCAGGTGCTGGAGGTGCGATCGGCCATCAGCAGCGCGATAGCCGGTCCGACTGGAACCAATATCTGGACCGACATGCTGGTGGACGCGCGCCGCTCGGAGAGGGCGCCTGTGGCGCCCGAGGAGGCGCAAGTTGGTTTTTATGTCAATACGAACGGGCATTTTGTGCTCTGGCATCAGGACTGGGCCACGGGATCCAATCGCTGGACGGTGCTTGCGCACCTCCCGTTTGCGACGGATGCCTGGGTACGGGTGAGTGTGCGGATCGACTACAGCGTGGCGCCGCCGGCCCGGCCTGACCAGCATTTCTACCGGTTTTACCTGAACGGCGCGATGCAAACCAATGCCGCGGGTTATACGGCCCACGATGGGACGGGCTTGCCGGGTGGCAGTTGGTACGCGCTGGCCAGTACCAACGCCGCGAGTGTCACCGGGGTTATATTTCCGGGGACCGGTTACCTGGACGACCTCGTCGTGTCAACGGAAGCCCCGTATGGACTCTACTGGATGATCGTGGCGACCGCGGGCGACCACGGCGCCATCGTTCCTTCCGGCACGCTGACCGTGGAGAACGGCGGCGGCACCAATTTCACGATCACGCCGGACGGTTACTACCATGTGCGGGACGTACAGGTGGACGCCACCCCGGTTGGGGTGACGAATGGCTACGCCTTTGCCGCCGTTACGAACGATCGGGCCATTGCCGCCGCCTTTGCCGACAATCTGGCCGCCAATGACGTGCCGGAATGGTGGCTGGCGTCATATGGCTGGACCAATGACTTTGATGCCGCGTCGACCAACGATGCGGATTGCGATGGCATGGCGGCCTGGCAGGAATATCTGGCCGGCACAGACCCCAGCGACAAGCTGTCCGTTTTTATGATCAGGGAATTGATGTGCCTCGCCGGCTCCAACCGGCTGGTGTGGTGGACGTATACCAATTGGGTGAACACACCCTTTACTGTCGAGAGGAGCACCAATCTGATGGGAGGCGGGTGGCAGAAGGTGGACTCCAATGTCGGCCGCACGCCGCCGACTAACATCTGGTGGGATACGGCACCGGTCCCGGCAGGCCCGAGCTTCTATCGCCTCATTGTCACGAATGCGCCGCAGGAGGCCTTGTAGAACGGATATTGATAACAGACCCTCAACACAGACGCTGAAAGAATTCCGTATGCAATCGATCGTTCAGATGAGTCGCGAATGGAAGCACGTGAGCCGCATCATCGCGGCTTACAGCCCCCGGATCAAGCCTGGTCGCACGACGCCCAAGAGCGAGTTCCAGCGCCGGGTCAAGGCCATGCAGCAGGCGTTAGCCAAAATCGGCTGTCCCGTGGGGCTGGTCTTCTCCGACGAGCATTACTGCGGCGATGTTCCGTACCTGGGCGGCAACACCAACGTTTCGGTGGAACAGGTGGCGGGCATTATCGGGCCGACGGGCTTCCATATCGTGGCCGGCCTGGAGGGCGGCTACGTGGCCGAGCAGCTCGCGCCTCGGGCCGGAGCGGTCGTGCATAAGGCTGAACTGCTGCAACTGGCGGACGAAAAATATCCGATCCGGGCCGAGCGACTGGAGGATATCATCGCCGCCGCGGCCGGCCGGCCGCTCGCTCAGGTCAAGCAGATCGCCTTGCTCACCCCCCGCCAGGTTGTCCCCGCCGCGATTGTCGAGTACCTGAACCGGCTCTTTGGCGCGAAGAACGTGCTGGACCTCCAGCTGGCTTACCAGAAGGTCAAGTACGAGAAGTCCGAGGTGGAAATGGCGCTGACGCGCGATGCCGGCGTGGTTGCCGATGCGATGATGCGCGCCATGCTTGCGGTGCTGCGGCCCGGCATGCTGGAGACCGAAGTCACGGCCTGGGCCTACCTCGTCGGGCAGAAACTCGGGTGCGAGAGCAATGGTTTCCAGATCATGTGCGGCACGGGCGACTCCTGCCGCACTCTCATCGGCCCTCCGCAGAACAAGGTCATCCGCAAAGGCGACTGGGTGCATTTGGGCGTGGCGCCGACGCGCGACGGGCTCAACGCCTGCATCCGGCGATCGGTCATCGCCGTGGACCAACTGGCCGGGATCAAGCTCAAGGATCGTTACTGGTTCGATTTCATCGAGGCTGCGTACCGTGTCGGTTTTGACGCCTTTGTCAACTGTGCCCGCACCAACGCCCCGGCAAAGACCCAGGAGCAGGCGCTGGTGGACTTCTTCCGCAGCCGTTCCGACGAGGTCAGCGCCCGTGTCGGCAAGCGCATCGAACTGGAAACGCTCAAGCCCTACACCGGCACCCACAACTCGGGCTACACGGAATGTCAGGAATTCTTCGGCGCCATTACCCTTGAGAGTCACGAACCGCTTGGCAAGCGGATCGTGACCATGCTCGACGTGGCGCTGCGTGGTTGTGGGGACCATTGGGACGATGTGATTATCCCGGGCCTCGACTATATCCTGATCGAGAACACGCTTGGCAAGTGGGGCCGCAAGGTCGAAACCCTCACGCGGCTGCCGCTCAACGTGCAGGCCCTGGTCGGGAACACGCGCGGTGTGCCTGTTGCTTTCGGCCATGAAGGACCTGCATCCCGTACACGAGGACACGCTTGAAAAAATTCGCCGGTTCCGCGACGGTGAACCGAACCTCTCGCTCGTCGTCACGGACGTTTTCAGTCGAAGCACGTAGAGGAGGAATCATGCCGCGAACAAAAACACCCTCGATCCGCCTCTACCGCCTCGGCGGCGATCCGGTGGTCGCTTTTGCGGCGATGGAACTCCGGAAATACCTGCGCCGCATGACCGGCGCGGCGGTGGGCGTATCGTGCCACGAAAGCTACGAGCCGGCGGCCGGCGGCCTTTGGCTCGGGCTGGGCGCCGGATTCGGCGATGCTGTCCCCGATTCCGTCCGACGGCCGTCCGACGGGCCGGATGACGCGCTTGTCGTCCGTTCGTGCGCCGGGCAGGTCATTCTTGCGGGCCGCAATCCCCGCAGCGTTTTGTTCGCCGCCTATCGCTGGCTGGAGTTATTGGGCTGCCGCTGGCTCCGGCCAGGGCGCGACGGTGAGCGCGTGCCGAGGGTCAGCGATCCGCTGACGGTTCCCGTCGAGCTGGAGGAAAGCCCGACCGTGCGTCATCGTTGCATCTGCCTCGAGGGTTCGGCATCGGTCGAGCATGTGCTGGATTTTCAGGACTACGCCGCGAAACGAGGGTTCAACGGGTTCTTTCCCCAGTTCTTTCATTCGTTTCCCGTCTTTGACCGCTGGTACGCGATTGAGCGAAACCGCGCGCCGGTTCGCATGCCTTTTTCCGCGGCGCGGGCAGTCGCCCTGACCCGGCGGATTCATCGCGAAACGCTGCGCCGCGGCCTGATGCTGCACACGGCAGGCCACGGCTGGACCTGCCGCGTCCTGGGTTTGCCGGAAGCGCAATGGCATGCGCATGGCCAAGTCCCCGGCAATACCGTGAAACCGCTGTTGGCGGAGGTGAATGGCGAGCGACGCTTTTCCCACGGCGGCAAGCCCTTGTTTACGCAGCTTTGCTATGGAAACCCCGTCGTCCAGCGCCGCCTGGTGAAGGCCGTGGTCGGGCATGCGGTCCTGCATCCCGAGGAAACTTACCTGCATGTCTGGCTTGGCGACGGCGGTAACAATCATTGCGAATGCGACGCCTGCCGACCGCATCGTCCGAGCGACTTGTATGTGCGCATTCTGAATGCCATCGATGCTGAAATGACGCGCCGCCGCCTCGGGCAGCGAATCGTGTTCTGCGCCTACACGGACCTGCTGTGGGCGCCGGTCCGCGAAAAAATCGCCAATGCCAGCCGCTTTTTGCTGATGTTCGCGCCCATCAGCCGTTCGTATCGGTCTTCCTTTGCCGAGCAAGCCGCCTGCCGGCCCGCGCCGAAACCCCCTTATTGCCGGAACCGCAACGTGTTGCCATCGTCACTCGCCGGCAATCTGGCGCTGGTCAACGGCTGGCGCCGCGCGTTCACGGGCGAGCGGATCATCTACGAGTACCATTTCTGGCGGCAGTACCATGATGACCCGGCCGGGATGCGCACGGCCCGGATCGTGCATCAGGATGTGCAGGCCTTGCCCGGCCTGGATCTTACCGGGTTGATCGGGTGCGGCGGAATGCGCGTGGCTTTTCCCACGGGCATCGGCATCGAGGTTCTGGGCCGGATGCTTTGGGATCGGACGCAAAATCTTGCAACGATCGAAAGGCGGTACTTCGGTGATTTATTCGGCGCCGCCGGGACGAAGGCGCGGGCTTATCTGGAGCATCTGACCCGCCTGATGTCGCAGGAGTTGATCAATCCCGCCGACGGCCGCAGCGTTGACGGGGCGGCGCGCCGGACCGCATTGCGCAACTGGGCGCGCGTGCCCGCGGTCGTGGATGCCTTCCGGCCGGAGATCCGGACGGGCTGCCGTGCCCGCGACCGGGTGACGGCCGCGGCCTGGAAAATTCTTGCGCATCACGCCTGGTACGCAAAGGCCCTGGCGGAACTGTACGGGCGGATCTACCGGCATGATGCGAAGGCGACCCCGGCCTATGCGGCTTTTGCCCGCGAACTGGCCCGCCGCCAGCCGGAACTCCAGCATGTTCTCGATGGCCACACGTGCCGCATGATGACCCAGCACGCCCTGGCCATGCAGGGATTGTCGTTTGAGGAATGGATCGTGGTGCCGGCAAGCACCAAAACGAAGACAAAAAAAGGGACGCCATGAAAGTGCTATTGTTTTTCGCCCATCCCGACGATGAAGTGATCGGCGCCGGGGCCACGATCCGGAAACTGGCGGATGCCGGCGCGACCCTCCGGTTGGTCACCTTCTCCGAGGGTGCCGAAGGGTACACCCAGCCGGGCGGACAGGCGACCATCGTTGCGCAACGCGCGAAAGAGGTTGCGGCGGTCTGCCGGATTCTTGGCATTCAGGAGCACGGCACGGAACGCTGGCTCGATTGGGATTTTCGTGTCAGCAACGCCGGGTATCACGCGGTCATCCGGCATATCCGCGAATTTCAGCCCGATGTGATCTTCACGCATAGTTTCGCGGACTACAACGACCACAAGGTCATGCACGACACCGTGGTGGACGGATGGTTTCATGCCGCGGTTCCGTGCGCAATGCGCGAGGGACCGGCCTGGAAGCATGTGCCGCTGTACGAATGCGAGATTTTGCAATCCTTGGCCGAACCTTCAGTCGTGGTGGATGTGAGCGACACCTATGCGGCCAAAGTGGCTGCGATGCAGGCGTATGGCTCGCAACTGGACCTGGTGGGCGGTATCTTCCAATTGATGGAAGGCCGCGCCCAGCAACGTGGCTATCAGATTGGCGCGAAATACGGCGAGGCCTTCCGGCGGGTTACTACCCGGCCGTGCAAGGTCACCGACGTGGCCCGGTTGCAGGATTAGGAATATAGCATGAAGCTGATATCACGCTTCCTGTGCGCAGGACTTGCGCTGGCATTTTCGACCCTTGGCGTAAACGCGGGCATCGGCGTGTCATACGTCAAAACACTGGGCCAGGCCAACGCCGGCGGCGTTCCTCTGAAGGGGACAGGCTACCGGCAGATTGCCGTGAACGCCGATGGCAACCTGTATTTGGCCGTGGTGCGCGGCTGGCCGTGGACCTCGCTGGCCAAGATCGCGCCCGACGGACGGGTGATCTGGGAGACGGAATTCGGTGGCTATGCCGCCTCAATTCCCCTTGCCCTCGCCGATGGTCAGTTATACGCCCTTTGCGCCGCCGCCAACGGCTCGCAGTTACGCCGCTTCGACGCTCCCTCGGGTACGCCCGACAGCGAGTGGGGGCACGCTTGGACCCAGGACCATCCGGTTTCCGATGGCGCCAATAATATTGCAGGTGCATCGGCCCTGGTGGCGGCCGGGGCGTATCTGTTTGTCGCCGATACGATGACCAACGAGATCCGGCGTTTCGATTGCGCCACGGCCGCCGAAAAACCTTTCGTAACACGCGTCGAGGTGAAAACTCCGATGGGGCTGGCCGTTACTAAAAAGGGCGACCTGCTGATTTTGACCACGAATGCCGTGCAGGCAATCGATTTGGAGGGGAAGCCGCTGCCGAGTCCGAGTATTGAAGGGCTCAGTGGCGCGCAGGCGATTCAGGTCGATCCCAGGAGCGGGCACATTTACGTTGCACAAGGTGGAGCCCCCGGCGCGCCGATCAACCAGATCCTGCAATACGATGCCGCCGGCAAGCCGACCGGCGTGAAGATTGGACGGGGAGGGGACTTCAATGGCCGATGGACGCCGGATGCGTTTGCGTTTTCCAGCGGTCATGCCGACTTCACCCTCGATGGGCAAGGCGGCCTGTGGGTCAACAATGGCCTGGGCCAGCTTGTGCATTTCACGGCTGGTCCGGCATTCAAGCATGACCAGGTGCTGCTGTCCCTGGACGCCAGCGCCATTGCCGTGGACAACCAGCTCAACGTCTATCTCGGCCTCGTGCAGGGCGGGCTGAAACTCTCCTGGGACAACCAGGTTTTGTGGACCAGCGGCGTGCGCCCGTCCGGCGACGGCCGGCGTTTTCCAAGCAGTCCCATCAACGGCTGGCCGGTCTATCTGGGGTATGCGGGAGTGAAGGCGCCGGTCTTTTACGCCCTGCACAATGGCCTCGCTTATGCGCTCGCGCCGGATACGGGTGAATTCGCGGGCAAGGCAGGTGGTCCCGGGCAGGGCGGCGGTCTTTCCCGCCTGACGTCATCCGGCGATACACTCTTCATGGGCTTTGGGGCGAAGGACAATTGGGTTGTCACCCAGGGCGCGCACGAGACGCTGGCCGACTGGAAGACCTGGACGCCGTTCATGACTCCGCCACCGGAGTTGAAGGCCGGACTCCTGGGCGTCAGCCCGGACAAGGCACGGGTCTATCTGTATGACGGCAAGGAAGCGCTCTGTCTCGATACGGCGGGCAAGGTGCTCTGGCGTCAGCCGTCGTCCGGGTTTGCCGGCGTGTATGTGCATCCGGTCGCGTTTCTGGGTGACAGGTTGATCTTTCTGCCAGGTGCTGACGGAAAACTCGTCGCGCGCGATGCCAGGACGGGCGCGGAACTGGCCGTGATTGGCGACCAGAAGGTGGGGCGCCGGCCGGCCATCGCGGGGTTTTATGGTCTTGCGGTGGCGACCCGGGATGGCCGGAATTACCTCTTTGTAGCCGGCAACTGGCAGATCCAGGTTTTTGAAATTACCGCTGGAAAATAAGGGAGACGCCGAATGAGAATCAGAACGAACGTGTGTCTGCTCGCTCTGCTGATTTGCGTAGGCCGGGCATTTTCGGAACCGAATGACGTAGGTGCAACTTACGTCAAGACACTCGGCCAGGCCGGCGTCTCGGGCCTTTCGCTGAAAGGGACGGGTTATCGGCAGGTTGCCGTTGATGCCGAGGGAAACCTCTATTTTGCGGTGGTGCGGGGCTGGCCGGCACTCGCGTTGGTGAAAGTTGCGGCGGATGGAAAGGTGATTTGGGAGACTGAATTCGGCGCGGCCGCCCGGATCATCCCTGTGGCTTTGGTGGAGGGGCAGCTTTATGCCTGCCGATGGAATCCAAATGAATTCAATTTGAGCCGCCTGGATCCCGCCTCCGGAAAAATAGATCCCGGGTGGGGTTTTTCGAGGACCGAAGCCAAGCCAGACGCGAAGATCGCCCGGAAGTTTGAAAGCGTCTCCGCCATGGTGGCGGCAGGGGCGTATCTGTTTGTCGCCGATACAGCGGGCAACGAGATCCGGCGTCTGGACCGCGCCACCGCCACGGAAAAACCCTTTGCCGCGCGCCTCATGGTGGTGGATCCGATCAGTCTGGCTGTCGCCGGCAACGGCAACCTGCTCGTTCTGACCCCGGAATCGGTGCTGGAGCTTGATTCCGAAGGCAAGCCCGTGCGTGTGCCGTTAATTGAAGGACTCAGCGCCGCGCAAACAATCCAGGTGGATTCCCGGAGCGGACTGATTTACATTGCGCAGGGAGGAGTTCCGGGCGGGTTGGTCAATCAGATCCTGCAGTACGATGCCGCCGGCAAGCCGACGGGCGTGGCGATTGGCCGGGGCGGAGAATTCAATGGCAAATGGGTGCCCGATGTGTTTGCCTTCTCCAGCGGCTATGCCGACTTCACCCTCGATGGGCAAGGCGGCCTGTGGGTCAACAATGGCCTGGGCCAATTGGCGCATTTCGCGGCTGGCCCGGAATTCAAGAATGACCGGGTCCTGCTGTCGCTGGACGCCAGTGCCATCGCCGTGGACAACCAGCTCAATGTTTATCTCGGGCTGGTGCAGGGCGGGCTGAAGCTCTCCTGGGACAACCAGGTCTTGTGGACCAGCGGCGTGCGCCCCTCCGGCGATGGCCAGCGTTTTCCAAGTTGTCCCGTCAACGGCTGGCCAGTCTACCTGGGATATGCGGGCGTAAAGGCGCCGGTCTTTTATGCCACGCATAATGGCATCGCCTACGCGCTGGCGCCGGACACGGGCGAGCTCGTCGGCAAGCCGGGCGGACCCGGCCAGAACGGCGGTCTTCCCCGCCTGACGTCAGCCGGCGATACGCTCTACATGGGCTTCGGGGCGAAGGACAATTGGATCGTTACCCAGGGCACGCATGAGACCCTGGCGGATTGGAAGAACTGGAAGTCGTTCATGACTCCGCCGGCGGAGTTGAAGGCGACGTTGCTTGGAGTCAGTCCGGACAAGGCGAGGGTATATTTTTATGACGGCAAGGAGGCGCTCTGCCTTGACACGGCCGGCAAAGTGCTCTGGCGGCAGCCATCGCCTGCGATTTCCTATGTCCAGCCGGTTGCGTTTCTGGGTGACCGCGTCATTTTCCTGTCGGGCATTGGCGGAAAACTCGTCGCACGCGATGCCAAAAGCGGTGCGGAACTGGCTGTGATTGGCGACAAAGCGGAGGGCGGCAGGCCGGCTATCGCCGGGTTTGCCGGTCTGGCGGTGGCCTCCAGGGATGGCAAGGATTACCTCTTTGTGGCCGGTAATTGGCAGATCCAGGTTTTTGAAATTACGACCACGGGAGGTGCGAAATGAGGGCGGCAAAAGTGGGCGCAGGGTTCAGGGCTCAGGGTTTGGGTGCAAAACAGCGAACAGCCAAATTGGCAATTGTCGCCGTCCTGATGCTCCTGGTTGTCTCCGTGCGCGCCGAGGAGCGCTTCATGCGCTACCGACTGCTGGCGCCGCAGACGCCGTCCATCGCCACGCTGTTGTCGCATTCGCATGTGTATGCCGAGTGCAGTTGGAACGGTCTGCCGCTGCCCGGCGTGCTCTCCGACCATGGTCTTTATATTGCGCCTGGAACCTGGTCGCCGTGGCGGGAACTGCCGGCCCCGCCGATGTGGGGCGACATCCGCATGGACTTGCGCGGAGCCGACCCCATCACGGCATGCAAGGTCGAGATTCAGGTCGCAAGCTGGCCGGAGGATAAATTTATTGCTCGGACGTTGACCATCGAAAACGGCGCCGGCAACCGGGTCGGCTTCAACCTGCCACCGAACATTCTCAAGGACCCTGACTTGATCGAATCGTTCCCGGAGGACTTTCAGCGCCGCCGCAAGGTGGCGGACGCCGTCGCTGTGTCTGAGAATCGCAGGCCCAAGCTGTTGAGCTTCTCCGGGCACGGCGTGACCGGCGAGCCGAGCGTCACCAACAGCGAGGCCTTCGAACTGGAAACATCGCGGCGGCTGGGTTTTAACACTTACGGCGGCAAATGGCCGGGCGCGCAGTATCTCTTCCAGAGCATTTACCGGCTCGGGCCGGATGATGCCGCGAAGTTTACGATCCCGCCTGAGGATGCGGCCAGGACCGCGTTTATCAGTATTGCTGACGAACCCGGCTACAACGATGGTTTTCCCTATTTCTGGGCCAAGAGCAGCGAGCAGGGGTTTCACGACTACCTGAAGACCAATAATATCGCGCCCGCTTTCTTCGGCAAAAAACAATGGGCGGAGGTGCATCACATTCTGCGCGGCCAGCCCGTGGCCGTGGATGTGCCGCTCGAACAGCGCCGCCTCTGGTTCTGGTCGTGCCGCTACACCTACGCCATGTCCAGCGAGCACTGGGCGGCAACTACGCGGATACTCCGGCAGAAATATCCGGACGTGCCGGTCACGCTGAATATCTCCGACCACGGCACCGGCCTGCTGGGCGGAGCGATGGGTTCGGCGATGGATATCTTCGAGGATGGCCGCCGCCAGGCGGTGACCATGTTCTGGTCTGAGGATTGGTTTGCGCCCGGCATCGACTGCTGGAGCGACGGCATGTACCAGAAGATCGCCTATTATGGCGACCTGCTGCGCGGCGCCGCCCGCTACCAGGGGTTCAATGCCAAGAGCATGGGGTTCCATGTCGTGGGCAACGGCTGGGCGCCCAAGGCGACCGACACCGATGTCACGGTGGCGATGCGGGTGTGCCTGTTGCTGCAGCAGGGATGCAAGACGTTCAGCTACTTTAACTACGGGCCGACGCTCAACTGCACGGTGGACTTCTGGGCCGATCATGCCGGGATTGCCCGTGGTGTCGCCGATACGGCCAAACTGGTGGGCGGCGAGAAGATCGAGCCTTACCTCTACGAGGGGATGCCGGCGCCGCCGCAGACCTGCCTGATTTACAGCACCGAGAATTTCTATTGGCTGGAGACGAAGAAGACCCAGGACGACGAGTTCGAGAGGCAGCATATTTACTGCATGCTGCAGCAGGGGCAGATTCCGGTGGACATCATTGCCGGCGCCGACCTCCAGCGTTTTATCAAGGACTACAAGGCCGCGTATGTCGTCGACGATATCCTCGTTGAAGCATCCGCGAAGGCCCTGAAAAACTGGGTCGAGGCCGGCGGTGTGGTTGTGCTTGGGCCGGAGTCCGCCTCGTGCAATGAATTCAACGAACCGATGTCGGTCTTTCCTGCTTCACCCGGTCAGCACCAGGTGGGCAAGGGGTGGGTGGTGCGCTTCAAGGAGAACGAGGGCAAACTCTGGCGCGAGGCCAGTGTGGCGATCAACCGCGCCAATCCCAAGGCGCAGATGGGTCAACTGTACTGGTATGCCGACTTTGATGCTGCGCATCGGAATGTCGTTTGTCAGCCGGCGCTGGAGCTTGCGAAAGTTGTCCGGCCGGTAGTGGTCAGCGAGCAGGCGGTCATTGCCGAGCCGTTGCTCAGCGCCAGGGGGGTGGCCGTGCCGCTGGTCAATATGCGCGCCATGTACAAGAAGGGCGGCACGAGTTACGAAAAGCTGGAGGTAACGCTCACGGAGGGCAGGGGCGTCACCAGGGCCTGGTCCAGCCGCCAGGGCGCGCTGATGCTCAAACGCCAGGGCGAGGCGGTGTCGGTCACGCTGCCGCTGGACTGCACCGATATTGTGGTCTTCGGTCGCTAGAATAAAGGAAGTAAGCATGTCGTTTCAACAGGATGCTTCAGTCTTGCGCGAGCTTGCCTGCCGCTATTTGGAGATTTGCCGGAAGCCGGTCCAGCAGGAACGGCGCGATTTGTGGCGCCGGCACAACAGCCTGCAAAAGACCCGGCCGCTGGTGCTGGTGATGTTCGGCGATTCCTGGAACGAGATGCCGGAAAGCCGGGACCTGCAGTGCGAAGACCCGATGTTGCGCTGGCAGGAGATGTTGTTGCGGCGCGCCCTGGTGCAGGACGCGATCGGGGACGACACCATCTTCGAGCCTTGGATCGAGGAGTGGGCGACCTATGTCTTTCCGCCAAAAGGTCGCTGGGGCGTGGAGATCAAGACCATTCCGGCGACAGAATCCGGCGGCGCGTTCGGGTTTGATCCCCCGCTTAAGGAACTCGGCGACATGGGGCAAGTGGTTGCCTCGCGGCATCTGATTGACGAGGCCAAGACCGCCGAGCGCCTCGGTCGGTTGCGCGAGGCTGTGGGCGACGTGATCGCGGTCAAGGAGGTTCGGGCGCCGTACTTCCGCAGCTTCCGCGGCGATATTTCCACGGATATCGGCTACCTGCGCGGCATCGACCAGCTCATGCTGGATATGGTGGATAACCCGGAATGGCTGCATCGTCTGCTGGCCTTCATGCGCGATGCCATCCTCACCGCGCACGATGACGCCGAGGTGGCGGGCGACTGGCGGCTGACCGATCACGTCAACCAGTCCATGCCCTACGCGCAGGAGCTGGCCGACCCAGGCGCCCACGACCGGCCGGTCACCCGGCGGGCGCTATGGGGGTACATGGCGGCGCAGGAGTTGACCCTGGTTTCGCCGGCCATGCATGAGGAGTTCATGTTCCAATACCAGCGGCCGATCCTTGAAAAATTTGGACTCGTCTCCTACGGCTGTTGCGAGGATTTGACCCGCAAGATCGGTATGCTGAGACAGCTCCCGAACCTGCGCCGCATTGCCGTGACGCCCTTTGCCGATGTGCGGAAGTGCGCCGAGCAGATAGGCACGGACTATGTGATCTCGTGGCGGCCCAACCCCGCGCTCATGGTTTGCTGCGGCTGGGACGAATCGCGCATCCGGAACGTGATCCGTGAAGGGCTGGCTGCCTGCCGCGGATTGCATGTGGACATCACGCTCAAGGATGTGCAGACGGTCGAACACAAACCGAAGCGGCTGATGAATTGGGTGCGAATCGTCCGCGAAGAATGCGATCACGCTTGAATGCTGGCTTACATCAACGATCCCCCCGGGGTTGACTATTTCACAAGGGGGATCGCGATGGCACGGCGGAGGAATCTCACCTCGACCTTGACAGCCAATTTGTGGAGCGTAGCGAAGCAAGCGATGTAGTCGGCTTCGCCGCTATGCCGGTATTGAAGTCCTTACGCCAAGGGCATTCGTGGCTAAATATCTGTCCTGCCCCTCGAATCACTGAAATATTTCACCTTTCCTTCACCTTGGGGGAAACAGGAGGAAAAGGGCACGGCCATGCGGCGCAGGGTCGCGGGATATTTTTCCGCCGAGCCTTTGCGGCTCATCCGGACCGCATCGTCCGCCAGAATGCGGGGGTCCTTGTGCGTGCGGCGCTTCGCGACCGTGAAAACCATGTTCTCCTTTTCGCGCAGAACGAAGAAGAGGGTCGAAGGTCTACCACTACAGGCGCAACGACTACGAGGCCAGCCTTTTTTGCGCCGAAATTTCGGGGTTGACTTACCCCCCCCTGTCATACAAATTGGAAATGGAATCCGGAAGATATCCGGGAGTTCCTATGGGATGCTAGTGCACCCGTTTTACCTGAAAAATGGACTCACAGCGATTTTCGCAAGTAATAAGAGAGGGGTCTGCATGATATCGCAAGGGAAGACGATAGGTTCGGCAATGATGGGAATGGCAGCGGCATGGGTTCTCACGACAGCGTCTCTTGCCGGCATACCCACGGCGGACGAGTGGATTACCTATTTCACCGGGGGGCCGCTCTATCCCAGCCAACTGGGCGCGCCGGGCTTTCCGGGCATGGTGACGAACCAGGCCGCGCCGGAGCCGTGGGGCTTTGCGGAGCACATTCCGTATACGGGCTCCGTGGAACACGTGCGCGTCCAACTGCAGCGCTATACGCCGGTGGTGCCGGTTTACAACGCCCGGACGCTCATCAGGAACTTCCCGGCTGTGGACCTACCCGGCATCTCCAAGAACCGCATCCGCGACTATGCCGAGCCGATCTATTCCGTGCCCAAGTACGACGATCCCAAGCCCACCGGCCAGTTCAACAAACCGGTCCGGGTGGTCGCGTGGGACAAGAACAGTCCGCCGATTGAACTCGCTCTCGGCACGTTTGAGCCGGGCACCTATGTTATCGGCATCATCGCGGCGACGCCCACGGAAAACGTCGAGCGCATGACCAAACGCCTGGTGATCAACTGCGAGATCAATGACGGGCCGGCCGGGGAGGTCAACCTCTACCGCAAGCGCTGCGCCGCGATCGACGAGTTCTATTCCATCGTGGAGTTTTTCTTCCATGCGCCGGCCTCGCGCGCCTACAAGGTCAAGCTCTGGATCGATCCCTCCACCGTTCTGCCCGTAGTGCTCCTGCACAACATCGAAGCGCACAACAAACTGGCGCAAGTGGCGGGCAAGGCGGGCAAGAAGAGCGCCACGTTTTACGATCCGGTCCAGCGGCTGGCCGGCTGGAAGGAAAAGGGAACCTACAAACCCGATGCCCGGACCCCGGAAGAGAGGCTGGCGGACGACCGGAAGCTGTGGGAAGCGTGTTTGCCTCTCAATGCCGAGCCGGTGGGCGCGGGCGATGGACAGGGCGCCTGGTATGCTTTTGCAGGCGGGGCCGACTGCCTGGTCCCCCAGGGGGGCAAGGATGATGGCATGGGCATTGATTTCTACGGGAAGGACATGTTCTGGAATCGTTCGCCGGCGGAACTGGCGGCCTTGCTGAGCACCAACAACCCGAGAGCGTGGATTCCCAAGGGGACGATGGAGCTCATGAAGTCATATCCGAATCTGACCAACGAGCTGACGCGCCACACGGCCTACGTCAAGGCCGGATGGGCATCAGTCGACGGGCAGCCGCGGCTGCTGAACGCCTTGGTAAGGGCGTTCGATGCGATCGCCTTGGCCAAACAATACCACGAGACGGGCGACGAGACAAAGGCCCGTCAGGCGGCCATTCTCCTGGCGCGATTGGGATTGCAGAATAGCTCGCACGGGTCACGCCAGACAATGCGGGCCTATGACATGATCCCGGCGCTCATTCACGGGGATGCTGCCTTCCGCCGCCGGTACAAGGAAATGGAATACGACTCCCGCGGCGCCTTCGATGTCGAGGGTTTTGTGGCCAGCTACGACCAGTTGTTCCCGTACATTCAGAACAACGCCGAACTGGCCACGGCGCTGGGCCGGTTCATTCCCTGGATCAAGACGCCCGCCGATGCACAGCGGTTCTACGAGACGTACGTCCTCCAGTACTATGCCCATCAACTCATGACGTACAACGCCTTCATTAACAACGGCACGATCGGCTGGATGGCCAATGTGATGGCCATCCAGCAGGATCCGTCGATCGTCAAACCATGGGCGGAGTGGCTCTTCCGCTACGCCTGGGACTATCCGAGCCGGCCGATGGGGGTGGACGAGATCGCCGTCAACTCCATCACGCGGGACGGCACGGACAAGAAAGGCTCGACCTTCTACACCTGGGGCGGCAGTGAATTGAGCACCGTGTTGGCCTGCCTGGAGATCTGCCAGAAAGCGGGGCTGAAACTGCCGGTGGACATGAGCAATCCGGATCAGTTCCCGAAAGCCTACTGGGGCAAGCGGTTCAAAGAGGACATCTCCGTGGCCGGGGGCTATGCCTTCTATATTGGCGACGTCAGCGGGCCCAATCGCGAGCGGCTGAAGGACCTGGGGCCGGCACTGCGCAAGACCCCGGATAAGATTCCGAACAACCCATCGCGTGTGCTGAGCACGTGGGCGGGCATCCTGGAAACGGGCCGCGACTATTCCGATTTCCGGCAGCGCCGCGCGGTGGGAGTGCGGGTGGGTGTTGGTTACGGTCATGCCCACGACGATCCTTTCGATCTGCAAATCTGGGCGCAGGGTGTACCCATGTGCGGCGACGGCGGGGCGCGCAACGGCTACGCCGAACCCAATACCGGCGGGCTCGGTAACCATAATACCGTGGTATCCGACGTGCCGATCGGCCGGCATCAATGGATTTCGTCCTTCGCTCCCATTGTGGGCGCGCAGTATCTCAAAGCTTCGCTGCTCTGCGCTGGGCTCTATGAACGCCAGATTGTCCTGGTGGATGCGGATGCAGCCAACAGCTATGTCGTTGACGTGTTCCGCATCAAGGGCGGCGCCTCGCCTGCCTATGCCTTCCATGGCATGCCGGCCGACCAGTTCGAGGTCAACGCTACGGACAAACATAAGGCTGTGTTGGACCAGTTCCTGCCCGAGGCGAGCAAGTGGAGCGGCGCCTGCCCGGAAACCCTGACGGCCACGTGGCGCATGCGCCGCGATCCGGAGACGGTCACGTGGACGAACAAGGCCGGCGTAGCGGGCTCGTTGGCTGTGCCCGGTGCCGAGCGCATGGCCATGGGCGAGGACTTCGACGACAAGGCCTCGCGCAAGTTCATCCGTATGCATCTCCCGGGCCATGCCGGCGATGAGGCGTATGGCGCCCGGGCGCTGTGCCTGCAAGGGACGCCCTACACCACGGAGAATCTCTACGTCAAACCCAAGGACTGGAAAGGCGAGGCGGTTTTCGTGGCGGTCTTCGAGCCGTTTGCCGGCGAAGGATTCGTCAAGTCGGTGCGCCTGCTGACACCGGCGGCTTCGCTCGCGAGCGCGACCGCGCCGGTGGCGGTTGAAGTCACGCTCCGGGATGGCCGGCGCGATGTGGTCTATCTGGCCATGCGCGACACGGGCCCCACCACGGCCGGGGGCGTGACTGTTCAGGGCGAGTTCGGTCTGGTTTCCTTCGACGCAAAAGGAGTGCAACAGGCCGTCCTGGCCGGCGGCACCCGGCTGGAAGCCAAGGGGATGACCCTGACCACGGAAAAAGCTGCATACGAGGGAACAATCAAATCCATCGACTATTTCAAGCGCACGGCGACCCTCAGTCAGCCGCTGCCGCCGGAAGCGGCCGGCGCCGAGATCGAGGTCGGCAAGCCGCCTTATCCGACGAGCTGCACCCTGGCCAAGGCCGGGGGCACGGATGTGACATTCCTTAAGGGTATGGATTTTGCCATGTCGCGCGTTGTGGAGTTCTCCACGAACGGTCTGCCGGTTTTGCAGAGCGCGATCACGGTGATTCCGGGCATGACGGTGACGGATGACGGCTACAAGACCTTCTGGCGCTTCGCGCCGGATGCCGGCGCAGGGAACCTGGCCCTGGTTGGCGCTCCCGCGCCGAAGGATGTCCTCAAGCCGGGCGATACCGTGCGCGTCTGGGAAGTCGGTCCGGGCGATGCCTATCGCCTGCCCGTTCAGATCAAGGTGGTGCGGCAGGCGGATGGCAAGTACCAGGCCACCGGCAATGCGGCGGCGACGGTCAAGAGCGGGGAGTAACAGGGGAATCGGCAACAGAATGAGGAGTCTGCCGATGAGAACGAAGTCAAACGGGTTTTCGGCAATCGCGGTTGCAGCAGTCCTGGCGCTGGTAGACCGGCAATGACTTGGTGAAAACAACGCCCGGCAGACGGGACGGCATCATTCGCCGTGCCCGCCAGCAGGCGAAGACCAGCCGGATGAAGCCCGCCGACTCCGTTTCGCTGTTGTACCACTATTCGGGATCACATGATGAAGAGCAGAATTATATCCGGTGTCATCGCCACCGCTTACTTCGCCGCGGCTTGTCTCACAGCTGACGGCGAGACCGCTTTTTTAGTCGGACTCTACCTTATACTCCCGCTGGCCTGCATCTGGTTCAGCCGGGCTATGGGCGGATATACGGGATTTGGAATGGGACGAGGAGCCATCACCACCGTCACCCCGGGAATCCTGATCGCTGTTGCCGGCTGGCTCCTTCTCCTTCTTCCGGCCGTCTTCGGGCTGATGGGGGCGTTGTTCGGGAATAACGGATAGCGGACAGAGATCCTCGCGGCTCGGATCACGGTGACCGGTTCCGGATTATGAGGCGGCGGGTGATGGGGTGAGGGAGTCGGCGAGCATAAGGCGGAGGGTGCGTTTGCCGATTGTCGATTTAAGGTACGTCTCTCGGCGCAGGGCGTCCGTCTTGGTGAGATAGTGTTCGCAGAAAATCAGGACGAAAGGGCGGCGGGGGGCGGTGGAGGGGGCTTTCCCCGAATTGTGATCGTCGAGGCGGCGGGGGAGGTCGGTAGTGAAGCCGGTATAGAGATCGCCGTCTTTCAGGCTTTTCAAGACGTAGACACAGTAGGGTGGGAGGACACTTGAAACTGGCATAGCACGCCCCGTAGTAGAGTTCCTTGCCAGTGTTACCGTTTCACTGGAAAGTCGTCAAGGATTAGAGCGGAACACACTACGGGGCACAGCCCCGTAGCAGCGCTGATTATTGGAGCGCACGCCCCGTAGTAGAGCTCCTACCCGTTGAATTGATATTTCGGAAAGGTGACGAACAATTGAGCGGAGCACACTACGGGGCTGTGCCACGCCCCGTAGTAGAGCTCCTGCCTATTGCATCGATTCATGAAAAAGACGTGAAAGATTGGCGCGGAGCACACTACGGGGCTGTGCCATGTAGCGTGTTTCGCCTCAGGTGTTAAGCAAATTGCCGGATAATGCCATGCGTAGAGGCGAAACTCTGCTGATTATTGGAGCGCACGCCCCGTAGTAGAGCTCCTGCCTATTGCATCGATTCATGAAAAAGACGTGAAAGATTGGCGCGGAGCACACTACGGGGCTGTGCCATGTAGCGTGTTTCGGCTCATATGCAGGAAGCATGCAGGGAAGTGGAGTGCAGGTGAGCCGAAACTCTGCTACATGGCACGCCCACCGGGAGTCGAACCCGGCTTACCAGGATGAAAACCTGGTGTCCTAACCGATAGACGATGGGCGCACGAAAATAAGCGAAGCCCAATAAAATACCCCAAGACGCTGCTGGAAATCAATCACATTTCTTCATTCCGGTTGTCATTGCCCGAATGGCCGCCACCGGCTATAATGGGCGACATAAGCCGCGAAAGAGACCATGAGCGCTCGCTGGACCATCATCGACGGAAACAACCTGATCCACGCCGACCCGGACCTGTCCGAGGCGCGGCGGCAGGATTTCCAGACCGCCCGCCAGGTGCTGGTGCGGCGCCTCGAGGCCCTTTGCGAGCGGGCAGGGGGGCGCGTGACCGTGGTGTTCGACAGCCGCACGCCCAAGGCCTTCACCGGCTTCGAAGGCTCGCCCCTGGACGTCCGGTTCGCGGACCCGGGGGTCGGGGCCGACGCGTTCATCGAACGGCTGGTCCATGCCGCGCCCGAGCCGGCCCGGATCACCGTGATCACCTCCGACGCCACCGAGCGCCGGGTGGTGGAGGCGATTGGCGCCATGAGCCAGTCGTGCAGCCTGTTTCTGAAACAGTCGGTTCTGGATCGCGCGGCCTTCCAGGGCCGCGTGCGCGCGGCCGGGGGCGCCGCCCTGGTCCCCCGGCTGGGCGACCTGTGGACCAAGGAGAAAACGCCGTGAGCCTCGAGCCCGCCAGTCAGGAGTTGCTTCGCTGTCTTCTGGACGCCCTGCCGTCCATGCTGTTCGTCGTCGACGAGGAGCTTGACATCGTCCTCTACAACACCGCCGCCACCTCTCTTGTGGGGGAGGCCCGCACGCAGATCCTGCACCTGCGCACGGGCGAGGCGCTGCACTGCCTGAATGCGAAGGAATCGCTGGGCGGGTGCGGCCACACCGCGGCGTGCCAGACCTGCATCATCCGCGGCTGCATGCGGGAAGCCTTCGAGACCGGGAAGCGGATCTGCCGGCGGAGCCGGCTGGTGAGGGTGGAGCACAGCCTGACCCATGAGGTGTTCCTGCAGGTCACGGCCTCCCCCTTCACCTTCCAGGGTCAGCGCATGCTGCTCCTGCTGATGGAGGACATCAGTTCCGTGGTCGAGCTGCAGCGCCTGATCCCCATCTGCTCCAAGTGTCACAAGGTGCGGGACGACAAGGATTTCTGGACCCGCCTTGAGGAATACGCCCGTGATCACCTGGGCGCGGATTTCACCCACGGCTACTGCCCCGATTGTCTGCGAGAAGAGATGGACGCCATCGAGAAAAGGCTGGCGGAGAAAAAGAAGGAAACCTGATTTTCCGGTTGCGCAGCCCTATTTTTTCACGGGCGGCGCTGTACGGCCCAGTCGGGCCAGGACCGTCTGCAGGTCTTTCCAGGCGGTTTTCTTTTCGGCCGGCCGCGTGAGCAGATAGGCGGGCCCGTAGGTCGGCATGGCCGCCACGCCCCCGATTGTTTTCCACGTTCCGCGCACCGTTGCCAGGGATTCCGTTTCCTTGCCCGCGGCGGCGCGCCAGGCGTCCTCATCCAGCGTGACCACCAGGGCGGGTTTGAGGTCGGCGATCTGGCCGCGGACCAGGCTGCCCTCCGCCGCGCCGGCGCGCAGGAGGACATAGTCCCGGTCGGCCAACCCCATGGCCTTGATCATCTTGAGCAGCAGGTCTTCGCTTTCCGCTGAGGCCGGGGGGGGGGCGACGAACAGGATCGGGGCCGGGTTGGTCATTGCCGGGGCAGGCTGCGCGGGAGGGCGGGGTTGGGGCGGGGCGGGGGCTGCCGGGGCGGGCCGTGCGACTGGGCGGGGGGCGGGGATCGGTGTTTTGAGCGCCTTGACCAGGGCGGGATTGACGCTGACCGCATCGGTCCCGTTTTCCTTTTCCGACTGCAACCAGTTGTCGAACTGGTCCAGGATGGCGATGAAGCGCCGACGGGGTCTGCTGGCTTCGGGGGTTGGGACATCGGGCGGCACGGTTACCCCTTAGACTTCAGGAAGGGCGAGGCGAGGATGTAGTAGAGGCCGAAAACGATCATGAGCAGGGCGCTTCCGGCAGCCAGCGGCGGCGAGCCCGCGAAGAGCAGGACGACCGCGATGATCGAGATGACGAAAAAGACCGGGTTCTTGGTGGGCTTGGGGAAGTGGATGCGCGAGACCTGCAGGCCGGCCAGGGCGACCACGAGTACGAGAAACCCGATCCCCGCGGGCCCTCCGCCGAGGTCGAACCGGAGCGGTCCCCAGGAGGCGGGCGCCTGGATGGCGAGGATGTGCGCGGTGGCCGTGAGGGCGGCGCAGACGGTAATGGGGAGGCCCAGGTAGCCGTGCTGGCCGCGGTGCGGGTCCACCGCCTTGAAGCGCGAAAGGCGGTAGGCGCCGGAGGCGACGAGCAGGCAGCCCAGGGCGATGCGGAGGACCGGGGGGAAGCCGGAGGCGCTGGCGTAGATCAGCATGGCGGGCGCGATGCCGAAGGCGGTCAGGTCCACGAAGGTGTCAAGCTCGCCGCCGATTTCGCTCGTGGCGTTGAGCAGGCGTGCGGCGTTGCCGTCGAGCCCGTCGAGGATCATGGCCAGCATGATCAGGAGCGCGGCGCGCAGGTGCAGGGCGGTTCCCTCGCCGGCGGTTTCCAGCGACTGGAACGAGGCGTAGATGCTGAGCAGGCCGCTGACCAGGGCGGCCATGGTGATGGCCGTGGGGATCATGCGGACGAGGCCGGTGCTGGGCTTGCCAACGGTCACGAAGCCGGCTCTCCAGCCGCGGGGGCGGCCGCCGCGGGCGGTTCATTTGTGGAAGCCGGGGCGGGCGAAGGTGCTTCGGCCGGGGCTTTTTCCTTCAGGACGACCAGGACGGTTTCGCCGGCCCGCACTTTCTGGTTTTCCTTGACGAGAATCTTGTCCACGTCGTCCTCGGGCAGGTAGATGTCGAGCCGCGAGCCGAATTTCATCATACCGATGCGCTGGCCGGCCTGGGCGCGCTGGCCGGGCTTGACCCAGTAGACGACCCGGCGGGCGATCGGTCCGACGATCTGGTTGACGAGGACCCGGGTCCGTTCGTTCTCGATGACGATTTCGCTGTGCTGGTTGAAGTCGGAGGCTTTTTCCAGGAACGTGAAGTAACGGCTGCCGGGGAAGTACTTCGCATAGGTCACGGTGCCGGGAATGGGCGCGCGGTTGACGTGCACGTCCATCAGGCTAAGGAAGATGCTGATGCGGACGGCGTTGGTCTGCAGGTGTTTGGGTTCGACCATGTGTTTGACCGACATGACCTTGCCGTCCGCTCCGGCGAAGACGAAGTCGGGGTTGTCCGGCGTGAGCCGTTCGGGGTCGCGGAAGAAATAGAGCATGTAGGCCGAGCCGATGACGGCGAGATTGAGCCCGATCAGGAAGGGGCCGCTCCAGCTTTTGGTGAAAAAGCGGGAGATCAGGAGGATGACGACGGCAATCACCGCGACAGCGGCCAGGGATGTGGAGACTTCAGGATGCACGGCTAGCATGAGAATGCCCTCTTTTAGGAGTATTATTCATGAAAGGGGTCCGTAAGTCAATCTTCGAGCCGGGGCTGGACGGGGAAGGCGGAGAGGCCGCGAAATCCCCGGCTTGGCCGTGAGCGGCCTGGCGGTCGGCGCTATGCGGCCCTGCCCAGGGCCGCGAGCGCCTCTCGGCCCCGCTACCCTCGCGGGGCCTCGCCCGCCGCCGCTCCCCGGCCTCGCCGGGCGGCCTCTACGCTTCCCGTTCCGCCCCGGCCCTTCGCCAGGGGGTGAGAAGAGTTCGCTCACCAAGACTGAAGGGATCATGGGAGCGGTCTGGGTAGTCCGGGCGCTATGAGCCCGGCACGGCTACGCGACAATTTATGCAAAGAAATGCGCCAGGAAGCGTGCGACGCCGGGCTCAGAGCGCCCGGACTACTCCAAGCCAAAATGACGCTAACGTCTATCGATCGTGCCGCTTCAGCGCATCGAGTAGGGCCTGCATATCGGGGGGGAGGGGTGAGGAGAAGGAGAGGGGCCGTCCGGTGCGCGGGTGTGTGAAGGCCAGTTCGGCGGCGTGGAGCATCTGGCGGTCCGCCGGGGCGGGGAGGCGCGGATCTGCCGTGCGGCCGTAAACGGGGTCGCCGACGATGGGATGGCCGAGGTGGCTGAGGTGGACCCGGATCTGGTGGGTGCGGCCGGTCTCGATGCGGACGCGCAGGAGGCTGCAGAGCTTGTCGCCGAACCGGCTGACCGTTTCATAGTGCGTCACCGCCTCCCGGCCGCGGGAGGGGTTGGCGCTCATCTTTTTCCGGTCATGGGAGCTGCGGCCGATCAGCGACTCGATCCGCCCGGCCGGGGGCTCGGGGTGGCCGGCGGCGAGGGTGAGGTAGACCTTGCGAACGAGGTGCGACTTGAACTGCGCCTGCAGGCCGGCCAGGGCGGCGTCGTTCTTGGCCGCCACGAGCAGGCCGCTGGTGTCGCGGTCCAGCCGGTGGGCGATGCCGGGGCGGAGCTCCCCGCCGATCCCCTGCAGGTCGGGGCAATGGTGGAGCAGGGCGTTGACCAGGGTGCCGGCGGCGTGGCCGGCGGCGGGATGGACGACGAGTCCGGCCGGCTTATCCACCACCACGATGTCGGCATCCTCGTAGACAATGGCAAGGGGGATGGCTTCGGCCCTGGGTTCGGCTGGTTCGGGCGGGGGGATGACAACCGAGGCGGTCAACCCCGGGGTCACCTTGTGGCTGGGCTTCGGCGGCCGGCCGCCGATGGTGATGTGGCCGCCGGCGATCAGCGACTGGATCCGGCCCCGCGAAAGGTCGGGCAGCACGCGGGCCAGCCAGGCGTCGAGGCGCAGGCCGCTGTCTTCAGGCTGGGCGGTGAAGCTGGGCATGGCGGTTCCGGAGGCGAAGGGTGTAGGCCAGGATCAGGGCGGCGGCGAACAGGCCGACGCTCACCCACTGGGCCGAGGTCAGGCCGTGCACGATCACCCGGTCGGACAGGTCGCCCCGCAGGAATTCGAGGCAGAAGCGGGCGGTCGCATAGAGCAGGAAGTAGGTCGCCACCAGGGCTCCGTTGGAGTGGCGGCGGCGATAGGCGATGAAGAGGATCAGGTAGATGAGCAGGTTGGCGATCGCCTCGAAGAGCTGGACAGGCCAGACGGGCAGGGCGCTGAGGGCGCGCTCGGTGATCAGGCCGTCGCTCACCTGGTCCCACCAGACCGACGAGCGGGCGGGGTAGGTGCAGGCGGGCCAGCCGGCGTGGACGGCCCCATGGCAGCAGCCGTTGATGAAGCAGCCCAGCCGGCCGAGGGCGTGGCCGAGCGGGAGCGCGGTCAGGGTGTAGTCGAAGAGCCACAACAGGGGGACCTTCCGCGCCCGGGCGAAGAGCCAGATGGCCAGGCCGGCGCCGAAAAAGCCGCCGTAGAAGACGAGCCCGCCCTTGTCGATCCGGAGGATCTGGAGGGGGTTCTGCGCGAATTCGCCCCAGTTGCCGAGCACGTAGGCCACGCGGGCGCCGAGGATTCCGCCGATGATGATCCAGAAGGCGAGATCCGACGCGAAGGCGGGATCGCGGCCCTCGCGGCGCGCCAGCCAGGTCAGGTGCAGCAGGCCGGCGCCGAATCCGGCGGCGAGCAGGACGCCGTACCAGTAGACGGTGTGGCCGAAAAGGGTGAAGCAGACGGGATCCATCATTCCTTCATCTTACGCCGGGCAGTCTTCGGGAACAAGGTTTTCCGGCGCCGGAATCGCCTTCTGGACAAGGAACAGGGGAATATGCATAATGTTCGGTCACATGACTGAAGAAACGGAAGAGATTCTGACCGATCCGGTCAAGCAGATCGTCTGCGCCAAGTGCGGCAAGCCGCTCGAGGTGGCGGGGTTGGCCCCGTTCAGCAAATTCCGTTGCGGCCACTGTCACGCCGTCCAGACCGTTCCGGCCAAGCTCGGCAATTTCATTCTGCTCGAGCTGCTCGGCCGCGGGGGCATGGGCGCCGTCTACCGGGCGGTTGACCAGGCCCTGGGCCGGCCGGTGGCCATCAAGGTCATGCTTCGGTCCGTGGCCGCGGACCGGGTCTTTTTCGAGCAGTTCAAGCGCGAGGCCCGCGCGGCCGCCGCCCTCAGCCACCCCAACATCGTGCAGGTGTTCTCGCTGGACGAGGAAAAAGGCCAGTCCTACATCGTCATGGAATTGCTGTCCGGCGGCCGCCTCGACCACATCATCTCCAAGAAGAAGCGGCTCGACGAGGCCGAGATGCTGCGGGTCGGGCTCGACGTGGCCGAAGGGCTTAGCGCCGCCCACGGCGTGGGCCTGATCCATGACGACATCAAGCCGGAGAACATCCTTTTCGATTCCAAGGGCGTGGCCAAGGTCGTCGATTTCGGGCTGGCCCGCTTTCGCGGCAAGGGGCCCCAGGCCGGGCAGAACGAGATCTGGGGCACGCCGTATTATATCGCCCCCGAGAAGGTGTTGCGCAAGAACCCCGACTTCCGGTCCGACATCTACAGCCTGGGCGGCACGCTGTTCCACGCGCTGACGGGGCGCCCCCACTTCGAGGGCGAGACGGCGGTGGACGTGGTCAAGGCCCGCATCCAGGGGCCCGCGCCCGATGTCCGCACCTTCCGGCCCGAGGTCCGGCCCGCGGTGGCCGCCCTGCTGGCGTCGATGCTCGAGCGGGAGCCCGAGAAGCGCCCCGCCTCTTATGCCGTCCTGATTGACGAGATGCGCAAGCTGGCCGGCATCGAGCCGCCCAAGACGAGCCCCATTCCCGGCGCCGAGCCCGCCCAGAAGAGCACCAAGATCTTGATCAAGGGCAAGAAGAAGCTTTCCACGGTCTCCTCCGAGCCCGCCGCCGCCGAAGCCGAGGCGGAAACCAAGCCGAAGAAGAAGATCATCACTCGCAAGGTTCTGCTGATCGGCGGCATTATCCTGGGGGTTTCCCTGCTGAGTGTTGGCGTGATCGTGCTGATGATGCGGCGGGCAGACAGGCAAACCGAGGCCGGAAAGCAGGCTCAGCTTGCCAAGGACCGCGGGACGGCCGACTCGCTTCTGGCGGAGATCCAGTCGGCGTCAACCGGGGTGCTGGCGAACGCCGAGATGTTCTTCTTCCACGATGTGGAAGCCACCGGCAGCCTGGCCAAGGCCCGGGCCATCCTGGACGGCATGGGGGAGAATGCGAAGCTGGTCACGATTCCGGTTCTGCCGACCGAGGGCGACGTGGCCAAGCGCGTCGAGGGGCCGGTCCTGCAGAACTTCTCCAACCTGACCAACCTGGAGTCCTATTGCGCCGAGGCCGAGCGGATTCGCGCCGAGATTGGCAAGGCGAAGCCCGGGGAATCCTCCGTCAGGGCCGGGCTCGTGCGGCTGCGCGAGATCCGGGAGGGCATCCCGTCCCTGGCGATGTCCCTGGCCGAGGCGGATAAGGTGGCGGCCAAGATCGCGGTGGAGTCGGCCGATTTTATCCGGCAGGCCGAGTCGGCCCGAGAGGCTGGGGTGAAGGAGGCCGAGCGGACGGCGGCGGAGACGGCGGCCCGGAAGAAGAGGGAAGCGGAAGAGGCGGAGAAAAAACGCCTGCAAGCCGAGAAGCAGGCGAAAATTGCCGCCGAGCTTGAAAAAATCAAGACCGCCTGGGGCGAAAACGCCGAGCGGATTTCCAAAAACCAATTCGGCGATGCGGCCGAGGCGCTGAAGCGGAGCCTGGCCCGGCTGGACACCGAGGAGGGCACGGCGGAGGCCAAAACGGTGATTGATCGGTGCCTCCTGCTGCAGGAGATGAAGGAGTATCTGATCGAGGCGATCCAGGCAAAACCACTCCGCTGGGGCTGGTTTACGACCTCCGGACAAATTGACATTTCCGGCGCCAATGAGGCCGGTGTTCAAGTCAGGGGTAAGACGGAACCGTGGAGCGCGGTGGATGTCCGGCAGATGCTCAAATTCATCGATATTTATGTGAAAAGCGAGGACGCCCGCGAAAAGAAGGGCAAGCGGGGTTGGGGCCGGCTGCACATGGCCGCCGCCCTCTATTGCTATCTGCAGGGCGAAAAGGCCTATGCCGTGGCCCGGACCTATGCCGATGTGGCCATTGCGCAGGATCCGAAACTGGAAGGCGAAGTCAAGCGGCTGATGCCGGACCTGCCCCGGAGCGGCTCATGAGCATGGGGCCGCCGCTTCGCATCATCAACAGCGTGGCCCCGATCCGGATCTGCGACAACGGGGGCTGGACCGACACCTGGTTCGCCGGGCACGGCTGCATCTTCAATATCGCGGTGTATCCCTATGCCGAAGTGCAGATCGACGTCCGCCCCTGGGATGGGAGCGGCGAACGGATCGTGATCCACGCCGAGAATTACGGCGAACGGTACGCGATGAAACCCGAGCCGCCGGGCCGCTACCGGCACCCCCTCCTCGAGGCGGCCATCGATTACATGCAGGTTCCCCGGGATCTCGCGTTCGAGGTCAACCTGTTTTCCGAAGCGCCCGTCGGGGCTTCCACCGGAACCTCCGCGGCGGTCACCGTGGCCCTGATCGGGGCGCTGGACCGCCTCACTCCCGGCCGGATGACTCCGCACGAGGTCGCAGCGGCGGCGCAACTGATTGAAACGGAAAAGCTTGGGCAGCAGTGCGGCATCCAGGACCAGCTCTGTTGCGCCTACGGCGGGATCAACTACATCGAGATGTTCAAGTATCCCCATGCTTCGGTTTCGTCCATCCAGATCCCCAACTCGGTCTGGTGGGAACTGGAGCGTCGGCTGGTCCTGATCTATCTGGGGAAATCGCACAGCTCCTCCCAGGTGCATGAGACCGTCATCCGGGAGCTCGAGAATTGCGGGCCGGACAACCCCAAACTGGAGGCGTTGCGCCGGACGGCGGGCCAGTCGCGGGATTCCCTGTATGCCGGCGATTTTGACGCATTCGGACGGGCCATGGTTTCGAATACCGAGGCCCAAGGCGAGTTGAACGACAAGCTGATCGGCATCGACGCCCACCGGATCATTGAGATTGCCCGCGCATACGGGGCGGTTGGCTGGAAGGTGAACGGAGCGGGTGGCGACGGGGGCTCCATCACCCTGCTGTGCGGCTCGCGCTCCGACCAGAAACGCGCCATGATCCGGGCCATCGAGAACGAAAACCCCCTTTTCCGGCATATTCCTATCTATCTTAGCCGACAGGGCCTCCGGGTCTGGGAGGACCACCTGCAGACCGACCGCCGCCACGTCACGGAGTCCTCCCGATGACATATTGTCGCAATCGATTGGCCATATTGTCATAGAAAATTTACACTGTATTTTGTGTTAACCGGTTTGACAGTGTAAAAGGCGGTTTTGGGCACTTGGCACACCTCATGCTTATACATTGGGTGACCCGCGGTTGGTTTGACAAGAGCTCGGCATCCTCAAAGAGGAATATTAGCCGAGAGTCCTACTGGCCAAAGGGGGCGCCCTGCTGGAGGGCAATAAACTCAGCATAAAAGCCTGATACTTCGGTGTCAGGCTTTTTTATTGTTTGGAACAGGTCATAGCGGCTATTCTGGCAGGAAGCAACGCAGGAGAGAGGCCGTGACCAAGCGCGAGGTGATTTCACTTGTCCTGGAGGGG
The DNA here is from genome assembly GCA_044346855.1 of Kiritimatiellia bacterium. Classification (GTDB taxonomy): domain Bacteria; phylum Verrucomicrobiota; class Kiritimatiellia; order CAIKKV01; family CAIKKV01; genus CAIKKV01. The sequence continues at coordinate 28,932 of JBIIYJ010000027.1, forward strand.
CGGCGGCCGCCCTATGTGCCCTGGAATTTCGGTTTCACGCTGGAGGCGGTCCAGAAGCTGAAGGCTTTCTATGGCAGCCTGGAGCCGGCCACGGGGGGGAATCACCTGCTTGGGCTGGGATCCGGCATTTTCACCACCGTGGACATCGGCGACGAGTGCGTTCGCGATCCGTTCGGGGTGGTCTGGGACCGGAGCCGCGACAAGGACATCGGCAACGTCAAGGGCCAGGTTCTTCCGGAGCCCACCCTGGCGGGCTATTCCTTCCCGGATCCCATCGACCCGGCCATTTTCGGGCGGATGCAGGAGACGATCGACCGGGACAACGGCCAACGGTACCGGGTTTTCTCCATCGGGTTTTCCATGTTCGAGCGGGCGTGGACCCTGCGGGGCATGGAATCGCTGATGATGGACTTCATCGAGAACCCCGCTTTCGCCCACGAACTCCTCGGGGCCATCGGCGACTTCCAGCTTGCCCAGGTTCAGGAGGCGTTAAAGTATGACATCGACGCCGTCTATTTCGGTGACGACTGGGGGTCCCAGCGCGGGCTGATCATGGGGCCCGCTCTCTGGCGGGAATTCATCAAACCTGAAATGGCCCGCCT
>JBIIYJ010000523.1:0-2734 GCA_044346855.1 Kiritimatiellia bacterium
CTTACACTTTCCCCATCATGAAGATCGATCTGCACGTCCACTGCAGCGAACGCTCGCGCTGCGGAAAAAACACCGAGACCGAACAGGTCGAGGCGGCCATCGCGGCCGGGCTCGACGCCATGGTCTTTACCGACCACGCCACGCTGGCCCCGCAGGCGAACCTGATCCGGCTGAACGCCCTCTACACCCCGTTCCGCATCTTCGGCGGCATCGAGCTGAACATCGAGGGCGAGGACTGGGTGGTGGTGGGCCTGCAGGACGACCGGTTGATGAACGAGCGCTGGACCTATTTCCGGCTGCACGAGCATGTGAAGCAGGCGGGCGGCTTCCTCTTCCTGGCCCATCCCTTCCGCTACCATGACGGCATCGGCCCGGAGCTGGCCGGCCACCTGCCCGACGCCATCGAGCTGCGCTCCTGCAACACGCCCGTGGCCGCGGCCGCCAGGATCCGGGAGGTCGCAACGCGCCTCGACCTCCAGCTGCTGTGCAATTCCGACTCCCACAACATCAACTCTTTCGGACGTTACTACAACATCGTGGAGGCCGAGCCGGAGGACGACGCCGGCCTGGTGGCGGCGCTGCGGAAGCGGTTCGCCATCGTCCCCGACTGGACGCCCGACGAACAGGAGTCCCCGCCATGATCACACGACCCTACGGCAAAGCCGGGGAGCGCCTCTCCGTCCTTGGATTCGGCGGCATCCTGGTGATGAATGAAACCCCCGCCGAGGCCGCCCGCCTGACCGGCTGGGCCGTCGACCGGGGCATCAACTATTTCGACGTGGCGCCCACCTACGGCAACGCCGAGGAGCGGCTGGGGCCCGCCCTGCAGCCGTACCGCGACCGCGTCTTCCTGGCCTGCAAAACGGCTGAGCGGGACGGGGCCAAGGCGGAGGCCGAGCTGGAAGCGTCGCTGAAGAAGCTGAAAACCGACCGCTTCGACCTTTACCAGCTGCACGGGGTGACCAAGCCCGAGCAGACGGACCGAATCCTGGCGGAAAACGGCGCGCTCAAGGCGCTGATCCGCGCCAGGGAAAAAGGCCTTGTGCGCCACTTGGGCTTCTCGGCGCATTCCGAGGAGGAGGCGTTCCGCCTGCTCGACGCCTACCCCTTCGACAGCATGCTCTTCCCGGTCAATTACGCCTGCTGGACCCGCGGCCATTTCGGTCCGGGCGCAGTCGCCCGCGCCGTGGAGAAGGGCGTCACCGTGCTGGCCCTCAAGGCGCTGGCGCGCCGCCCCCTGACCAAGGACGAACCGAAGAAATGGGCCAAGTGCTGGTATGCGCCGGTCGACACGCTCGAGGAAGCCAAGGCCGCCCTCTGCTTCACGCTGTGCAAACCCGTCACCGCCGCGCTGACACCGGGCCACGGCGAACTGTTCCGCCTCGCCTGCGACGCGCTCGACGAACTGGGCCCGGACCTCGCCTGCTCCCCCCCGCCCCACATCCTCGATGCCGCCCCGCTTTTCGTGAAGAATAGCTGATAGCTAATAGCGGATAGCGGATGGGGATGGCGAATAGCTGGGTAGTGGAAAAAAGATTGATTCGTTCACTGTAAAAATCTATACTTATTTGTTATGAGAGTTCCCTCCAGTCTGGCCGGCATTCTTGCGAAAACCGCTTTGTTCAAACCCGAACAGATTACGGCTCTTCTTGAGAAAAGCGCGCAATCCGGCCAGGGCATCACGGCCACGGTCGTGGCCGAGGGACTGGCCTCCGAGCCGCAGTACCTGACGGCGCTGGCCGGCGCCCTTTCGCTTACGTACCGGGAGCTGGATGCCGGCACCATCGAGACCACGGTTCTCGAGAAGCTGCCCACCAAGGCCGTTTTCCAGCACAACGTCCTGCCGGTTGCGATTGAGAACGGCGTCCTGATCGTCGCCGCGAGCGACCCGTTCTCCCCCGGGCTCACGGACGCGCTGCGCCTGGCCTCGGGCATGCGGATCAAGCTGGTTCTGGCGACGGCGCCGGATATCGCCCGGACGGCCAAGAAGCGTTACGGCGTCGGCGCCGAGACCGTCGAACAGCTGATGCAGGACAACCGCATCGAGGTCGAGGACGACGCGGTCAAGTTCAAGACCGAGCTGAACGAGGACGATTCGGAAGCCTCGATCGTCAAGTTCGTGAACCAGATCATCTGGGAAGCCTACCAGGAGCGGGCGACGGACATCCACTTCGAGCCCATGGAGAACGAGCTGCGCATCCGCTACCGGATCGACGGCGTGCTCCACGCCACGCCCCTGCCCCCGCAGCTGACCCGCTTCCAGGCTGCGATCCTCTCGCGCATCAAGGTCATGGCCAACATGGACATCGCCGAGAAGCGCATGCCCCAGGACGGCCGCATCGGCCTGCGCATCCGGGGCGAGGACATCGACATCCGCGTCTCCACGATGCCCACGGTTTACGGCGAGAGCGTCTCCCTCCGCCTGCTCCTGCGCGGCAAGGAGCACATCGGCCTGGAGGAACTGGGCTTCAATCCGCGGGACAAGGCGCTGATCGAGAAGATGATCCGCCGCCCCAACGGCATCCTGCTGGTCACCGGCCCCACCGGCTCGGGCAAGTCGACCTCCCTCTACGCATTTTTACACGAGATCAACACGGTTGAAGACCGTATCATCACGGTCGAGGATCCGATCGAATATGAAATGGCGGGGATCAACCAGATCCATGTCCGCCAGGAGATCGGGCTCACCTTCGCCACGGCGCTGCGCCATATCCTGCGCCAGGACCCCGACATC